>JBPPMB010000041.1:0-21427 GCA_051305855.1 Desulfuromonadales bacterium
CTCGACTTCGACCGCGCAGATGCGGCAGGCGCCGGTCGGGGAGACCTTTTTCAGGTAACAGAGGGTCGGAATCTTGATGGCCACTTTTTCTGCCGCATCAAGAATGGTTGCCCCTGATGTAATCTGGACAGCTTTGCCGTCGATCTTGAGGTTGATCATTGAATCTACCCTTTAATCAGTTAGTCGGTAAGTGCTTAGAGTTCGTTAGTTGGTGATCATCCGGAAACTCCGGACATCACAGGCACAGTTTTCGATCTGCAAACGAGCAATTTTTCGCAAGGTCAAGGAAATCAAGGATTTGAGCGGAGGCGTAGTACTTTACGCCGCACAATCAAATACGCCGATTGACGCAGAGATTGTGGAAAAGGGCCGTTTCCGGACGAAAACTAGTTGACTGCCAGCATGGCAACGCGGTAGCAGCGCAGGCAACGCTCGGCTTCTCTGACCGCCTGACTTTCCGGCATGGCCAGCTCGATTTCATCGTAGTTATGTGCGCGCTCAGCCCCGTTCACCTTGGGCTGATGTTCACGGTGGAGGCCGCCGATGATGCCGACGTTCTCGGTCTTGTCGAAAACACCGAGATTGTTGACGATATCCTCCATGGCATCCTCCTGGTCAAGATAGGCTTTGCCTTCCATGAGATAGCGGTGCATGGCGCGGGCGGCGCGGCGGCCGTGACCGACCGCAAGAACTACGGTCATGGCTCCGTATTCACAGTCGCCGCCGGCGAACACCCCTTCGTTATCGGTCATCATGGTTCCGCCCTTGGTGACAATACTGTTCCAGCGGGTCTGCTTGATGCCGTAGTCACCGTCTTCCAGGTAAGAGAGGTCGGGATCCTGGCCGATGGCCGGGATGACCATGTCACAGGGGATGATGTATTCGCTGCCGGGGACTTCCTGTGGCCGGCGGCGCCCTGAATCATCGGGCTCGCCGAGCTCCATTTTGATCACCTCAACGCCTACCACCGTGTTGTTTTCGACAATCAGGCGGGTCGGATTGCGCAGGAACTCGAACTGGACATTCTCCTCTTCAGCGTCGTCGACCTCGTAGGATTCCGCCGGCATCTCTTTGCGGGTCCGACGATAGACCAGGATCGAGTCTTCGGCCCCTTCACGCAGGGCGACACGCACACAGTCGATGGCTGTGTTGCCGCCGCCAACGACGATTACGCGCTTGGGTGTGACCATCCCCTGGTTGAGGGCGACGGCGCGCAGGTAGTTGATACCGCCTTCAGAAAATCCCTCGTAGCCTTTATCCTCACCTTCAACGCCCATCGGCTTTGACTTGAAAGCACCGGTGCCGAGGAAGACCGCATCGTACTGCTCTTTGAGCTCACGCAGCGAAACGTCGCGGCCGAGCTTGACGCCGTATTCGATTTCGACGCCGAGGGCGGCGATGATGTCCGCTTCACGCTGCAGCAGCGGCCGTGGCATACGGTAATCAGGAATGCCGACGGCAACCGTGCCGCCCGGCTCGGAAAGCATGTCAATGATCTTGACCTTGTGCCCTTCCAGCGCCAGGTAGTAGGCACAGGTCAAACCGGCGGGGCCGGCACCGACAACGATGATCTTCTTGCCGGTCGTTTTCTTCGGCTTCATCGGCGGCTCCTGCACATGCAGCAGCTCGTGATCGGCAGCCACGCGCTTGAGCACCATGATGCTGATCGGCTCGTCAATCAGGGCGCGGCGGCAGGCCGATTCACACGGATGCGGGCAAACCCGTCCGCAGACAGCAGGAATCGGCATGTTGCGACGAATGGTGGCTAGAGACTCATCGGGGCGGTAATCCTTGATTTCCTCGACATAGGCCGGGATATCAATGTGTGCTGGACAACGGTCCATGCAGGGTGCGGTCAGCTTGTCGTGATAGGCCTTGGCCTGCTTGTTTTTGCGTTCGCCGCGCAGATAGGCCAGGTAGTCATCGCGGAAATATTTAACGGTGTCGAGAACCGGCCTGGCTGCGGTCATGCACAGAGTGCACTTGCAGTTTTCAAGCAGTTCGCTCAAACCGGTCAAGGTGTCCAGATCGCTCTCGTCGCCATGTCCGGCAACGATGCGCGCCAGGGTGTCCATCATGACCCGCGTGCCACGTTTGCCTGGGGTGCATTTGGCGCAGCAATACTTCTCCTGGACCCGCTTCATATATTCGGCGGCCATGCTGACGATGTCGATATCTTTGTCCAGGACGATTACGCCGTCCCAGCCCATGAAGGCGCCTAGGTTGCCTTCTTCAAGGTAGTTGCCCGGCAGCTTGAACGCCGTCGCTGCCGGCTCGCCACCTTGCCGGTTGTCGACCACCTTGCCGCCCCAGCTGGAAAAAACCATTTCAGCCAAGTTGAACCTCCCGTTTCGGTCAGCTTTTGGACACACAGAGCCGCAGCAAAAAAAGCGCTTCAGCGCCTTTTTGTCGCGATATGTGCCTTGATTCCATGCGTTTCATTTTGTATACAGTATGCAGCTAAATACCATAAGGACAGCGGTGAAATCAAGGGAAATTTGAGTTTTGACAGCTGCTTGTACCAGTGTTCTCTGAGAGCATTGCAAAGCGATTTTCGAATGCCGGAAGCGCTGGCGTTGCATGCATTCACACTCCGTTAATTTATCGGTGCAGGCAGATTCAGGGGAAGTCAGGAAAGGGTGTGACAATGAGGAACCCTTGCTGCGCGGGATCGTCGTCATCAAAAAGCAACCAGGTTTGATCGAATCTGAAGGTCTTTAGGGTCACCGACGGCAGCAGGTAGTATTCCATTTCAACTGTCGTCTCAAAACGCCGCCCGTCTTCCGATCTCTGCATGTCTATGAGCCTGACATCAGTGATGTCAATGTCCTTCAGTGCCGTGAAGGTTTTCATGAAGCCCTGGCGATGCTCCGGCAGCATAAGGCTGGCTGCTGCTTTGAAGCTCTTCCAGCGCAAGTCGGACATGAAGGTGTCCTGACTCATCTCTCCCAGTTTGGCTGTCGGCTTAACCTGGCTGCTGCATGCAATGACAATCAGCGCCAGCACGAACATACACAGGCCCTTGCAAAAGTTCAAGATCACCGGATTCTCCTTTTCTCAGCTTGCATTCTGCCATGTCCTGGGTAATCTTAATCCGCAACAGAAACTAATACCAGACAGGTAGGGTTATGAACGTCAAAATAAAGATATATACCAAGCTTTACTGCATCTATTGTCAGCGAGCCAAAGAGCTGCTGCGCATCAAGGGTGTGGATTTCATTGAGTATGATATCACCGATGATCAGCTCAAGGCAGCAGAAATGCAGCAACTCAGTCAGCGCCAGACAGTGCCGGGGATTTTTATCAACGATGCCCCGATCGGCGGCTGCAGAGAACTGTTCGATCTGGATGAACGGGGCGAACTGGATGCCTTGCTCGGACTGGTCATCCGCCCCGCCGAATCAACGTAATCAACGCAACCGCCAACTCCACTCTGCCGAATGGCGGGATCAGGTCGTAGCCGCCCATCCCGGCTCTTTCGCCGGCTGCAATCCATGCTCCGCAATCGCCATGCCTTGTGCGCACCGGATTTTCAATACTCCTCTCAAAATGAACCGTAACGACTCTCCGACAGACTGCTAGCGAAACGCAGCGGATTCCTCCAGAAACTGGCGCAGAATTGCGGCCGTCAGCCCCCAGATGACATGTTGTTCGAACCGGTAAAAGTCGACCGGGCAGGTGCGGCCGCGATGCTGCCAGTTTTCGACACGATGGACAGATGGGTCACGGAAATAATCGAGCGGGACTTCAAAGGTCCCGGCGATTTCAAAAGGGTCTATTTGCAGGTTGTCAGGAACCGGGATGGTGCCAACAAAGGGAACAACATGGTAGCCGTGGATAGAATAGAAATCATCCAGGCGTCCCAAAACCTTGATGCGTGCACGTGTTATACCCAGCTCTTCTTCGGTTTCGCGCAGGGCGGTCGCACTCAGATTGGCGTCCCCGGCATCCTGACCGCCTCCCGGAAAGGAAATTTCTCCAGCATGGTGCTCCAGATGTGCTGTGCGTTCCGTAAAAAGCAGGTAGTCGCTGGCATCACGCTGATAGAGAGGCAGGAGAACTGCAGCTGGGCGTAACGAGGCCAACGGAATGGTTTGGCGAGGAAAAATCTGCAGATGACTGGTCAGGCGGTCGCGGTCAAGCATCAGGTTGTTATGCTGACAGCACACTTTCGCAAGGCCGAGATGGTTGCGGCATAGTCGTCTGTATTGAAAACGGCGCTGCCGGCCACCAACACGTTGGCCCCTGCAGCAACCACGGCGCGGATGTTGTCAATCTTGATACCACCATCGACTTCCAGCTCGGTTGTGAGGCCGCGTTGTGTGATGCGTTGACGCAGGGCGCGGATCTTGTCGAGCGCCGAGGGGATAAATGCCTGGCCGCCGAAGCCGGGGTTGACTGACATGATCAGGACCAGGTCAAGTTCGTCGAGAATGACCTCGAGGGTATCTACCGGCGTGGCCGGGTTGAGAGAGACGCCGGCCTTTATCCCCAGGCTTTTGATCAACTGCACGGTGCGATGCAGATGCGGCACCGCTTCCTGGTGGACGGTGATTATGCCTGCACCGGCTCTGGCGAACTCGGGAATGTAAAGGTCCGGGTTCTCGATCATCAGGTGCACGTCGAGAGGCTTGTCGGTGACCTTGCGCAGGGCTTCAACAACCAGCGGGCCGATGGTGATGTTGGGGACGAAATGACCATCCATGACATCGACATGGATGTAATCGGCACCGGCGCGGTCAACGGCCTGAATGTCTTCACCGAGCCGCGAGAAATCCGCGGAGAGTATAGATGGGGCAATCTTGATCATGGTGAACTCCAAGGCAGCAGCATGGCCAATGACCACTCAGGTCACCCGGTGGCGCTAAAATATTAGCGAACGAGCGGAAGTCATGCAGAAAAAGACAGAATCAGATCCTGTAACTATTCAGCACATAAGCGAGTGCATGTGGTCTGCAGCCATTTCCTGCGTCCAACGATATTACTTAACTTCCCGCAAGCAACAGCTGCAGCCCACATGCTGTGCCGTTGAGTAAGGGATCTGAATAGTTACCAGATCCTTTTATAACCTATTCCCTGAATCCGTGACAATTGGCTTGCTCAGTCAAATTAAAATATTTACCCCTGACTCTTCACAGTTTCACAAATCTTGCTGCGAAAAAGGCGTCCATGCCATCGTGATGATGCGGCAAAGTGCGCACGCATCCTGAGTCGGTGGCCAGTTCTCGCCACTCGGCGTGCAACAGGGTGCGAAAATCTTCTTGTACAAAGCCGGGTTGGGATGCCAGAAAATCCTCGACCACGGCATCTGTCTCCGCAGCGGTGAAGGTGCAGACCGAGTAGAGCAGGTGTCCGCCGGGGCGCAGAAGTGGTGCCACCTGGCGGAGGATCGTGCTTTGCAGCTCGGCCAGGTTTTGGATGTCGGCCGGTTGTCTGCTCCAGCGGCTTTCCGGGTTGCGGCGCAGCACGCCAAGGCCGCTACACGGGGCATCAACGAGGATGCGGTCAAAACTCTCAAGTTCGAGAAAGTCGGGTTTCTCCGTGAGATCCCAGCAGCGCGCCTCGATTCCATGGCAGCCGATCCGTTCGGCTCCCTGATTTATCAGCTCAACCCGTTGGGGATATTTGTCGAGAGCCAGAATCCTGGCCTGATTGCCGGTCAAGGCGGCGATGTGGGTGGTCTTACCACCTGGGGCAGCGCAGGCATCAAGGACAGCATCGCCAGCTTGGGCATCGAGCAAGTGAGCGATCAGCATGCTTGCCTCATCCTGGATCTGGTACCAGCCGGCACGATCTCCCGGAAGAGCATGTTCGGCACGTTTTTCGATGATGATTCCTTCGGGCGCATAGCGGCAAGCTCTGGCAGTGTGCCCAGCCTCCGCCAGAGCTGCAAGGAGGGATTCGCGATTGGTCTTTAACGTGTTCGTTCGCAGTGTCTGCGGCGCTGCTTCAGCGAGAGCTTCAGCCAGAGAGCGGGATTCAATGTTGGGAAACTGGCGCAGCAGTTCTTTGGCCAGCCAGCCAGGCAGACTACAGACGTGCTGGAGATAGGCCCGGAGGTTGTCCGGGGTTGGCCAGGCGATGGTGGCGCGTTCTCGCTCTAAGGTGCGCAGGGTGCCATTAATCAGTCCGGCTACCCGGGTCAGGCCGACCTGATGAGCCAGCGCGACGGTTGCATGCACCGCAGCGTGCGGTGGAATGCGGTCGAGCTCCAGCAGTTGGTAGGCGCCAAGCCGCAAGAGGCGCAGCGCTCCGGGTTCAAGGCGCTGCAACTGCTGGCGGCTGAAAAGGGCGAGAGCAAAATCGAGACGGCCGCGCAGACGCAGGATGCCGTAAACCAACTCGGTCAACAATCCCCGCTCGCGCACGTCCATGGACGGATGACGCTGGAGATAGTTATCGAGCAACCGGTCGGCATAACCGCCCTGTTCGACATGCAACAGAATATCAAAAGCCCCGTAGCGGGCGTCCAAAGGGTTGGGCTTTTGATTATTGCGGGGCATTTAACATTCGTTGATATGTCTCTGGGGTCAGGTCATCGCCTCAAGACGGCGAATCCGCTCCGCCATCGGCGGGTGAGTAGCGAAAAGGGCGGTAACCCCACCGCCTCGCAGAGGGCTGACTATGAACATGTGTGCCGTTGCCTCATTAACCCTGGGCATGGGAGCGGCTTGATTGGCATTCTCCAGTTTGCGCAGGGCATTGGCCAGAGAGAGGGGGCTGCCGCATAGCTGAGCGCCGCTCTTGTCGGCTTCGTACTCCCGGGAACGGGAGATCGCCATCTGGATCAGCATGGCCGCCATCGGAGCGATGATCGCCAGGGCGATCAGGGCGAGCGGGTTGCTGTCTTCGTCATTGCGACCGAAACCACCAAAAATCGCAGACCACTGTGCCATGTGTGCCAGATAGGTGATGGCCCCGGCGATCGTCGCGGCGATTGAACCGATCAGGATATCACGATGCAAGACGTGGCTCATCTCGTGTGCCATGACCCCCCTCAGTTCGTCGTGGGAGAGGATATTCAAGATCCCTTCGGTTGCGGCGACGACTGCATGCTCGGGGTTGCGGCCGGTGGCGAAAGCGTTGGGGGTCGGCTGCGGCAGGGTGTAAACCTTGGGCATCGTCAGCTGGTTGGCCCGGCAGATTTCGGCAACCACGTTGAAAAGCGGGCCACTGGTGACCTGACGACCGCGATACATCCTGATGACGATCTTGTCGGAAAACCAGTACGAGCCCATGTTCATAACGCCAGCCAAAATCAGGGCAATGAGGGCGCCCTGCTGGCCGCCGATCAACCCGCCGATAAAAACCAGCACGAGAGTCAGGACCGTAAGCAGAAGCACGGTACGCAAGGTATTCATCATGGTCAATGTCCTGTTCCTTAATGGTGAATGTCACGGCCCGGATTCTCCGTGAGCCTTCAATATAGAACCAATTTGTCGGAAATCAAGGCGTGACTATACGACAGCCGGGCTCACTCCAGAATCATGCCCGGTTTAAGGCTGCAGCCACGCAGGAAGTCTCCAGCCGCGAGGCGCTTGCGGCCGGCCAGTTGCAGCTCTTTAACCAGCAAGGTGCCGCTGCCGCATGCGATGCGTACGCCGTCTCCATCGGCTGAGACAATGCTGCCCGGTTTGCCGTAGTCGTCGGTTTCCGGGCTGGTCTTGGCCAGTTTGAGCAGCTCGCCGTTAAGCGAGGTGTAGGCTCCAGGCCAGGGGTCGAGGCCGCGCACCTGGTTATGTATGTCCACAGCCGAGTGACTCCAATCAATGCGACCGTCTTCTTTTTTCATCAGTGCCGCGTAAGTGCTCTGGCTAGTGTCCTGAACGTCTCTCTGCAGGGTACCGGCACAGAGTTGCCGCAGGGTTTCCTCCATGGCTTCGCGCCCGAGAATAGCCAGACGATCATGTAGTTCACCGGCGGTTTCCAGAGGGCTAATCGAGAGGGTTTTTTTGACCAGCATGTCGCCGGTATCGAGTCCGGCATCCATAGACATGGTAGTGATGCCGGTTTCTGTCTCGCCGTCGATAATCGCTTTATTGATCGGCGCCGCGCCGCGAAATTTCGGCAGCAGGGAGGCATGCACGTTGATGCAGCCGTGGCGCGGGATATCGAGTACGCTCTTCGGCAGAATCTGTCCGTAGGCAACCACCACAATCAGGTCAGGTGCCAGTGCTTCAAGTTCGGCAACGGCTTCGGGCTGACGCAACTTAACAGGTTGGTAGACGGGAATGCCGCACTTCTGGGCCAGTTCCTTGACCGGTGGCGCCGCGAGTTGCTTGCCGCGGCCTCTGGGCCGATCGGGCTGGGTGTAAACGCCAACCAGATTGCATCCGGCGTCAATCAGGCCCTGCAGGGTTTGCAGAGCAAAATCGGGAGTTCCCATAAAAACGGTGCGCAGGTCCTGTGGTCGCATTACATCTGCTCCGTCATATGGTCCTGGATTTTCTTCCATTTCTTGCGAAACAGGCTGCGCTTGAGCGGCGAAAGGTGGTCGATGAAAAGGATGCCGTTGAGGTGATCGATCTCGTGCTGGCAGGCAACCGCCGTCAGCCCGTGGGCCTCGATGACATGGGTCTGTTTATCCAGATCCTGAAAACGGACCTTGACTACGGCGCTGCGATTGACCTTGGCATAGTACTCAGGAACCGAAAGGCAGCCCTCTTCTTCACAGCTTTCACCTTCCTGGTCAATAATTTCCGGGTTGATCAAGACCAGTAACTGTGCCGCTTCATCCCGCGATGAACAATCGATCACGGTCAGGCGCTTGCTGATGCCGACCTGCGGCGCAGCCAGGCCGACGCCAGGGGCCGCATACATGGTTTCCGCCATGTCATGGGCCAGTTGACGCAGGGTCTCATCAAACTCGGTGACCGGTGCTGCGACCTTTTTCAGGACCGGGTCGGGATAGTGCCGAATTTTAAGTAAAGCCATACTCACCCCTCAAGTTGAGAAGGGCCCGACTACCAGCGGTAGCCAAGCCATGATAACTCAATGATAGATGGGGATTTCAGTGCAAGTCAACCATCGCTTTCGTTGCTGACAAAAAGAGGCTTGCATTATGAGTGCTTTTTATGGTATTTGATCAGCTCTATTTTTATGTTTTTTGATCAGATAAAAAGGAGGGGGCAATGTCCTGCATCAAGGACTGGCCCGTGGCCGACCGGCCTCGGGAAAAGCTTCTGTCTACAGGTCCCACAACCCTCAGTGATACTGAACTGCTGGCGTTGATTCTGCGCACCGGTCATGCCGGTAGCGGCACTACTGCGCTCGATCTTTCCCGCCACTTGCTGAACACGTTCGGTTCGCTGCGCGCCATGGCGTCGGCAGCGGTCGCGGAGCTCTGTGATGTGCCCGGCATTGGACCGGCCAAAGCAGCTGAAATCCTTGCTGTTGGTGAACTGGCCCGCCGGTTTGTCGCCACCCCCCTCTCCCCAGGTGTCCATTTTACCAGTTCTCGCGAAGTCTTTGTCCATTTCCACGAGCGGCTGCGCGATCGTAAAAAGGAAGTCTTCCTCACCTTGCTGCTTGACAGCAAGAATCGCGTTCTTCGCGAAATCCAGATTTCCGAAGGCAGTTTAAATGCCAGCATCGTACATCCCAGGGAAGTGTTCCAGCCAGTGATCCGCGAGTCTGCGGCGGCGGTTATCTTTGTGCATAACCACCCCTCAGGCGATCCGGCACCCAGTCGTGAAGATCTGGAATTAACATCCCGTCTGCGTGATGCCGGTGAGTTAATGGGAGTGCGGGTGCTCGACCATATCATTATCGGCAGCGGCCGTTATATCAGCCTGGCGGATCAGGGTCTGCTCGGTTGAGTCGCGGTTATGGAGTCGATGTCTTGAGCCTTATTATGCATTCTGCCTGGAGGGAACAATGTCAATCTTTTGTGATAGAGGGGGGAAGGGCTTTACTCTGGTCGAGGTGATGGTGTCGTTGGTGATCTTCCTGATTGCCAGCATGGGGCTTTTGCCTTTGTTGATAACCACTCTGCAGGTAAACCATGGCAACAGCCGGCATGCCCAGGCGCGACGTTTTGCTGGTGAAGTGATGACGGAACTGCAGGTGGTCGACTATGCCAGCCTGGCGGTGGTTGCCGATGAGCCCTTGTCGGTTGCTGGAATCGAGATTCAACAGCAGGTCGAACAGAACATACCGCAACTTGATCAGTGCAGAATCACGGTAACGGCACGCTGGCAGCAGCAGGGCCGAATCCATGGCTATCAGCTGCAGACGATCCGCTCGGCGCCATGAAAAAAGAATTCTGTGCCGGCATGTCCCTGGCTGAGCTGTTGGTCGCCATGACGATCGCTTCTATCGTCGGTCTCATGATCTTGCAGATGGTGATCAACTTTCAGTCACGCATTCTGATCGAAATCAACCGCAACGACCTGCAGGACCGGGGCGAGCGCCTGATCCGCTTCCTCGCCAGCGAGATCCGCGATACTGCCTTTCTACTCGGCCCGGTGCCCCGGGTGGCTGGCGGTGCGGCGCTTTCCCTGGTTCATGACAGTCTGAATGGTGATCCTCTCGAAACCCTGGCCTTTTCGATCCTCTTCGATGATGGTAGCGATGAGGATGATCGGCTGACAATCGTCAAGGCTATTTCATTTGCGCCGCCGCTACGTCTGGCGCAACCGGGGCTGTCCGGCGAGACTGGGTTGATGTTGAATCGCAGGCCCAATCTCAGCCCAGGTTCTACTCGTGAGCTGCAGCCGACTCCCGAGGCGATCAACCACCTGGTACTCGCCAATCATCGCGCCTGCTATGCGGTACAGCATGCCGATCTGTCCCTGCAGCTGATTCAGCCCCTTGTCCAGGATGTCCCCGCCGATACAGAAGTACTCGGCGTGCGTGCCTATTCTTTTCAACTTGACCCCTCCGCGGGCAGCAAGCGTTTGCAGCGAGACGATTTCACCAGTCGGGACATTCTTGACGATGCGGTGGACGGACTGCAGTTCGAGTATCTTCTGGAAAACGGTTCCCTGGTCAACCGGCCGGCAAGGCCACAGGATATTCGTGGCGTGCGTATCAGTCTGCTGGTGCGGGACCTGCGTCCCGATCACGGCTATTTCAATGAAACCATCTACATACTGGGCAACCGCAGCTATGGGCCTTTCCGGGACCATTATCGGCGCAGCCTGGTGTCACAACTGGTCGAGGTGAAAAATCATGGTTTGCAATGAGCGGGGCATGGCGCTGGTAAGTGTGGTGCTGACGTTAACGCTGCTGTTGATCCTGGCCCATGTCCTCACCGAGAAGGTTTGGCAGTCAACCCGTCAGGCCGCCGATGCTGCCAACCGTGAACAGCTTTTCTGGGCGGCACAGGCCGGCATCGAATCGGCGCGACAGCAGCTGGCCGCCAACTATTCGAACTCAGGAGGCTGGCAGCATTATTTGATAACCGCTACGCCCCAGGTCTACCCCTTAACCCCTGTCTGGGTGAGCGAGGTCAACGGGTTGCCCGTAGAGATTTACCTGCGTGACAACCCGGACGGTGATGGCGATATGCGCAACGACAACGACTTGAAAATATTCGTGTTGGCGCGTGCCAGCGGCAGGCAGGGAACAGAGGCCATCATTGAAAGCCTCTGTGGTTTTGATTTGTCAGCGACGTCCGGATGGGGCCAACCGGCCGCGACGGCGAACGCACCGGGCACCAGTCTGTCCGAACTGCCGGTCAGGACCTATGGTGTTGCGGATTAAGGTCAGTAGCGAGTTGATCAACAAAAGGAGGGGGAAATGAAGTTGTGTCGGAATTGCGTTTGCATATTGCTCTGCTCTGGTTTGTGGCTGATCAGGAACAGCACGGCCCTCGGCGATGGCCTGCCACAGGAATATGTGACAACCACCCCGGTCATTGCCGATGGTGTCCTCTATGTTGCCAGCGCGATATATCCTTGGCATCGTGGTCACCTGCGCGCCATCGATATCCTCGATACTATCCCGGTCACGCTCTGGGATGCTGCCGAGCGGGTGCCTCTGGCCGGTGTCGGAGGCAGCCCGGGTGATCTTGCCAGCAGCGATCCTCCCGCAAGAATCCAGCGCGACAACCTGTATCGCAGCGTCTTCACCAACCTTGCTGGAATGCAGCTACCCTTGACTGCCGGGCAGGCAGCCGAGTTGCAGCATGCACTGGGCGTAGCTTCGACAGCTGAAGCAGAGATGTTGGTGCATGCCGTGCGCGGTCGTCGCGGCGGCACGCCGGACCAGGTTGCCGGCTCCAGCGATGATCCGCAACGGCTCTGGAGCATCAGCCGCTCTTCGCCGGTTCTGGTAGACCGCAGTCAGGTCAATGCTCTGCTGGGTCAGCGCGGTCGAGTTCTCTATGTCGGAGCCGAAGACGGTCTGCTGCATGCAATTTTTGTCAGCCGCTGGAACGCTGAAACCGGTAATTACCTGATCAATGACCCCGATGGTGGAATAGAACTCTGGGCGTACCTGCCGGGCAGCTTTCTTTCTCATCTCAAGGAGCAGCCTCTGGACGAGAATATCGCTGACATTGCCATTCATCTCGATGGTTCACCGGTGGTCAGGGAACTGTTTCTGGATCTCGATGGCGACGGCCGCCGCAGCTGGTCGACCCTGCTGGTTGCGACCGGCACCATCGTGCAGGGTCGACGCAGCTGTCTCTTTGTCATGGATATCACCGACCCTTACCAGCCCGAGTTGCTCTGGGAAAAGCTCCTGCCCGGGGAAGCTGTCGGTCGAACCCGCGGTGTTGCGGTTGATCACTGTGGTGCCGATGCGGTGTCGTCGAACTGTATTTACCTTACGGCCGATTTCGCTGCAGGGGCGGAGTCTTCAGGTATTCACGCCCTTGCTCTGGCTTTGGAAACAGGTCAGATACTCTGGACGTTCAGTGCTCCCTATGCGGCATCAGGTCCCGTGCCCGACGCTACCCCAGCCGTTCCGGCACTCATGGATCTTGATGGAAACGGCAGGAGTGATACGCTGGTCTTCGGCGACCTGGTAGGGCAGCTCTGGGCGCTGGACCTTGAAGAGGGTCGTGCCTATGGCGACGTACCCATTTATCAGGTTCCGGCAGGTCCCGCAGAGCCGATAGGCGCAGGTGTTGCTGTCCAGGGGCGGATGGTGGTGTTTGGTACCGGCGGTGTGGAGCATGCAGACAACAGCTATCCATATGCCGTTTACGCGGTGGAGCTTCTGCCCGACGGCGGACGCCTGCTCTGGACTTACCCTTTGGCGGCGGGAGAAAAGGTCTGGCAGGCACCTGTGGTTGATGCCGCGGGCAATCTGCTCTTCGGCACGGCGGTTGATTATCTCTCTCTGGCCAGGACCTCTATTGAACAACCGACTTCGGGTCGGGTCGTGGTACTCAATAGTGCTGGTGAAGAAGACGTCAGCCGTGAAACGCCCGCTGCGACTGTCGGGGGAATTGTGATGGAACCCGGGGTGGCAGTCTCGGTGGCCTTGACCGGCGAAGTAACCCAGCTCGGAAGCGCCAGTCGCCTGATGGAATCAACCGGCAGTCCCGGTTCGGTGAGGATTTTGTCGTGGCGGCAAAGATGAATCACGGGAAGGAACCTGATTTCTGCATGCCGCAAAAAGGCCGCGGCTCTTGTGGCTTGACGCTGCTGGAACTGCTGCTGGTGATGGCCATGGTCAGCATCCTGGTCTGTGTGTCAACCTGGGGCGGAAGGCAGATGGTGCGCGGCTGGGTCCTCAAGCGGGCCGGGCATCAGGTGCTTGAAGATCTCAAGGCGGTCCAGGCCCGAGCCGAAATGTCCAGCAGCCTGTCCGTAAGTAACGGCGCTCTGGTCTTACAGCGGACCTTCCTGGTATTTGATCCAACTGCGCAGAGCTATGAAGCTTATGTATGGCAGGACCACAATGGTGATAATGTGGCGGAAGCAGGCGAATGCGATCGACTCTGGCGAAAAAGCTTGCCTCCCGGAGTTGCCTTCGGCTGGGTAGACGGTATTGATCGGCGGGCCTGCAGCAATGTCGTCGGTCCGCCGACAAGCGCCATCTCGTTCTCCAGTCCCACCTATGCACCGTGTGATGACCGGCCATGCATCAAATTCAACGCGCACGGTTTCAGTGAAATGGGGCCCGGGGCGGTCTATCTGAGCGGAGGAGAAGGGTCTCTGGCCATCACCGGAACCCGACCGGGGCACTTCACCATGTGTAGCTGGAGTGGCGAGCGCTGGAGGTGAGGGCGGGGATTGAAGGCTGGAGGCTGGAGGCTGGAGGCTGGAGGCTGGCAGATGGGAGGAGGGCTTGGTTTCGTAGCACGGCGTATTCTCAATCAACCCCATTTCAAAGAATCATACCAGCCCCCATTCCCCAGAGTTAAAGCTCCTGCTTGCCAGCCGGGCTCGTAGCGTGTTAAAGTACGCAAGTATCTATCCGGCCGGGGTTTTCCCGGCTTTTCCTTTCGATGAAACAAGCCATAGATGACGCACAACCATGCATTGCAAAAACCAGAGCTCCTTGCCCCTGCGGGTAGTCTCGAAGCGTTCTTCGCAGCGATGGAATTCGGGGCTGACGCGGTTTACGTTGGCCTCAAGGAGTTTTCCGCACGGGCCAAGGCCAAGAATGTCAATCGCGACGAGCTGGAACGTATGGTCGGTTATGCCCATGCCCGCCAGCGGCGCGTCTTTTTGACTCTTAACACGCTGGTCAAAGAAAAAGAGCTGTCACACCTGATTGATATTCTGGCTGCAGTTGAGGCGATCGGCATCGATGCGGTGATCCTCCAGGATCTCGGCGTCTGGCGCCTGGCCAGGCGTCACTTCCCTGGCTTGGAGCTGCATGCCTCGACGCAGCTGACCATCCACAATACCGCCGGAGTACGCATGGCGGAGCGCCTTGGTTTCTCCCGCGCCGTGCTGGCTCGTGAATTGAGCCTGGCGGAAATCGCGGTGATCAAGAGCACGACCAGCCTTGATCTTGAGCACTTTATCCACGGCGCCCACTGCTTCTCCCTCTCAGGTCAGTGCAGCTTCTCCTCCTGGCTCGGTGGCATGAGCGGCAACCGCGGCCGTTGCGCCCAGCCCTGCCGGCGGCGTTATCACCACAAGGGCAAAGACGGATACTACTTTTCGCCCAACGATCTGTCAGCGATCGACCTGTTGCCCGAGCTTGCCGCCGCAGGGGTCATGAGCTTCAAAATCGAGGGGCGCATGAAGAGCGCCGAATACGTGGCCAATGTCATTCAGGCGTACCGCACGGTTCTCGATGCTGCGGAGCGGGATCGTGCAGGGGCAATTGCTGCGGCGAAAGAACTGCTCAAGGAATCGTTCGGGCGCCAGCCGACCCGCGGTTTCCTGCCGGGCAGTTCTCCCTGCGACATGGTCAACCCCGGCGTGCATGGCGCCACCGGGCGGCTGATCGGCAGTGTCGAGCGTTGTGAGGGCGGTCTGCTCTTCTTTGTTCCCCGCGACCCGGTGCACCTGGGAGACCGCCTGCGCATCCAGCCGGCCACTGACAAACCGGGCACGGCGTTTACGATTCGTGACCTGCGCCTTGCTGAGAAACCGGTTAATAACGCCAGCGCAGGGCAAGGTATTGCCGTAGGTATTCCGCCGGACAAGAGTTTTCGTGTTGGTGACCGTGTCTACAAGGTGTCTGCGGGGAAGGCCTTTAACCTGAGCCAGTCGGCTTGCCACAAACGCCTGGAGAGTGTTTCTGCCGGGGAGGCGGTGGTCGAACTCGCATTTAGCATGCCGACTCCTGAACGTATCGAAATCACAGCGGCCTGTCATGGTCTGTCGCTTGCCCGCCACTATACGGTTGAATCGTTTCCGGCAACGGATCGGCCTCTGTCGCATGAGGTACTGGCCAAGGTCTTCGGCAAAACCGGCCCGTTGCCGCTGGTTCTGGGACGCCTCGAATGTGGGCAACTGCCGGCTGTCATCTTGCCGCTCAGCCGCCTTAACGCCGTTCGCCGCGAATTTTATCAGGAGCTGGCCGGCCTCGTAGCGGGCCGCCAGCATGAAGCCCGCACGGATCATCGGCGTCAAGCCATGGCGGATCTGGTCCCGGCCGGATCTTCGCCGTCCGCATCGCCTCGTCTTGCTGTTGCCCTCGGCAACCTGCACGATCTCTCCCTGCTCAAACTGGAGGGTTTAGACGAATTGATCCTGCCGCTTTCCCCCGAGGCATGCGCCAGGATTTCAGCTGTCAGTCGTGCGGCCATCAAGACCCCTGAACGAATCCTCTGGGACTTGCCTCTGGCTATCTTTGATGAAGCCTGGCCGGCCTTTAAGGCAGAAATCTCACGTCTGATCGAGTCTGGTTTCCGACGCTTTCGCCTGCAGAACATTGGTCAGCTAATGCTGTTTGAGGGTGTTGAAGGCTTGGCGCTGGAGAGTGGTTATCGCCTCTTTACCACCAACAGCCAGGCCGCCTGTGCCTGGCGCGAGCTGGGCCTTTCGGCCGCGACCCTTTATGTCGAGGACGACCGGGACAATCTGGCCGCGGTCCTCAATCGCGAGACCGAACTACCGCTGGCCGTTACCGTCTATGCCAATCTCCCGATGATGGTTTCACGTATCCCGTTACGCAGCGTTAAACCCGAGCATCCTCTGGTTTCTGATCGAGGTGAGGCCTACCGGGTGGAAAATCGCACCGGCCTCACGGTGGTCCGTCCGGAACAGGACTTTTCCCTGATCGGCCATCTCGGTGAATTGCAGAAAATGGGCTGCAGTCGTTTTATCGTTGATCTGGCCCATTTGGGCGCGACCTCTGCCGAGGGCCGGCGCGTACTGGCGGCTTTTACTCAGGACACGATTTTACCGGGGACATCGACCTTCAACTATCTGCAGGAAATGGTTTGATGGCTTAGCCATCCCATGAGTATTTGCGAGTGAATCATGGTTTAGAGGCACGAACTGCAAAGCGCGTGATGCGAAATCCACCAGAACCAATGAGAAAGAACAGGTACGAAAATTAAATGGAACACATTGAAATTCTGACAACGAATACCCAGATCGCTGAACTGGCCAGGCTGCTTGCCTTTGAAACCACGATCGCCATCGATCTGGAAGCCGACTCGATGCACAATTACCAGGAGCAGGTCTGCCTGATCCAGGTCTCGACGCCGCAGCGCACCGTGCTGATTGATCCTTTGGCCGCGACAGACCTCAGCCCGCTGCAGCCGGTTCTGGCCGACCCTTCCATCCGGAAAATATTCCATGCCGCTGATTACGACCTGCGCAGTCTGAAACGTGATTTCGATTTGGAGATCAGCGGCCTGTTCGACACCATGATCAGCGCCCAGCTGCTGGGAGAGGAGCGGGTTGGACTGGCAGACCTGCTGCGCAAGTATTTTGGCGTGGAACTCGACAAAAAATTCCAGAAGGCCGACTGGTCACAGCGCCCCCTGCCAGTGGAAATGGTACGCTATGCCGCCGAAGATACGCGTCACCTGCATCGACTGGTGGCCATCCTTGAGGAGCGCCTGGTGACTTTGGGACGTATGGGCTGGGGGAAGGAAGAGTTTGACCTGATGGAGCAAGTGCGTTTTACTGAAAACGATGGGCCTCTCTGTCTCCGTTTCAAGGGCGCTGGCGTACTGCCCCGGCGCGAACTCGGTGTCCTGGAAAAGCTGATGCAGTGGCGCGAGCAGGAGGGCGGACGGCTCAACAGGCCGGTCTACAAGATCCTCGGCAACAAATCGCTGCTGGAGCTTGCTCAACGCATGCCAACAGACATGGGCCATCTGCGCGGCATCGATGGCCTGTCGCCGCGTCTGATCGAAAGGTATGGCCGGACTCTGCTGGATACCGTTCGTGAAGGCATGAATATCCCTGAGGCGGAGCTGCCGCAGATTCCGCGTCAACCGCGGCGGGCAAAGGATCCGGGCCTTGAAGACAGGGTCAAAGCCCTTAAAAAGTGGCGTCAGGGAGTGGCCGCTGAATATGCTCTGGAGCCCGGGGTGCTGATCAATAATGCGGCTCTTGAAGCTCTGGCCCTGGCCAAGCCTCGGACTGTCGCAGATCTTGACAAAGTTGCCGGCCTGAAAAACTGGCAGAAAGAGGTGCTGGGCGAGGGCTTGCTGGAAGTTCTGGTTTGAACATCCCCCTCTGGTCAGATCGATGAAAAAGCTGCACACGTTCAATCTCACTGATCGCGCCGAGGCCGGCCTGCTGAAAGAGCTGCTGGAACGGGAAGGTGTGGTCTGTCTGCTTCGCAATGAACAGCTCTTTGCCGCTCTCGGCGAAATCCCCTTTCTTGAGTGCTCCCCCGAACTCTGGGTGGTTGACGATGAAATCTGGCCACGGGCCAGACAGTTGCTCGACCAGTGGTTCAAAAGTGATGAACATGCGGCCTCGTGGACGTGTCCTGCGTGTGGTGAAACCCTGGAGGGGCAGTTCGGCGCCTGTTGGCAGTGCGGCAAAGCACGGGACGCCTGAAAAAACTGTTGAATCGTTGAATCGTTGAATTGCTTAACCATAAGACTTTGGTCTTTGGTTTTGCCCGATCAGCGTTCATCAGATTTGATTGCCTCGGGGCACCTACTGTTGGCAGCGGCCAATGCTTTTTGCTTTTCTGCTTCTCAGTAGCCAATCTGAGTCTCGCTTGAGTAAAGTGGATAACCAGTTAATTCAATTTTCTTCGCTGCGAGTCTCCTTATCTGGTCACCCCCGGTATCCCCGCTTCAGTCATCGGTCGCGGATCAAGCAGCCGGTTCAACTCCTCTTCTGGCAGAACTTGTTCGGCCAGGGCAATCTCCCTGACCGTTTTGCCCGTTTCATGGGCGTGCTTGGCGATGGCTGCGGCACGGTCATAGCCGATGGCCGGAGCCAGGGCGGTACACATGGCCAGGCTTTCTTCGATAAGCCCTTCGCAACGTTCCCGGTCTGCTATGAGACCCTGCAGACAGCGCTCGTTGAATTGACCGACAACATTGGCCAGCAGTTCGATCGACTGCAGCAGATTATGCGCCATGACCGGCATCATGACATTCAGTTCAAAGTTGCCGGCGAGGCCGCCAATGGTAACGGCGGCATCATTGCCGACCACCTGGGCGCAGACCTGCATCAGGCTTTCCGCCATGACCGGGTTGACCTTGCCTGGCATGATCGAGCTACCCGGCTGGACGGCTGGCAACTGCAGCTGGCCGAGACCGCAACGCGGACCACTGGCCAGAAAGCGGATATCATTGGCGATCTTGAACAGGGCAACAGCCGTGGTTTTTAGAGCGCCACTGGCGGCAACCACCTGTTCCTTGCCGGCCTGAGCAGCAAAATGGTCTTTTGCTTCGCGCAGCGGCAGCCTGGTCACCTCGGCCAGCCCGGCAATCACTTTCTGGGCAAACTCGGGATGAGTGTTGAGGCCGGTGCCGACGGCCGTGCCGCCGAGAGGGAGCTCGCACAGGCCGTCCATGGCACGTTCCAGTTCACCGGATACCAGAGTCACCTGGCGGAAGTAGCCACCAAAAATCTGGCCGAGGCGAATTGGCGTGGCATCCTGCAGGTGGGTGCGGGCGATGGTGACGATATCGTCAAACTCCCGGGCCTTTTCACCGAGGGTTTTGCAGAGATCGCCAAGAGCCGGCAGCAGGTGCTCGTTAATTTCCACGGCGGCGGCCAGATGTATGACGGTGGGAATGACATCGTTGCTCGATTGGCCGAAGTTGACATGGTCGTTGGGGTGCACCGCCCGGCTGCCGAGCGGCTCTCCCAGGAGTTGACAGGCACGGTTGGCTATGACTTCGTTGGCGTTCATGTTGGTGCTGGTACCGGAGCCGGTCTGGAAGACGTCGAGGGGAAAGTGATCATCCAGGTCGCCGACGATCACCTCTTCGGCCGCATCCATGACTGCCAGGGCGACCCGCTCGTCGATCAGGCCGAGCTCCCGGTTGACCTGTGCCGCATGTTCCTTGACCATGCCGATTGTACGCAGGAAAGAGCGAGGAAAGCCGATGCCAGAGATCGGGAAGTTGTCCATGGCCCTTGCGGTCTGGGCTCCATACAGTGCCTCGGCGGGCACGGTCATGGCGCCCATGGAATCTTTTTCTATGCGGGTTGCAGACATTTTGAAGTCTCCTTAAGTAGTTGAGCAGAGCAAGATTAGTGCGACGTTATGGCCCTTCAGGAAATACATCTACCCGAAATTATTAATGGTTTCAACCAATGAAGCATATCAATTCGGAGGCGGCTGTCAATGTCGGGCCTAAGGTTTAGGCTCTTCAAAAAAGATTTTAGTATTGCTAAAGCTTTCTCTTGGATAATATGGCGCCATGTCGAACCTCGCTTTTACTTTAATCCTTTTCTCCGCAGTGATGCACGCGTGCTGGAATCTGCTGGTCAAGCGCAGCCGCGACAAGACCGTGTTTATCTGGTGGATGTTCGTCGCCTCCGGCAGTTTGATGACCCTGGCGTTGCCGATGGCCGGAACGATTCCCATGCCTTCATGGCGCGTGGTCGGCCTGGCAGTTGTCGGCGCCGTTTGTTTCATGCTCTACCACCTGTTCTCCGGCCGCGCCTATCGCAGCGGCGACCTGTCGCTGATATATCCGCTGGCGCAGACAGCAATGTTCTGGGTGCCGATCTGGGGAGTTCTCCTCCTCGGCGAGAAAGTCTCCGGCTTAGGCACGGCCGGCATCGGCCTGATCCTGTTCGGTGCTTACTCGATTCAACTGCGGGCGCTCGCCTGGAGCGAAATGGTCAGGCCCTTTCGCAATCTGCGTGATCCGGCAGTGCTGGCAGCACTGGCAGCCGGTTTCATTTATTCGATCGGCGCGGTGATCGACAAGACCGGCGTCATGCTCTACTCCCCTTTCCATTTTACCGCCCTGTTGGTTGTTTTCATGCTGTTGTTCATGACCTTGAATATCATGAGACCCAAGTACCGTGGGCGCATCATGGCGGAATTCAGAATCAGCCGTAGCCTGGTGATCCTCTCGGGGCCGGTCATCATGGCGTCCTTCCTCTCCTTCCGCTACGGCCTGCAGCTGGCGCCCGTGAGTTATGCTGTTCCGGTACGCCAGGTCAGCCTGCTGATCGGCGTACTGATCGGCGTGCTGTTCCTCGGTGAATCTTGCGGTCGCATCCGCTCCATCGCTGCCCTGTTGATTCTCTGTGGTGTGGCGCTTATCCGCCTAGGTTAATTGCTACCATCATGATAAATCAGGGTTTGTTCTTTTCTCTTTAGTCTTCTTCCCTTACAATAGAACCTCTGCAGAATTCTTTAAATCCAAAACACATTAGCCGCGATGAAAATCTATCAAAGTCTATGGGCTATCCCAAAAAAAGGTTGTTCTTGCCACTAATACACGGAGCCACCAGGAAGTCCGTTTTGTCGGGCAAAGATCGATCTTTTCGATTTCGCAACTTAGATACTTGCAGAAAAATAAAAGTTTTACTTCATTTCTTGGTGCCTGGTGGCTAACCTTCGTTTTGGTTATAAGTCCGAAAAATTATTTCTATAGATTTTCATAGATTCTGATCGCGGC
>JBPPMB010000085.1:0-8999 GCA_051305855.1 Desulfuromonadales bacterium
TTGCAGAGTCGCGTTGACCTCGGAAAGCTGTCTGATGCGTGCGGCGACCTGCTCTTCCAGGATGCGATGACTCTCATCCTGTTTCTGCAGGGGGTAGGCTTCACCTTCACAAACCAGATTGTAGGGGATAGGAATACTACTGTGACAGATTTTCCAGCCGCCGGGTTCCTCACGGAAAATCAGTACCAGGCGGGCTGTTTCGCGCGACAGAACCAGATGTTCGATTGGTAGATGGATATGGAAAAAACTGGTCGCAACGGCGACGGACTTGGCTAGAGACTGGACGGATAAATCTATGAGTTCAATCCGCAGAGGTTCTTTAACCTGCGCAAAATCCTGACGAGTGATGGCAACCCAGGCGTCGCGATTTTTCACCAGAAAATCTCCGCCACCTGTAAAACCGGAAAAATCAGCGCTGAAAAAATCTATGAGTTGATCATCGCGGGAAGAGTACATCAGCAAGTAGTCATCGAAGAGTTGCCGGATTTTCTGCTCGTCTCTTGCATCCATCGATGTCGACCCTGATTGCTATATGGTTTTGAGAGGTTGGTTCCGCTTGCGGAATGAAATTGGCACGCATTAAGAATTGTACAGCATTTCGCGAGGAATTATTTTTTTTCCGTTCGGTTCCGGCAAAGAGCTAAAGCCTGATAAGTTAGGTGCCAGCCGTTCCACAGTGATGGCAAATTTGAGCAGGTTTAGCAGTTTTGTAAAGGTCATTTACATGTTATAAAAACATGGCAATAAAAATGGCTACCACTACAAAGGTCGGTAGCCACAATGAATTGACTTCTGTGCTGCTGGTTTTGAAACTAACTTGCCTGGTAGGTCATACAGTCGGGCTGCCCTTTCTGCATCGCTACTGTAATACTGGATGCTGAGCATTCGTAATCCTTGTTGAATGTGCAATCGGCTAATTTGCAGGCACCCACTCCAGCCGTTATCTCCTTGACTCCGCCGTGGTGGTCAGACTTAAAAAAAGTGTCACAAGCCGGGTCACCACCTGGTTCTCCCACTGTAATAGCCATGGCATGGCAGCTTTTCATGGTGTTGTAGGCACAACTTTCAACAGAACATGCTGTCACTTTCGGCATTTTCATCTCCATACGCTAACTCCTTTCTGCACAGAAGCCATCTAAAGATCATGCTGTCATTTCCCACTTGATAACGTCCACAGGGCAAACAGTGTCGCACGCCCCGCAGTCAATACATACTTCCTTGTTGATTACGTGAACATCGCCTTGTTCACTGATAGCATCGACCGGGCAAACTGCAGCACATGCCGCACAGTTAATACAGCCTTCATCAATCCAATGATTTCCCATGGGTCTCCACTCGTTGTGTATCTGTAGCTAAACTTATCAGATCTATTGCTGCCTGCAATGTTCCGATTAATTATCCTGCATTGTCTGTGCTGTTCAGATGCGTCAGTTTCTCACCAAACGATCGGGAGCAGATGATCTGCTGCTTTGCCGAGGAGGTCTCCTCAAGCTCGAGGCAGCTCTCTCCGTTGAGTTCACAGATTGTCATTTACACCCTGGCAGATGGTGCTAGGCAAAGTGCATCTTGAACTATTTGTAGCAGTAGTCTACTTTTTCAGTAATCGGTACGGATCGGCTCTGGTAAGCCATGGGCTATCGGGATAGTCGGCTGCCAACCGGTCGTAAATACCTATCAGGTTGGCCGCGTCGTGCGTTTCGATGTAGCGGGAAACACCGTCGAGATAGACCGCCTCCGGAGCCAGGCTGCTGGCCGGGTAACTGGCCAGGATCTGTTCAAAGTAGGCACACGCCGCGGAGCGATCCGGCCGATTGAAACTCGCCTTGCCCATCCCCATTAGCAGCGACGGGATCAGCTCATCCGGAGGATAGAATCCCAGCGTCCGATAATGTTCAATCCCGTCGGCGTCCAGGAGCAGGAGGATCGGAGTCCATTTAACTTTGTAGCGCGGTCCAAGTTCGGGGTCATCGGCCGGGATGCGCAAGGGGATCAGGTTGTTGGTGACGAAATCAACAACCGCAGGGTCAGGGAACGCGACCGCGTTCATCTGTTTGCAGCCAATTCAGCTGGGGTTGAAAAAATCAACGAGCACCAGTTTATTGTTAGCTTTGGCTTGTGCCAACCCGTCTGCGAGTGAAGTCACCCAGGAAATCTCTGACATGATCGTTCTCCTTTCTGATTGTTAGTACTCGAACTCAGCATCGCTGCGCTGCTTGACGACGATACCGGCATTGTTGACGATGATGTCGAAACCTCCAAGCTCTTTTTCGGTGTAATCGATGGCGGCATAAACATCGTCGCGCTTCGACACGTCGGCCTTGAACGTCGTCGCCTTGCGACCGATCGCCCGCACTTCATCCACGACCGCCTGCGTTTTCTCATCGTTGACGTCGACAATGGCGATGTCGGCACCATCCCTTGCCAGCCGCAACGCAATTGCGCGGCCAATCCCTTGTCCCGCGCCCGTTACCAGGGCTACTTTTCCATCAATGCTCATGGCCGCTCACCTTTACAGCTTAATGAAGGGTACAAGCAAAATGGAACCGTCTTAACTGTCTATGTAATTATATAAATGACTATGGGAAATTCAAGGCTACTACTGAAACCTACTCTTTTGGATCGTTCTGAATCGTAGAAATGATGGTTTTTCTGACAACCCAGTAAGCTCGATTAAGATCTTGATCTCTCTTTCCTGGGTGGCCTTAAAACAAAGCTGGAGGCTTTACCAGGTTGTGTCATAAACTGACGCAGAGGCAAAAGATCTTGATGGAAAAGGAGAAACAATGACAGTCGAAAACATTGGTGATGGCGGCGACTTTCAGCAACTCGATATACAGATGTTCACAGACGCAGTCCCGGCCGAATTCCCAAGTCCCGCGACAGATTATTGTGAGCGCAAACTGGACCTGAATGAACTCTGCATACGGCATCCGGCTGCGACTTATTTCGTCCGGGCCCAAGGGGACTCCATGATCGATGCCGGGATCTTTCCTGGCGACGTGATCGTCGTTGACAGGTCAATTTCGGCCTCTCACGGTGACATTGTGATCGTATCCGTGAACGGAGAGCTTACAGTTAAGAAGTTGGAGACGAGACCCAAGATGAGACTCGTTCCGATGAACAAAAAGCATGCCCCCATCGACGTACCCGATGATGCTGACCTGGAAGTCTTTGGGGTTGCGACGTCAGTTATTCATAGCCTGCGCAAGTCATGACTCGCACGTTCGCCATTGTCGATTGCAATAATTTCTACGCCAGCTGTGAACGGTTGTTTCGGCCTGACTTGAAAAATGTCGCGCTTGTCGTCCTCTCCAATAACGACGGGTGTGGCGGTCACCGCGGCACTCTCACATTACCAGGCACGGCAGGCAGAATATAGAGGGCCGGCAATAACAAAAATCTGATTACTGCCACCTGGCTTGTCTCTGGTGGCCTTCTTGCACATTCCATAAGGCACATTATCATTGATACATGTGCGGTCGATTTGTCTTGGAGCATTCCCCTGAGCAACTGATGAAGGTCTACCGGCTTTCCTCCGTGCCGGAGTTATACCCACGTTACAACATCACCCCAAGCCAACAAATCGCCGTCGTCAGGCAGCAGAACGGTGGTGACCGTGAACTGACTTCTCTGCGATGGGGACTGATCCCTTCATGGTCCAAAGATTCGGCCATCGGTTACAAGATGATCAATGCCCGTAGTGAGACGGTCCATGAAAAGCCTTCGTTCAAACAAGCCTTCCTTGCCAGACGCTGCATTATTCCCGCAAGTGGATTCTATGAATGGGAAAAAGTAGGGGAAGACAAAATCCCGCATTATATCCGTCTGCGTGATGGCGATCTAATGTCCCTGGCTGGATTGTGGGAGAGATGGAAGTCTCCAGAGGGGAAGGAACTGGAAACTTGCACCATCCTGACCACGGCTGCGAACAGCCTGGTCAAAAAGCTTCACGATCGAATGCCTGTGATACTGCACAGAGCGGAGTACGACATTTGGCTAGACCGGGAAATTGATGATGTCAATCGACTCACGGAATTGTTTCACCCATATCCGTCCGACCAACTTGAAGAGTACGTTGTCACCAAGGACGTGAATAGCCCGAGCAATGACTCACCTGGTTGCATCATTCCCATATAGCAGGATTCATAAGATCAAATGTTGAAATTTTAAGAACCTTGCGATAAATTACTACCTAGCTTCGGTAGAATCCCCCCTCCTTTCTACCGAAGCGGCCCTGCTTCTAGGCTCGAGGGGCTAGAGGCAGGGCCATTTTTATTATAAATCAGGGTCAGCGAGAATTTCGCATTTTGGCCAACCTGAGCACCGAAGAACGATGCATAAGTATAAACAAGACCACTCTTCTTTGACCTCAGCCTTTGACGAGGTACAGTCTAAGAACAGCCCGGTTCAGGTCAGTTCGCGAGTCAAAAATTTTGTAATAGAGCGGTTTCGATGAAGAGCTGTTCGCTACCATCAACTAGGGGAGAGTCATGATCGTGGAAATGAATCTGAGACAATCCCTGGAATTTGCAGAGAACATCATCAATACCGTGCGTGAACCCTTGATCGTTCTGGATCAAGATTTAAGGGTGGTCGCTGTCAACCGATCCTTCCTCGGTTTTTTCCGGGTCAAGCCGGAGGAGACCGTCGGACAGCTGATCTATGATCTGGGCAATAAACAGTGGGATATCCCCAAACTGCGGGAACTGCTGGAAACCATCCTACCCAAGAAGACCAGCTTTGATGGCTATGAAGTGGAACATGATTTTGCCACCATTGGCAGGCAAACCATGCTCTTGAATGCCCGGCAGATTGAACAAGTGGTGGGCAAGGAGCGGATCATCCTGCTGGCCATCGAGGACATCACCGAGCGCAAGGCGATAGAAAATGGCCTGGAAACGACCCGAAAAGAACTGGAGACCGTTAAAAAGATCGCCGATGCCGCTCATGAATTTGCGGACAGTGTCATCAATACGGTCCGCGAGCCTTTAATTTCTTTAGACCAAGATCTCCGGGTGGTCACCGTCAACCGTTCCTTCTACGATTTTTTCCAGGTCAAGCCGGAGGAGACCGTCGGACAGCTGATCTATGATCTGGGCAATAAACAGTGGGATATCCCCAAACTGCGGGAACTTCTGGAAACCATCCTGCCCCAGAAGACCAGTTTTGATAACTATGAGGTAGAACACAATTTCGCCACCATCGGCAGACGAACCATGCTGCTGAATGCCCGGCAGATTGAACAAGTGATGGGCAAGGAGCGGATCATCCTGCTGGCCATCGAGGACATCACCGAGCGCAGTCGTCTGGAGGACCTGTTAGAAGAGTCTGAATTACGTTACCGGAGACTTTTTGAGACCGCCAGTGACGGCATCGTGCTTCTAGAAAAGAAGGAAGGACGTGTTACTCATTCGAATCCGGCCATCGAGAAAATGTTGGGGTACTCCAAAGAGGAAAGCCTTGGTAAAAAACTAGAGGATATTGGTGTTTCAATTGATAGTCGTGATTTCTCCGAGACAATGCAGGATTTGGACAGGGAGGGTATCCTTAATTACGAAGATGTTCCTTTGAAAACCAAGTCCGGCCAGGAAGTCTACACAGATATATATATGGTCAACCGAGCCAAGCTGGCCCAATGTAATATTCGCGATGTGAGTAAACGGAGAAAGACGGAGGCCAAACTCCATCAATCCCAGAAGATAGAGGCCGTCGGCACTCTGGCCGGCGGCGTAGCCCATGATTTTAACAACATGCTCGGTGTCATCCTCGGTCATGCGGAAATGGCCCTCAGAAAAGCGCCCCCCTCCAGCACCTTCATCTCTGATTTAGAGGAAATCCGTAAAGCGGCCACTCGTTCTGCTGATCTCACCCGGCAGTTGCTGACCTTTGCCCGCAAGCAGGTTATAGCCCCCAAAGTACTGGACCTGAATGATGCTGTCGGGGGAACGCTCAAAATGCTGCAGCGCCTCATCGGCGAGAATATTCAGCTTTCCTGGATTCCCGCAGCCAATCTATGGCCGGTCAATGTCGACCCATCACAGCTGGATCAGATTCTGGCGAACCTGTGTGTCAATGCCCGTGACGCGATCGCCGGTATCGGCAAAATATCGATAAAGACGGAAAACAGCACTTTGGACGAGAACACCACTAGCACTCTTCCCTACGAGGTTGTGCCTGGTGACTATGTCCGGCTTTCCGTGAGTGACGATGGTTGTGGTATGAACAAACAGGTACAGGGCCGCATCTTCGAGCCATTCTACACCACCAAAGAGGTCGGCTCTGGAACCGGGCTGGGACTGGCCACCGTTTATGGTGCGGTCAAACAGAACCACGGCTTTCTCACCGTTTACAGCGAAGCGGAGCTGGGGACGGTATTCAATATCTATCTTCCCCGGGCGAATAGGGCTATTGAAGCGAAAGAGGAGACCGCAGAAAAACCACTTCTTCGCGGCACCGAAACCATCCTGCTCGTTGAAGATGACGCGATGCTCCTCAGCATGGCAACATCTCTGCTCGAAGAGAGTGGGTACACGGTACTGGCCGCAATCACAACAGACCTTGCCCAATCTTTCGCCAAGGAACACCCTGGCCCGATTCACCTGCTGATTTCCGATATGATCATGCCGAATATGAACGGCAGGGAGTTGTCTGAGAGACTACAACCCCTTCGGCCTGAAATGAAGGTGCTTTTTCTGTCAGGTTACACTGCTGAAATCATGTCAAGCCATGGGATCCTCCAGGAAGGAATTAATTTTCTGCAAAAACCGTTTTCGATAGTCGCGTTGAGTGAGAAAGTGCGGGAGGTGCTGGACGGGCACTGAACCACAGTTTCTTATAATTCACCACTGCCTAGACAAAAACTGGCGTGATATTGATAGACATATTTAGGACGACAAAATGATGGTCACCTGAATCAACTTTGGGTGGTCATTTATATAGCCTGAGGGGAGTTCCAATGAAAAAGAAAATCTTGATTGTTGAGGATGAGGAATACCTATTGAGACTTGAAAGTATCCTACTGACCACAAGAGGTTACGAAGTCAAAGGGGTGATGGATGGTCCGTCAGCATTGGAAGCAGTGGCAAACACGAAACCAGACCTGGTTTTGCTCGATATTATGCTTCCGGGAATCGATGGTCTAGAGGTCTGTCGGCAGATCAAGGCCAACGAAGCAACCCGTCATATTCCGGTGGTCATGCTTACTGCCAAACAGAGCAATGAAGACCGTGTCAAAGGTGAGCAAGCTGGCGCTGACGGGTACATAACCAAACCGTTCAAGTCTGCGATGGTCATCGAAACCATTCAGAGGTTACTTTCTTGAGCATCGAAGCTCTACCACTGGTCTCCTGATATTCTGAAGCCGAAACAATTTGGCCACCAGGATTAGTTCCTTGGTGGCATCTCTTATTTGTCAGGAGCAGCAAGAATTTCGCATTTTGGCATAGATGATCCCGACAAACAATGTAGTAATATAAATAAGACGCCAAGCCACCCGATGGTCTTAGCTTTTCCGGTTGTTTTTCTCTTGTTACCAACGAGTGAACTGAAATTAGATAGTTTAAATTCCGATACTAGCAGACGTGGAGAGCTCCGGGGACGCAAAGCCACGGAGCCAAGGCCCTTACGTTGAGTCTTCAATGGGTGCTTTGAAATGAATTAAGTGAAGTGCCCCACGGATTTCGTTATGCTTGTTTTTCAAACTCAATTATTGTTCAATTCTTGAACATTTACACTAATTCATTAAAACATAACAATAACGGTATGTTATCTCTTAAACATCAAACAAGCCTGTTCAATGTCTGACGTCCATGTAGATTTGTCTCTAAAAAAATGTCAATATTTACAGCCAGTTGATTTTTTTATCTTTTGGCACGTTTTTCGCTGATAGAAGATGGCATGTTGCTGGAGCTATGAGAAAAGAAAGCAATCCAATTATTCATTGTTAAACTGGGCACGGTTCTAAAGCCATTAACTAAATTCAGCAGGTGAATATGTAGATTTACCATAATACAAAATTATGAATTTCCGATAAGAGCAAACCCGGGGTAACCCGGGGACGCAAAGCCACGGGGCCGCATCTAGCGGCCAGCCGGGTTGCCGAAGAGAGTCGACTGTCACCAAGCAAAACTACGGGGACGTTCTCTTGACTGCAGAGAGAGCGTCCCCTTTTATTTGTGAAATCGAATGCTTAAGGAACCAAATTATGAAGACAATTGTAAGATCCAAATTTGATCGTTACGGGGATGGCCCTATACCCGATCAGTCCTTCATAAATGAACAAAAACGCCCCGATGGAGAGCGTTTCACCTAACTAACAGAGTAGGAGGGAAAAATGACAAAGAAAAGAATCTCTAGCGTATACATTGCACTGGTGGCGATGCTTGTCAGTTCACTGGTATGTGGTGACACGGCCTTTGCCTCTGTTATTCTCGGCAGTGGGGCGACCGACAATGGAAATATTGAAGCCACGGTAATTGGGGACAATGCTAGTGCCACGGGCCTATTCGGAACAGCTGTTGGCGATGGTGCCACGGCTTCTATGCATGGCATTGCCGTTGGTGAAGATGCGATGGCCATCGGTTCTAACAGTATTGCAATTGGCACACATATTACAGCCAGTGGTTCCAGCAGTGTGGTGCTCGGTTCAGGTGCCAGTGCGACATCGAACAATAGTGTGGCGATTGGGTCTGGCTCGAATGCAGACGAAGTGAACACCCTTGCCGTCGGCAACCGGAGGATTACCGATGTGACCGCCGGGACCGCTAATTCGGATGCAGTCAACAAGGGACAGATGGATGCAGCAGATACCGCTGAAACGAATGCCCGCGCTGCAGCCGACACCACCCTGCAATCGAACATTGGTACTGAAGCAGCGGCTCGTCTTGCGGCGGACACCTCTGAAGCTGCTGCCCGTTCTACCTCTGACAATACTCTGCAGTCCAATATCAACGCCGAAGCGGCAACCCGTTCAGCTGCCGATGACTCTCTGCAGTCCAACA
>JBPPMB010000087.1:0-57757 GCA_051305855.1 Desulfuromonadales bacterium
GATGGGCCCTCTGGATGTCAACCGGAGCTTACGTTCGCAGCCAGGCCTGGCAGATCGGCCTGGCCCTGGACTGCCGCAAGGCTTTTCGCATGGGGATTGAACCCGGGCATCAGCCTGACCGCTGGATGAACTGGGTTGATCGCTGGTTCGATCCGCTGACAAACCATTTTGCTGGTTTTGCATTGACTGCTTTACTTGTTAAACTCTGGTTTGCCTGGCAGCTCTTCAGCAGTGCTCGGGATCCTGGCCAGTCTGCATAGCAGGAGCCACATGGCGCGGACATCTTCATAATATCCGCGCTTTTTACTTGCCAAGTGCGGCCAAATAATATACGCAGGCGCAGCCAGGATTTTTTCAATGACCACGCCCGCGACTGGGATTCGCCGCGTTCTCGAAGTGCATGGTCAACTGGTGATGGCCGACCTGACGCGTCATGAATTAGACTGGGCTCGGGAACGTCTGGCTGATCAATGGCTTGGTTTTAAACAAAAGGAACTTGAAAGCTGGTTTGCAGAAGTCGGCATAAAGATGAACAGTTATCAGGAATTCGGAGATTCCACCAGCCAACAGTCGGTCTTGTTGTTGACTGCCGGTGTCGATTAACAATTATAACGAAATATCAATGGAGGACTTGTTAGATGACAGACAAGCGTGATTTTAAAGTGTTGGACCTTTCTCTGGCAACCTTGGGTCGCAAGGAAATTGGCCTGGCAGAAGTTGAAATGCCGGGCTTGATGGCCCTGCGCGAGGAGTACGGCAGCCAGAAGCCGCTCAAAGGCGCCCGCATTACCGGTTCCCTGCACATGACGATCCAGACCGCCGTGCTCATTGAAACCCTGCTCGATCTCGGTGCACAGGTGCGCTGGGCCTCCTGTAACATCTTCTCGACCCAGGACCAGGCCGCAGCGGCTGTTGCCGTCGGTCGTGACGGGACACCCGAGAACCCCAAAGGTGTTCCGGTGTTTGCCTGGAAAGGCGAGACGCTCGAGGAATATTGGTGGTGTACGGAGAAGGCTTTGCACTGGCCAGAAGGTCAGCTTCCCAACATGATTCTGGATGATGGCGGCGATGCGACCATGATGGTGCTTTACGGAGCAGAGTGGCAGGCGCAGGGGGTGCCGGTTCGTACGAATGACGACCCTGAGGACTGGATCGAACTGATCACGTGCCTGAAAAACTCAATCGAGACCAAGGACGTCGACTGGGTGGCTGTCTGCAACTCTGTCAAAGGTGTCACCGAAGAGACCACGACGGGGGTGCATCGTCTCTATAACCTGCAAAAAGAAGGCAAGCTGCCATTCCCGGCGATGAACGTCAACGACTCGGTCACCAAGAGCAAGTTCGACAATGTCTACGGTTGCCGCCACAGTCTGGTCGACGGCATCATGCGGGCGACCGATGTCATGCTTTCCGGCAAGGTTGCCGTGGTGTGCGGTTACGGCGATGTCGGCAAGGGCTGCTGTCAGTCGCTGCGCGGTCAGGGTGCCAGGGTGATCGTAGCTGAAATTGATCCGATCTGTGCTCTGCAGGCCTTGATGGAAGGGTATCAGGTCACGACCCTTGAGGAAGTGGTCGCTACGGCCGACATCTTTGTCACCACCACCGGCAACAAGGATGTCATCCGCGTCGTGCATCTGGCCCAGATGAAGCACAACGCCATTGTCGGCAATATCGGCCATTTCGATAATGAAATCGAGATGGCGCCCCTGGCGAAGGTGCCCGGGATCAAAAAGGTCAACATCAAAAACCCCCGCGAGCACGGCAATCAGGTTGATCAGTGGGTCTTTCCTGACGGTCACGCGGTCATCATTCTGGCTGAAGGTCGTCTGCTCAATCTGGGTTGCGCCACCGGCCACCCCTCCTTCGTCATGTCGAACAGCTTCACCAACCATGTGATGGCACAGATCGAACTCTTCATGAACGCAGACAACTTCGAGAACAAAGTCTATGTGTTGCCGAAGAGTCTTGATGAGAAGGTGGCGCGACTGCACCTCGGCAAACTTGGGGCAAAATTGACGACGCTGACTGCAGAGCAGGCCGACTACATCGGTGTGCCGGTGCAGGGACCGTATAAACCGGATTCCTATCGGTATTAAGAAGTCAGCAGAGACGTTGATGAGAAAAGGGGACCAGGGTTATCTGGTCCCCTTTTCTATCGGAATCTTGAGGGCTTAACTCTGTACCCGCAAAAAAAACCATGTGCCGATCAGGGCCATGAGGATGTTCGCCGCCCAGGCCGCTATTACCGGCGGCAGCACGGCGATTGCGCCAAAGACCGCGAATACAGCGTAAAGAACAAAGTAGAAGGCAAAGATGATCAGGCTGATGATGATGCCGAGAGAGAAGCTCGCATTGCGGCCGCGCTGTAGAGCAAAGGGAAGGCCGACCAGAACCATGATGATCGGTACGACTGCTCGGGCAAAGCGCATATGTGCTTCCACCTGATATGCTTTTGCATCGTATCCCTCGTTTTGCAGCTTGTCCGTTAGATACTGCAGATCGTTGATGCTCAGGTCTTCCGGCCGGTCCCAGAGTTGCAGCATCTCGGAGGGATTCCGTTTGAGATCAATCAGTAGCCCCGCTTGCTTGTCAAAAGATGCAACAGTTCTGGTCTCAGGGATAAAGGTCCAGATGACAGCATTGACAAGATGCCACCGGCCATTGTTGACATGTTCTGCTTTTTCCGCCTGGATTCGCTTGACCGGCAAAAATTTGTCGTTGAATTCTACAATGGTAATGCCAAGGACGACACTTTTCGCCGGGAAAGCCTGGTTGATACTGATAATCCGGTTGCCGTCGCGGAAATAGAGGTCATTGCTGGTGATTTCATGCGTGGTTCTTCCCGTGATTTCGGTGCGCTTGATGTAGTTTGATTCGCGGGAAGACCAGGGAACCAGCCAGAGGTTTGCAACACAGAGGAATATTGCAAGCATCAAGCTGCCAAGAAACAGGGGGCGGCTGACCCGGCTGAAACTGATGCCGCCACAAAACATGGCGGTCAGCTGATGTGACCGGGAAAACCCACCGATCGTTGCAAAGGTGGCAAGCAGCACGGCCATCGGCAAAGTGTTGGCGATGATGACCGGCAGATGGTGCAACGGATAGAACAGGTAGTATTTCAGTTCGGCTTGATGTTCTATGAAGTCGTCGACAGTCTCCAGAAACTCAATCAGACCATAGAGCGAGACCAATATCAGCAGAACCAGAGCCAGGTTCTTGGCAAAGGTATTTAAGATATAACGGTCAAGAGTCGACATTCTTGCGCGCTCGTTTCTGCAGAGTGAGTAGTGCCTGGTCAAGCCAGGAGAACAGAAGACTTGGTCTCTCCAGCGCAGCCTGGCGGAAGAAAAGAACCCCGACAACGGTGAGCAGGAAGTGGAACGCCCAGAAAGTCAGCAGTGGCGGTGCAGCGGCCTCCTTGGTGAGAGTAATGGCCGCAGAATGCATGAAGTAGTAGCCAAGGAAAATAATCAGGCCCATGACAAATCCACCACTGCGACCAGAACGGTGCGATTGCATGCTGAAAGGCAGTCCGAATAGAATAAAAAGCAGCGGTGACAAAGGAGAGGTTAATCGCGAATGGAGTTCGGCCTGCAGGTTCCGCATTACGGCAGGATCGGCTTCCGTCGAGATGTCGCTCCAGAGTTTGCCGAGAGGCTGCTCCCTGGGCTTAAAGTAATCCCTTATTTTCGGGCTGTCCATCGCTGATATATCAGGTTGAATCTCGTAATTGCGAAAGTGGATCAACTGGTAATTGTCGCTGGATTCGGCCTGCTGCCGATGGATGACTCCGTCATGCAGGCGAATTGTTACGGTTTCCGTTTTCTCTTCGGAGAGAATGCTGCCACTATCAGCAAAAATCCAGGAGGTGGCTTCCGGTTGCTTCTCAACGATAAAAAGCCCGTGCAACTGATCCGTGCGCTCGTCTATTTCGTTGGCATAGAGGACCAGGTTGTTGAACTGGCCCATGAATACTCGCGGCTGAAGACCGATGGCCGCTTTTTGCCGCACGATTTCAAAGCTCTTGGTTGCAAAAGCCTTGTAGCCCCAGGGCATGAACCAGAGGTTGGTTGCGCCGGTCAGCAAGGTAAAGATGAGTGCCAGGGCAAAGACCGGTCTGGAGATCCTTGCCAGGCCGATCCCCGCCGATTTGAGTGCCACGATTTCGCTTTCGGCAGACATGCGGCCAAGGCCGATCATGACGCCCATGAGAAATGCGAGAGGTAATGAGATAGAGAAAAACGTTGGTAGCAGGGTGGTCAACAGAATCAGGATGTCCGACAGAGAGACCCCTTTGTTGATGATCAGATCAACCAGTTTGTAGGCACGCCCCAAGACCATGACCATGGTGAAAATCACGATGCAGAGCAGGGTCGGCGAGAGAATCTCCCTGATTATGTAACGATCGATTTGTTTGCTGAGCATAATCGCATATAATAGTACAGTCACAAAGGGATTGTAAACGTTGTTCGTAGCTAAAAAGCCCTTGCTTTGACCCTGTTCGCGTGTTATATGGATGAGCTGTTCAATACACACGCCTTCTGACCCGGACCGGGTGCCTGACATGGTGTCAGGTCGGTTGCAGGGGATGACGGAGGCGGCGGAAAAACCTAACAAACAAGGAGTTCGTAGATGTCCCAGATCACCATGAAGCAATTGTTGGAGGCCGGCGTTCATTTCGGTCACCAGACCCGTCGTTGGAATCCCAAGATGAAACCTTATATTTTCGGGGCTCGCAACGGTATCTACATTATCGACCTGCAGAAAACGGTCCGTTACTTCAGAACCGCCTACAGCTTTATCCGCGATGTCACCCAGAATGGCGACAAGATCCTTTTCGTCGGGACCAAGAAGCAGGCTCAAGATTCCATTATGGAAGAAGCCATCCGGGCCGACCAGTACTACGTCAATAACCGCTGGCTGGGTGGTATGCTCACCAACTTTTCCACCATCAAACGGAGCATTGATCGCCTGAAGAAGATTGAGGTCATGTCTGAAGACGGTACCTATGACCTGCTGCTGAAAAAAGAAGTCCTGCAACTCGATCGTGAAAAGGCCAAACTTGAAAAAACCCTTGGCGGCATCAAGAATATGACCCGTTTGCCGGCAGCTGTCTTTATCGTTGATCCCAACAAGGAAGAAATTGCTGTCAAAGAAGCCCGCAAACTTGGGATTCCGGTGGTCGCCGTCGTTGATACCAACTGTGATCCTGAAGGGATTGATTATATTATCCCCGGCAATGACGATGCGATTCGTGCCCTGCGCCTTTTCTCAACGAAGATGGCGGAAGCCTGCCTCGAAGGCGCTGCTGCACGCCAGGAAAAACTGCGCAACGATGCCGAAGGTGCTGATCAGGAAGAGCCGGTAAAACAGGCCAAGCCAATTGTTGAAGAAGGTCCGGAAACAATTATCGTCGAGAAAGCTGCAGCTGCTCCTGTCGAGACTCCTGCAGAACCCCCGGTAGAGACGGACGCAACGGCCAAGGCTTAACCCCCCAGTATGAATCGATAAGCTTAAGGCGGTCTGCATTGCAGCCGCCTTTTTATCAGACAACCAATCAACTCAATGCGGAATAGCAGGCTAGAGGAGGTTTTACCGTGGCAACGATTACAGCAAAGATGGTAGGTGACCTGCGCGCCAAAACCGGTGCCGGGATGATGGATTGTAAAAAAGCCCTGGGCGAAGCTGACGGTGATATGGAACAGGCTATCGACCTGCTGCGCAAGAGGGGCCTTTCCGCGGCAGCCAAGAAGTCTGGCCGAATCGCGGCAGAAGGGATGATTGCAGCTGCTGGCAGTGGCAACAGCGGTGCCCTGGTGGAAGTCAATTCGGAGACAGACTTTGTCGCCAAGAACGAGCTTTTCCAGGCTTTCGCCAATGGTGTGGCCGATGTGGTTCTGAAACAGAACCCTTCTGATGTTGAAGCGTTGAAAGCCCTCGATTTCCCGGACAGCGGACGTAACGTTGGTGATGAGCTGGTCCACCAGATTGCGACGATCGGTGAGCATATGAACGTGCGTCGTTTTGCCCGCCTGGAGAGTCATTCAGGTGTTACGGCTTCTTATATCCACGGCGCAGGCAAAATCGGCGTTCTGGTTCAGCTGGACTCCGACAAGGCTGCTGATCCCAAGGTTGCCGAAATGGCCCGGCTGCTGGCTATGCATGTGGCTGCTGCCAATCCCCAATACCTGAGCCGCAACGATGTCCCTGCCGAGGTGGTCGAGCGCGAGAAGCGCATAATGCGTGCCAAGGCTCTCGAAAGCGGCAAGCCTGAAAATATCGTAGACAAGATCATAGAAGGGCAGGTCAGCAAGTTTTTCGGTGAGACCTGTCTTCTCGAGCAGGTCTATGTGATTGATACTGACCAGAAGATTGCTAAAGTTGTAGAGTCTCTGGCCAAAGAGATCGGTGGCAAGGTCTCTCTGGCTGCCTACGCCCGCTTCCAGCTTGGCGAAGGTATCGAAAAGAAAGAGGACGATTTTGCTGCTGAAGTCGCCTCGATGACCAAGTGATCTGACAGAATAAATCTAGCGGAGAAAGCATGGCACAAGAACCCTGTTATAAGCGTATATTACTCAAGCTCAGTGGTGAAGCTTTAGCCGGGAAGCTGGGTTATGGTATCGACCCCGATATCATCAGGGGCATTGCCAGGGAAATTCGTGAAGTCGTTGATCTCGGCCTGGAAATCGCCATTGTCATCGGTGGCGGCAATATCTTCCGTGGCGTAGCGGCGTCCTCCATGGGCATGGATCGGGCCAGTGCCGATTACATGGGGATGCTGGCCACGGTTATGAACAGCCTCGCTCTGCAGGATGCCCTGGAAAAAGCTGGTGTGATCACCAGGGTTCAGTCGGCGATTGAAATGCAGGAGATTGCCGAGCCGTACATCCGCCGCAGGGCGGTCCGTCACCTTGAAAAGGGGCGTGTCGTCATTTTTGGCGCTGGTACCGGCAACCCCTTCTTTACCACAGATACGGCCGCCAGCCTGCGTGCTGTCGAAATCGGTGCTGAGATCATTCTCAAGGCGACCAAGGTAGACGGTGTATACAATGCTGACCCCAACAAAGATAAAGACGCGGTCAAGTATGACGAATTGACTTATTTGGATGTGCTTAAACAGGGCCTGCAGGTTATGGATTCTACCGCTACGTCCCTGTGCATGGATAACGACCTGCCGATTCTCGTGTTTGATCTGACGCGTACGGGCAATATCAAAAGAGTTGTCTGCGGCGAGAAGATCGGAACCATTGTCAGAGGAGAAAGATGCCATGATTGCTGATGTCAAAGCCAAGTCTGGAGCCGGAATGGCCAAAGCCCTTGATTCCTTCAAACGTGACCTGAGCAAAGTCAGGACCGGGCGTGCCTCCCTGGCTCTGCTCGATGACATCCGGGTCGATTATTACGGCACACTGACACCGCTTAATCAGGTTGCGGCCCTGGCCGTGCCGGAGCCGCGATTGATCACGATTCAACCGTGGGAAAAGAATCTGACCAGTGATATAGAAAAAGCTATTCTTAAGGCAGATCTCGGCTTGAACCCCTCCTCCGATGGTCAGCTTATTCGCCTGGTGTTCCCACCCTTGACCGAAGACCGTCGCAAGGAGATGGTCAAACAGGTCAAGCGCCTGGGAGAAGAAGCCAAAATCGTGGTACGTAATGTCCGTCGTGAAGGTAATGACGCCCTGAAAAAGCTTGAGAAGGACAAAGAGATCACGGAGGATGAGCTGAAGCGTGGCGAGAAGGAAATCCAGGATGTGACCGATGACTATGTTGCGCGCGTTGATAAGGTGATTGCCGAGAAGGAAAAAGATCTGATGGAAATCTGAGTTATCACCCGATTGCTACGGAGCGTTTATCTATGAAGATAACCGAAGAGTGTATTGGCTGCGGAACCTGTGTTGAATCCTGCCCGGTCGGAGCCATTGTTGAATCAAACGAGTACTATGCAATAACTGAAGAATGTACAGACTGCCGGGCCTGTGTAGACACCTGCCCGGTCGATGCCATCGTCGATTAATTAAAAGGGCGCCTTATGGGCGCCCCTTCTGTTAAAGAACAAAGCCTTTGCGGACCTTGTATAACGTGGTTGCCCGACCTGTTATGTCGATGATACCTTAACCGTTACCCTGGTCTTTTGGAAATATTGTTTATGCAGATACCAACACACCTTGCGATTATCATGGATGGCAACGGTCGCTGGGCTGAACAGCGTCGCCTCCCACGCATCCTGGGACATCGTAAAGGTGTGGAATCGGTCCAGGCCATTGTCGATGAATGTCTGGAGCTGGGAATCCGTTACCTGACTCTCTATGCATTCAGTTCCGAAAACTGGGGTCGTCCTCAAGAAGAAGTTGAGGCGCTGATGGGATTGCTGGGGAGCTTTTTGAAAAAAGAACTGTGCGAACTCCAGAAACAGGGTATCCGTCTCATGGCCGTAGGAGAGTTGCAACGTTTGCCAAAAAATGTCAGCAAGATTCTCAAAGACATCATAAAAAAAACCGCCGGCAATGACCGAATGGTCCTGAATCTGGCGCTCTCTTATGGCTCGCGCAACGAATTGACTCGGGCCATGCAGTCAATCGGTCGCGACATAGCCAGCGGCAAGCTGCACGCCGATGACCTGACAGAGTCGGATATCGGAGCGGCACTCGATACGCATGCGATCCCTGACCCGGACCTTTTGATCAGGACCAGTGGCGAGATGCGCATCAGTAACTTCCTGCTCTGGCAGCTGGCTTATTCGGAACTTTATTTTACTGAAGCACTCTGGCCGGACTTTTCTCGCGATCAATTGCTGGAGGCCATACAAGAGTACAGCCGTCGCCAACGGCGCTTTGGTCTCACCGGCGCACAGCTGCGTGTTAGTAAAGTCCGCGACGGGGAGGATCGTCATTAAACAACGAATCCTTACCGCACTGATTGTCCTTCCGCTGCTGATCCTATGCATACTCTACTCTGGTCAGGGACTGTTTGCCGGACTGCTGTTCGTTGTCAGTGCTCTGGCCCTGCATGAATTTTACCGGATGGCTCTGCCGAAGCGTCGTCGCCTGGAAGCTGCTCTTTCGGTTGCTGCTGGTGTCCTTTGCAGTGTCGGCCTGGTCTATGCGTCAAGCGCTCCTTTCCTGCTGTTGAGTATTGTCCTGCCATGCTTTTTTCTTGCCCTGCTTTATCTTTTCCGTTTTCAGGATATGCAGACAGTCAGTCGCGATCTCGCGGTCAGTCTGCTGGGCTTGTTCTACATCCCGTTACTCTTGTCTCATGCTGCTCTTCTGCGGGCTTTGCCAGCAGGACGTGACTGGGTTTTTCTCGTACTGTGCATAGTCATGGTAAGCGACAGTCTGGCTTATTTCGTTGGCAGGACGTTGGGGCGGCACCGTCTCTACGAAGCTGTCAGTCCGAAAAAGACCATCGAAGGCTCTCTTGGTGGACTTTTGGGCGGTGTGCTCGGAGCCACACTCTGCAAATTCTGGTTCTTCAAGGAAATGAGCGGGGTCGATGTGCTTCTCATCGGTGTCGGTGCCGGTGCTTTCAGTCAGCTCGGCGACCTGGTAGAATCCCTGCTGAAACGAAGCTTCGGCGTGAAAGATTCTGGAGCGCTTATCCCTGGGCATGGCGGTCTGCTTGATCGTCTCGACAGCCTGCTGTTCGCTTTTCCTGTCACATATTATTATGCACTATGGGTGTTTGCATGAAACGATTGGCCGTACTTGGATCCACCGGTTCGATCGGCGTGAGTACCCTGGAAATTGTTGCGGAGCATCCGAACCGCTTTCAGATTGTTGCCCTGACAGCCGGGCGCAACCTGGCCTTGCTCGAGGAACAAGTGGCGCGATTCCGTCCTGAGGTTGTCGCTGTACCAGACCAGGAAAATGCCCGACGCCTGACGGAACGCATCGGAGCGGGCGGCCCGCGTGTTCTCTGTGGCACTGATGGCCTGATTGCCTGTGCCGCCGAGTCACCTGCTGATATGGTCGTTTCGGCCATTGTCGGTGCCGCCGGTCTCGAACCGACTCTTGCCGCGATTGAAGCGGGCAGGGACGTGGCTCTTGCCAACAAAGAAACCCTTGTCATAGCCGGTGAACTGGTTATGGCTGCCGTTGCCAGATCCGGCTGTCGGCTCTTCCCGGTTGACAGCGAGCATTCTGCGATATTCCAGTCTCTCGAAGGTCACCGCAAAATCGATGTGCGGCGCTTGATTCTGACCGCCTCCGGAGGACCCTTTCGCAACTGGTCACTCGATGACCTGCAAGAAGTGACGCCGCAGGACGCCCTGGCACACCCCAACTGGACTATGGGTCGCAAAGTCACGATCGACTCGGCCACTATGATGAACAAGGGGCTTGAGGTTATTGAGGCTCACTGGCTTTTTAATGTTCCGGTCGATGATATCGCTGTTCATATCCATCCTGAAAGTATTGTCCATTCCATGGTGGAGTATGTCGATGGCGCGCTCATTGCGCAACTCGGCATCCCTGACATGAAAACGCCGATCGCCTATGCCCTGAGCTATCCTGAAAGGCTGACTCTGAACTTGCCAGCCCTTGATCTCTGTCGCCTCAGCCAATTGAATTTCGCTGTACCCGACAGTCAGTGTTTCCCCTGCCTCGGCCTTGCCTACGATGCTATCCGCCGCGGCGGCACAACACCTGCTGTGCTGAATGCAGCAAACGAACTTGCCGTGGAAGCCTTCCTTCAGGAAAAGATCGCTTTCCTTGATATTCCCCGCATTATCGGTAAGGTTGTCGTGATGCATACCAACACTAAAGCCTCCAGCCTGGAGTCGATTCTTGCTGCAGATACATGGGCACGCCAGACGGCTCAGGACGTTATTCTCGAAAACCAAGGAGTATCTTACGCGTGATCACTATTGCAGCTGGCATTGTCATGCTGGGCATTCTGGTTTTTGTCCACGAACTCGGGCATTTCTGTATTGCCAAGCTCTGCGGTGTCAAAGTCCTTAAATTTTCTCTCGGCTTTGGCCCACGTCTGATTTCCCACCAGCGCGGCGAAACTGAATATATGATTTGCGCCATTCCGCTTGGTGGATATGTCCAGATGCTCGGTGAAGGCGGTGGCGGTCAGGGTGAAGATGCCGAGATCGACGCAGAAGATGAAAACCGCTCTTTTGCTAAAAAATCCGTCCCGCGGCGCATGGCAATCGTTGCTGCAGGTCCGATTATGAACCTCATCCTGCCATTCATGATCCTGCCGCTCGCTTATCTGATTGGTATTAATCTGCCTGCTTATCTGGAAGAGCCGCCCTGCGTTGGCTATGTGATCCCGGGATCAGAGGCTGAAGTTGCCGGTTTTCACAATGGCGACTGTATCACCAGCATCAGCGGGATGGAGGTGGCGACCTGGACAGACACCGGTCCCGCCTTGGTGAACAGTGCCGGGAAGCCGATTGCCTTTACCCTGGATCGTGCTGTTGGCATGGCAGAGCTGGTCGTTGACTCTGAAAACGGAGCCCTGGAGGGCCTGCAGTCGATCGGTCTGCTGCCGAACCAGGATGCCGTGATCGGCGCCCTGGCCCCGGCAATGCCGGCGATTGAGGCGGGCTTCAAAGAGGGGGACAGGATTCTCTCTGTAGGCAAACGTGAGATCGCTTCGTGGTATGAGCTTAAAGACGCCATCCAGGAGGCCGGTGGACAGCCCGTGGATGTTGTTCTTGAGCATGATATGCAGCAACGCACTGTTGAACTCGTGCCGATAAAAGTGGATGGCAATGGTGACTATCTGATTGGTGTCTCTCCGCATCATGAGACAATTTTCAAGCGTTTTTCATTCGGAGACGCGGTCGTGGCCGGGGCCGAACGCAGCATGGATTTGATTGAGCTGACCCTGGTGTTCATTCAGAAGCTATTTGCCGGACACGTTTCAACCAGCAATATCGGCGGCCCAATCACGGTTGTCCAGATTGCCGGACAGGCTGCACAGACAGACATCTCGAGCATTCTGAGTGTCCTGGCTTTCCTGAGTATCCAATTGGGTATACTCAATCTTCTGCCGATACCGATTCTGGACGGTGGACATCTGTTCTTTTACTCGTTTGAACTGGTTTTTCGGCGCCCTCTTTCCCTGCGAGCCCGGGAATGGGCACAGCAGGTTGGCCTGATCCTGCTGATCCTGCTGATGGTGCTGGCCTTTTATAACGATATCGTCCGTATGCTGGGAAGTTGATGTGCCACCTATTCTTCTGACAATTCAGACGGCCTCACCGGCCGGCAGCCTGGCCCTCTCCGATGGCGAACGTCTCCTGGCGGAAATCAACCTGGACGTTCGCAGAACACCGACGGAATGGCTGCTGCAATCGATCGAATACCTGCTTAACAAGACTGATCTGAATAAGGCCGATCTGGATGCGATCGCCGTGGTAAGGGGGCCTGGCTCTTTCACTGGTCTGCGCGTCGGGATGGCGACAGCCAAAGGGTTGGCGCTGGCTGCCAGCTGTCCGCTGCTCGGCATATCCTCTTTACAGTGCCTCGCCATGCAATTTCCTTTTGCAAGCCTGCCGGTTTGTGTCATGCTGGATGCGCGCAAGCAGGAAGTTTATACTGCTCGCTATAATTGGGAAGCAGGTTTCCCACATCCCGTTGCAGAAGAGCGGGTGGTCAAGCCTGAGATATTGTTACCCGGTATCTCCGGAGAAACCCTGTTCGTCGGCAACGGAGCGCTTGTCTATCGATCACTGATCGTCAGGCAGCTGGCGGGAAGGGCGCACTTTGCCCCGGCCTTTCTGAACTTGCCAAGGGCTGGAGCTGCCGCAGCGCTTGGCTTGTCAGAATGGCAAGCCGGACGTTGTTTTTCCTCCGACGCATTGATGCCATCGTATCTGCGACCATCCGAAGCAGAACTTAATCTTACAGCGAAGGGGAACAAAGGTAATTCTAGTTGACAAGCCTGTCTCGCGTTCGTTATTTTTTAGAGACAATTCATCTACCCCATCTTTAATTCAGGAGGTGCTCATGGCAGAGACAGACCAGGACTTGATCCGGCGTTTGACTGAAGAAAGCCCCCGCTTCCGCAAGTTGCACGAAGAACACTTACTTTTTGAGAAGAAACTCCAGGAATACGAAGACATGATCTATCTTCCGGAAGAGATAGATATTGAACGGAAGAAAATCCAGAAGCTAAAATTGGCTGGCAAAGATGAGATGGAGTCGATGCTGCGAGATTGCCGCCAACAGTAGCTGAAGAGCTGAAAATGCAGGGGCTGTTAGTCTGAGTCCCTTTTTGATATCTGCCGAGCCGCTTTTGCCATCCAAAGCATGAGAGCGGCTCGGTTTTTTTTGCTCTTTACCTTACGTGGTTCGACGGGTATAAAGACCGGATATGCAAAAGACTAAAACGCACAGAGTTTGTTTACAGGAGAAGAGAAGGAATGGCCCAGAAACGCAGCAGTGCTATCACCCAGGGATTTGAACGCACCCCTCACCGTGCGTTGCTAAAAGGAACTGGTGTTCCACAGCAACAGATGGGCAAACCTTTTATCGGTATTGCCTCCTCATTCACCGACCTGATTCCCGGTCATACCGGCATGCGTGACCTGGAGCGCTTCATCGAAAAAGGTGTGCATACCGGAGGAGGGCATTCATTCATTTTCGGCATCCCAGGGGTCTGCGACGGAATCGCCATGGGACATCGTGGTATGCACTATTCTTTGCCGACCCGTGAATTGATTGCCGATATGGTCGAGTCGATCGCTGAAGCTCATCGCCTTGACGGGCTGGTACTCTTGACCAACTGCGACAAAATTACCCCGGGCATGCTGATGGCGGCTGCTCGCCTTGACATCCCCTGTATTGTTGTAACCGCGGGGCCGATGATGACCGGCGCCGGCCGTGAGGGGCGCAAGTTCTCATTTGTAACCGATACCTTTGAGGCCATGGCCCAGTACAAAGCCGGTGTTATCGATGAACAGGAACTGATGGCTTGTGAGGACAATGCCTGCCCGACAGCCGGTTCCTGCCAGGGCCTGTTTACAGCCAATACCATGGCAATCCTCACGGAGACTCTCGGCATGAGTCTGGTGCGTTGTGGCACCTCTCTGGCTGTCTCGTCTTTGAAACGACGGATTGCCTTTGCCAGTGGTGAGCGCATTGTAGAACTGGTTCAGCAACAGATTACTCCGCGACAGATCATGACCCGTGCAGCCTTTGAGAATGCCATCCGGGTAGATCTCGCCCTTGGCGGGTCCAGCAACACTGTGCTGCATCTTTTGTCAATCGCTCACGAAGCAGGCGTTGACCTGCCTCTGGAGGAATTTGACCGGCTTGGCAGGGAAACCCCGCAGTTGGCTTCGATGAATCCCGGTGGCAAGCATTTCATGGAAGATCTTGATACCGCAGGCGGCGTTCCGGGTGTGCTGTATCAGTTGCGTGAGCTGATCAACGACAATCCAACCCTGACTGGACCATCCGTCAAGGAAATCATAGCAAGTATCGCCGCAGTGGATGAAGAAGTAATCCATTCGGTGGCAAACCCGGTGCGTGCCGAGGGTGGCCTGGCTATTCTGTTTGGCAATCTCGCGCCGCTTGGTTCGGTAGTCAAGCAGTCCGGCGTTTCTGAGAAAATGATGAATTTCGAAGGCCTGGCCCGCTGTTTCGATTCGGAAGAAGCGGCCATGCAAGCTCTTATGGGCGGTCAGGTGGTTGCCGGCGACCTGGTGGTGATTCGTTATGAGGGACCCAAGGGTGGTCCCGGAATGCGGGAGATGCTAGCCCCGACTGCGACCTTAATGGGTCTTGGTCTGGGCGAAAGTGTCGCCCTGATCACCGATGGACGTTTCTCCGGTGGCACCAGAGGCCCCTGTGTTGGCCATATTTCCCCGGAGGCTGCAGAAGGCGGACCAATTGCCCTGATTGTAGATGGTGACCGGGTCCGACTCGATATCCCGAACCGCAAACTGGAGCTGCTGGTCGATGATGAAGAACTCGCCCGCCGCAAGGCCGCCTGGCAGGCTCCTGAAGCCAAGATCAAGACAGGCTGGCTGGCTCGTTATGCCAAGGTTGTGACTTCGGCAAACACCGGTGCTGTGTGTAAAGCTTAAGTTGCTTCAACAATTCAACGATTCAACGATTCAACATATTATCCGTGGAGTGAATTATGAAGCTGACTGGTTCAAAGATTCTCCTGGAGAGCCTGATTCATGAAGGCGTGGAAACGATTTTTGGTTATCCCGGTGGTACGGTCATCAATATTTATGATGATCTGATGGGGTCTTCCATCAAGCATGTTCTGACACGGCATGAGCAGGCGGCTGTTCATGCTGCCGATGGTTATGCCCGAGCTACCGGCAAGGTCGGTGTTGCCATTGCAACCAGCGGCCCCGGCGCCACCAATACGATCACCGGGATCGCCAATGCCTACATGGACTCGATCCCGATAGTTGTTATTACCGGGCAGGTACCGACCGGGCTGATCGGCAATGATGCCTTCCAGGAGGCCGATCTTATCGGCATCACACGACCGATCACGAAACATAACTATCTGGTCAAGGATGTCAAAGATCTGGCTCGCATCATCAAGCAGTCTTTTTATATTGCGCGGAGCGGTCGTCCCGGTCCGGTGGTTATCGACCTGCCCAAGGATGTCCAGGTTGCCACGGCTAAATTCGAGTACCCGGAAACAGTCGAATTGCGCGGTTACAAGCCGACGTTTAGCGGCAACGTGCGTATGATCGAAAAAGCGGTCAAGATGCTGCTGGCAGCAAAAAAGCCTGTGCTCTATGTCGGTGGCGGAGCGACGCTTACCGATGCACACGCTGAATTGCTGGAACTGGCGGAAACCCTGCAGGCACCGGTGACGACCACCCTGATGGGGATGGCCAGTTTTCCGTCACGCCACCCCCTGTCGCTGGGGATGCTCGGCATGCATGGGACCTACTATGCCAATATGGCTGTGACCAACTCAGATGTGTTGATTGCTCTTGGCGCGCGCTTCGATGACCGGGTCACAGGTAAAATTTCTACCTTTGCGCCGCACGCCAAGATCATACATGTTGATGTTGATCCCACCTCAATCAAGAAGAACGTCCGGGTCGATCTGCCGATCGTTGGCGACTTGCGCGATATTCTCAAGAAAATGAACAAAATGCTTGCCGAGCTCAAGGTTGAAGTCGCGCAGGAAAACGAAGCACTCAAGCCCTGGCTCCAGGACGTCGCCGCCTGGCGTAAAGACCACCCGATGTCCTATAAACAGTCTAAAACCGAGATAAAGCCGCAGTTTGTAATCGAGAAGCTGCGGGAGCTGTCCAATGACGACGCTATTGTGACCACCGAGGTCGGCCAGCACCAGATGTGGACCGCGCAGTTTTTCGATTTTACCCAGCCACGGACCTTTCTCTCTTCTGGCGGTCTCGGCACCATGGGTTACGGCCTGCCCGCTGCTCTTGGTGCACAGGTAGCATTCCCCGAGCGCCAGGTCATAGATATCTCCGGGGATGGTTCCTTCCAGATGAATTCCCAGGAACTGGCCACTCTCGTCCAGTACCGTCTACCGGTGAAGATCGCCATTCTCAACAACAACTTCCTCGGTATGGTGCGTCAGTGGCAGCAGCTTTTCTTTGATAAGCGCTACAGTCAGACCTGTATGGAACTGCCGATTGATTTCACCAAACTGGCCGAAGCTTACGGAGCAACCGGTCTGCGAGCGACCAGGCCGGAGGAGGTCGAGGAGGTGATCAAGAAGGCTTTTGCGACTCCCGGTCCGGTGATTATGGAGTTTAAGGTGTCTCGCGAAGAAAACGTCATGCCGATGGTGCCTGCCGGAGCCGGGCTCAATGAGATGGTCCTGGCTTCCTGATGGGGCCGGTTGACGATAGCATGAGGAGGACACAGATATGAGACATACGATATCCGTACTGGTGGAGAATGAATTCGGTGTGCTGACACGCATCGCCGGCCTCTTCTCAGGACGGGGTTTCAATATTGAGAGCCTTTCGGTTGCACCGACGCTCGATCCGACTCTCTCACGCATGACAATTGTCACCAGTGGTGATGACCGGATTATCGAACAGGTCAATAAACAGCTGAATAAACTGATCGATACAATCAAGGTGATAGATTTCACCCACGAGGATTTTATCGAAAGGGAAATGGCCCTGATCAAGGTGACGGCTGAAGAATCGACACGCGCTGAGATACTGCGTGTCTGCGATATTTTCCGTGGCAAGGTGGTCGATGTGACACCCAAATGCTATACCGTTGAAGTGACTGGATCGCCGGTCAAGGTGAATGCCATCATTGACCTGCTACGGCCCATGGGGATCAAGGAACTGGTGCGTTCCGGACCGGTAGTCCTTGGCCGTGGACCGAAGGGATGGAAAGGAAACTGACAGAAGCAGGGCCTTTGCAGCGCTATCCGAGAGGGGGCGTGTCGGGATAAAACTCTGGCTTGGCCCACTCTGTTGTGATATACATGCACTTTTTAAGATCAGTATACAGAACCCCTGTAGGAGGAAATAATACATGAAAGTTTATTACGATAAGGATGCAGACCTTTCACTCATTAAAGGAAAGAAGGTGACCATCGTTGGTTACGGTTCCCAGGGGCATGCTCACGCCAACAACCTCAAGGATTCCGGTGTCGACGTAACCGTGGCGCTGCGTGCAGGCTCGACATCTGCAATCAAGGCAAAGAATGCCGGGCTGCAGGTCAAGAATGTCCCTGAAGCCGTGGCGGCTGCCGATCTGGTCATGATCCTGACTCCTGATGAGTTCCAGTCGCAACTTTACCGGGATGAAGTCGAACCGAATCTGAAACAAGGCGCCACCCTGGCTTTCGCTCACGGCTTCAGTATCCATTACAACCAGGTTGTGCCGCGTGCTGACCTCGACGTAATCATGATTGCACCCAAAGCTCCCGGCCATACGGTTCGCACCGAATTTGTCAAAGGGGGGGGGATTCCGGACCTGATTGCGATCTTCCAGGATGCCTCGGGCACAGCCAAGAATGTGGCCCTTTCCTATGCCAGCGCCATCGGTGGCGGTCGTACCGGAATCATCGAGACGACCTTCAAGGACGAGACCGAAACCGACCTGTTCGGCGAGCAGGTCGTGCTGTGCGGTGGTGCCGTAGAGCTGGTCAAGGCCGGTTTCGAAACCCTGGTGGAAGGGGGCTATGCCCCGGAGATGGCCTACTTTGAGTGCCTGCACGAGCTCAAGTTGATTGTCGATCTGATGTATGAAGGCGGCATCGCCAACATGAATTACTCTATTTCCAACAATGCTGAATACGGTGAGTATGTCACAGGTCCGAAAGTCATCAACGACGAGAGCCGCAAGGCGATGAAGGAATGCCTGAACAATATCCAGAGCGGCGACTATGCCAAGCGTTTTATCCTTGAAGGGATGTCCAATTATCCTGAGATGACAGCACGCCGCCGCTTGAATGCTGCCCACCCGATCGAGCAGGTTGGCGAAAAGCTGCGCAGCATGATGCCATGGATCCAGAAGATTGTCGACAAAAGCAAAAACTGATTGATTCATCACTCAGGAGACTGTCGGACTCTCCATGAGCCGGCTGCAAACACCCGAATTTTCGCTTCGGCCCGTATAGTCCGACTGTCTCCTGGCGGGGGCATTCTGCCCCCGCTTTATTCTTAAAGAGGCGCCATCTGCCCATGAAAAATCAGCATCAGCCAGTGGCCGTTGAAGGTTATCCTTTTATCGGCCTGTTTGCCTTCCTCGCCCTTTTCTTTGCTGCTGTCGGCTGGTACTGTCTGGCGACCATCTGCCTTGGCCTGACAGCTTTTACGATCTACTTTTTCCGCAACCCTGATCGTTTCCCGCCGATGGACGAAAAAGCCATCGTAGCGCCTGCCGATGGCAAAATTATTTTCATTGGCAAGGTTCCTGAGTGCCGATATTTTGGTGGTCAGGAAGTGACCAAAGTCAGCATCTTTATGAACGTATTCAATGTTCATATCAACCGGGTGCCGATCAACGGTAAAGTGATTGATCAGTTCTATAATAAAGGCCGATTTTTCAACGCATCTTTGGACAAGGCCAGTTTTGAAAATGAGCAGTCCGGTATGCTGATTGAAACCGAATCCGGTGTAAAGATTCTCTGTGTGCAGATCGCCGGACTGATTGCCCGGCGGATTGTCTCTTATCCGGAGACAGGTGACTTGCTGGTGCGTGGCCGTCGCTACGGCTTGATCCGCTTTGGCTCAAGAGTTGATCTTTATTTCCCCGAGGGTATCGAGGTTAAAGCAAAGCTTGGAAACAAGACGGTTGCAGGGGAAACCCTCTTGGGCTATGCGCAATGAGCCGGATCGGTGGTTCTTACGATCGGCGTGAAAGCCTGAAGAGGGGCGTCTATCTTTTACCGAACTTGGTGACAACCGGAGGCCTCTTTGCAGGCTTTTACGGGATTGTTGCCACCATGAACGGTGACTACGACCTGGCTGCTTGGTTTATCCTGATTTCTGCAGTTTTTGATGCTTTAGACGGTAAAGTTGCTCGTCTGACTGGAACAACCAGTCGTTTTGGCGTGGAATACGATTCCCTTGTCGATCTTGTCTCCTTTGGTGTCGCACCCGGATTGTTGATGTATTCATGGGCACTGCAGCCTTTCGGCAAGTTCGGTTGGCTGGCGGCTTTTTTATACGTGGTTTGTGGTGCCTTGCGGTTGGCGCGTTTCAATATTCAGGTTAATACCGTGGAGTCGAGACGCTTTGTCGGCCTGCCTATCCCGGCCGCTGCAGCGATGGTCGCTTCCTGTGTCCTGCTTTTCTATTATCTCGGCGGCACCGGAACAATCAAGAAGATCTCAGTGCTCCTGTTGATCTATGTGCTTGCCTACTTGATGGTCAGCAATCACAGCTATCACTCGTTTAAAGATCCGGAGTTGGTGAAACGTCAACCGTTTGGCTTCCTGGTTCTTGCTATTATATTTATTATTATCATTGTGGCTCAGCCGGAAATTATGCTCTTCAGTCTGGCCTCAATTTATGTAGTCTCCGGGCCGGTCGGGTTGCTTTTGAAGTTATTCAAGCGCAAGTCAACGCAGGGGCACCCTCCCAGGAAAGAAGAACCTTCAATGCAGGATCCTGACAACCCTTAGATAAAAGCAATCAGATCCCTTGACAAGTGTGCAAGTTTTCTGTTTTATTGTTGTGAATTTCAAAATGCGTAGAAGAGGATGAGTAAGGTCTGACGCTGTCACAGAGAGCCGGTGGTGCTGCAAACCGGTACAGACAGGATCTGAAACTGGCCTTGGAGCTGCGGACGTCAAAAGGCATTGCCTGAGTAATTTCCGTCGTGAGCCTGCGTTAATGGCTAATGAAGGGTTTCGTTGCGACGAAGCCAAACAGGGTGGTACCGCGAAGCTCAGCTCTCGCCCCTGACAGGGGCGGGAGTTTTTTATTTTTTCTGCGCTTGATAAAAAAAGAGCTGCAGGTTTGAACAACATACAGAATGTCTTGAAAGGAGGTGGTTTTATGGAACCCGACCTGAGTGACCTGGGATTGTGGTTAGACAGCTTGAAACCAATGTCGTGGGGATTTGTGGAATTGCCCCCTGTAAGAGACTGAACGAAACGGCACAGGAGATTATTATGAGCAATATCAAGACAATCAAGATTTTTGATACGACCTTGCGTGACGGTGAACAAGCCCCCGGCGGCAGCATGAACATCGAAGAAAAATTACGTGTTGCCAGCCAACTGGAGAAGCTTAACGTCGATGTTATCGAAGCAGGTTTTCCGATTGCTTCAGATGGTGATTTCGAGTCAGTCAAGAAGATTGCCCAGACGATCAAAGGGCCCGAAATAGCCGGTCTCTGCCGTGCCAGTATCATGGACATCGATCGTGCCTGGGAAGCACTGAAGTATGCCGGTGAGCGGGCGCGCATCCACACGTTCATCGCGACTTCAGACATTCACATGGAGCGCAAACTGCTGATGTCTCCTGCTAAAGTACTCGAAACAGCTGTCAAGGCAGTCAAGCATGCGGTAGCGTATACATCCAATGTCGAGTTTTCCTGTGAGGACGCTGTACGCACGCGACTGGATTTTCTTGCCGAAATGGTTGAGGCCGTAATCGACGCCGGGGCCACAACTATAAACATCCCGGATACGGTCGGTTATGCGATTCCATTTGAGTTTTTCAACATCATCAAACATTTGCAAGACACTGTCCCGAATATTAATAAAGCGGTCCTGTCCGTCCATTGCCACAACGACCTTGGCCTCGCTGTCGCCAATTCCCTGGCGGCGATTCAGGCTGGTGCCAGACAGGTCGAATGCACCATTAATGGTATCGGCGAGCGTGCCGGGAACTGTTCCCTTGAGGAAGTTGTCATGGCCTTGCGGACGCGGCGCGACATCCTGCCTTATGAAAACAATATCCATACTGAACACATCTATGCTGCCAGCAGGCTGCTTTCGACTATTACCGGCATCGTTGTGCAACCGAACAAGGCAATTGTCGGTGCCAACGCTTTCGCTCATGAAGCAGGTATCCATCAGCATGGTGTGATGATGGACAAATTGACTTATGAGATCATGACTCCCGAGTCGATTGGTCTCAACGCCAACAAACTGGTCCTCGGCAAGCATTCCGGTCGCCATGCCTTTGTGGCCCGGCTCAATGAGCTGGGCTATGATCTGTCCAAACAGGATGTTGAAAAAGCCTTTGTGCGTTTCAAGTCCCTGGCCGACAGGAAGAAGGAGATCTTTGACGAGGATCTCGATGCCATTGTTGCCGATGAAATTATCCGCGTTCCTGAGACAGTCAAGCTCAAGCAGATGAATGTCTCCTCCGGATCCTTCGTCGCGCCTACCGCCACTGTTGAACTTGAAATCAGGGGCAAGCTCAAGAGGACTGCCATTATTGGTGATGGACCGGTCGATGCGACGTTCAAGGCAATCAAGAAACTGACCGGCTTACAGCCGCGCCTGATCAATTTCTCTATCGGCTCAATCACCGGCGGCACCGATGCTCTCGGTGAATGTACCGTGCGGCTCGAGCACGATGGTCATGAGGTTCTGGGGCAGGGGGCTCACTCTGATATTATCGTCGCCAGCGCCAAGGCCTATATCAATGCCATCAACAAGGCTTTGGATTTTTCCCAGCGCACCAAAGTAGAGATTTAATCCGGTATTCCAGAAATTTGATTGATATTCGAGGAGTGATTATGGGGCAGACTACAGCCGAAAAGATCTTTGCGGCACATCTTCGTGACGAACCCTTTCCCGGGACCAAGGTGCTTGCTTTGGACCGGGTGCTTTGCCACGAAATTACCACACCGGTTGCCATTGCCGACCTCGAATGGCGCGGTAAAGACCGTGTCTACGATAACACCAAAATCAAGGCTGTCATCGATCACGTGACCCCGTCCAAGGACAGCAAGACCGCTCTGCAGGCCAAAATGCTGCGCGATTGGGCGCGCCGACATGACATCAAGGATTTTTTTGACGTTGGCCGCAATGGCGTCTGCCATGCACTGTTTCCCGAGAAAGGTTATATCCGCCCGGGCTTTACCGTCATCATGGGCGATTCGCACACCTGTACCCACGGTGCTTTTGGTGCTTTCGCCGCCGGGGTCGGTACCACTGACCTCGAAGTCGGCATCCTTAAAGGCGTGTGTGCATTTCGCGAACCGAAAACCATTCGCATCAACCTGAACGGTACACTGCAACCGGGTGTCTACGCCAAGGATGTCATCCTGTTCGTAATCGGGCAGCTTGGCGTCAATGGCGCTACCGACAGGGTTCTCGAATTCCACGGCCCGGTGATCGAATCAATGAGCATGGATGCCCGTATGACTCTCTGCAACATGGCCATTGAAGCGGGAGGCACCTGTGGTATCTGTCAGCCCGACGTGGTCACGGTTGATTATCTCTGGCCTTTCATCGCTGGCGAGTTCTCCAGCAAACAGGCTGCCCTGAAAGAGTACAGTCAATGGTGTGCCGATGCCGATGCTGATTACGATAAAATCCTCAATTTTGATGTTACTGAATTAGTGCCGCATGTGACCTACGGTTACAAACCGGACTGCGTCAAACCAGTCGGCGAGATGGCAGGAACCAGGATCGACCAAGTTTATATTGGCACCTGCACCAATGGGCGGATCGAGGATCTGCGCCAGGCTGCTGCAGTTTTGCAAGGGCGCAAGATTGCCGATTCCCTGCGAGGTATTGTCTCTCCCGCCACACCGAAGATTTTTCAGGAGGCACTTGCAGAAGGTCTCATCCAGATATTTATGGATGCCGGTTTTTGTGTAACCAACCCGACCTGTGGCGCCTGCCTTGGCATGAGTAACGGTGTGCTGGCAGAAGGCGAGGCCTGTGCTTCAACCAGCAACCGTAACTTCAACGGCCGGATGGGTAAGGGTGGCATGGTTCACCTGATGAGTCCGGCAACGGCAGCGGCCACTGCGATCACCGGATGCATCACCGATGCGCGTGAGTTGAAATAGCTTTCGTCCGGAAACGGCCCTTTTCCGCAATCTCTGCGTCAATCGGCGGATGTGATTGTGCGGCGTAAACGACTACGCCTCCACTCACATCCTTGATTTCCTTGACCTTGCGAAAAATTGCTCGTTTCCAGATCGAAAACAGTGCCTATGTTGTCCGGAGTTACCTGGGCGTCCCTGTCTATGTGGTGAATGAATCGTTAAGGAGTCCTGTTTATGAAAAAGACATTTGGCGGTCCGACCATTATTCTCGACCGTTCCGATATCAATACCGATGAAATTATACCGGCCAAGTACCTTACTGAGGTCACTAAGGAGGCCCTCAAGCCCTATTGCCTGGAGGATCTAAAACTCGAAGGCTTTGATGCCAAGGGAGAAAAGCTGAAAAAAGCCCGCGTGGTTATTGCCCGGGAAAACTTCGGTTGTGGTTCTTCACGCGAACACGCTCCATGGGTGTTTGAGGTTAATAACATTCACACTGTTATCGCCGAGAGTTATGCACGGATTTTCCGCCAGAACATGTTCAACTGCGGCATGTTGGCTATAGAGCTGCCTAAGGCAGACATTGATGCCCTGATAGCCCTGGAAAAAAAATCGAATGGAGATATGGATATTCAGGTGCAGCTTCAGGAGCAGCACGTTGTTGCCCGTGGCGATGGGGGTGAGGAATCCTTCCGCTTCGAGATTAGTCCTTTCGACAGAGCCCTGGTGGAAGCGGGGGGCTGGGTCGAGTATGCCGATGCTCGCTACTGATCCCGGCAAAACCGCAGAGTTGCTGGTTTTGTCCGGAAACGGCCCTTTTCCGCAATCTCTGCGTCAATCTGCGCATGTGATTGTGCGGCGTAAAGGACTACGCCTCCGCTGTCAAGAATGCCCGTTGTTACCACGTCTGCTTCAGTATGCTTGACATGTGCCACTTAAGCGGTTATGATCACAAAGTTGTCAGAAAAGGTTAGACTTGTTCACCAGACAACATCAAGCTGTTCTAGGATCATCACGAAGATATCGTAACGCCCCGGACTGTTTCGGGGCGTTTTTTATGCGCCAAGCTAAGTGCGCTGAGCCCGTCGACGATGTCACGCTTACCTACCACGGCCACCTCAATCAAGACGAGTTCGAAATAAGGAGTTTATGGAGTTCACCGAATTTAATTTCCACCCCAAGGTCGCCGCTGGAATTACCGCTGCTGGTTACCTTACACCGACACCGATACAAGCCCGGGCAATCCCGACAGTGCTTGCTGGTCGCGATGTCATGGGCTTGGCACAGACTGGTACCGGCAAGACCGCTGCGTTCGCTCTGCCTATCCTGCATCGCCTGATGGACGGCGGTCGCGGCCATACCCGTGCCCTGATCGTTGCTCCGACTCGTGAGCTGGCCGAACAGATCCATGCTGCGATTGACAGCCTTGGTCAGGCGACCGGTCTACGCAGTATTACCGTTTACGGCGGGGTCAGCATCAAGCCGCAGATCGCCCGTCTCAAACAGGGCGCCGAAATCGTCGTAGCCTGCCCCGGAAGGCTGCTTGATCACATCAAACAGAAAACCATTGACCTCAGCCGTCTTGAGGTGCTGGTGCTCGATGAAGCTGACCAGATGTTCGACATGGGCTTTCTTCCAGATATCAGGCGCCTGCTTAAACACCTGCCGACACAGCGCCAGACCCTGCTTTTCTCGGCCACCATGCCGCAGGAGATTCGCGGCCTGGCCAAGGAGGTTCTGCGTGACCCGGAGATGGTCCAGGTTGATCTCGTTGCTCCAGCAGTCACGGTCAGCCATGCTCTCTATCCGGTCGACGAAGCCCGCAAGACAGACTTGCTGCTCGCTCTCCTGGAGCATACCGATACCAGTTCGGTCCTAGTTTTTACCCGGACCAAACATCGTGCCAAACGCCTCGGCGAGAAGCTTGCAAAAGATGGCTACAAAGCCGCTTCACTGCAGGGCAACCTTTCGCAGAACCGCCGTCAGGCAGCACTTGACGGCTTCCGTGACGGTCGTCACCAGATCCTGGTCGCTACGGACATTGCCGCACGAGGTATTGACGTCAGTCAGGTCTCGCATGTCATCAACTTTGACATGCCCAATACCCCTGAAGCCTATATCCACCGTATCGGCCGAACCGGTCGTGCTGCCCGAAGTGGTGACGCTTTTACCCTGGTGACTGTCGCTGACAGGACGATGGAGCGTGCCATTGAACGAACTCTCGGCCGTTCTATTGAACGCCGGGCTCTCGAAGGCTTTGCGCCACCTACGGACACCCTTGCATCGCTGGCCCTGTCTCCCGGGAAGGCACAACGCAACAGTCGTGGGTGCCAGTCGACAGGTAAACGTGAATACAGCAGCGCAGCATCAGGGAAACACGCCTCTGATCGGTCAAAAAGCTCTCGTGGTCAACGTCGCTTCTCCGGTCGGCCGTCGAAACCGGTGGCGGTTTCTTCGAGTGGTCAATAGGGCTGTGTCGATCAGATCACAAAAAAAAGACTTTTAATAGAGCCGTTAAGGTGGCCATTGTGTTGCCCTAACTGCCTCGCTGCGGTCTGATCCCAGGCATTGCTAAAAATATGTTCAGGAGCTGCACATAAATAGCGTGGTTCATACTGCGCTATTTATATGCAGTCCTAAGTTTTGTCCGGTCTGGGTTAAGCAACGGCACGGTGTAAAAAGAGCAGATGGTGAGTTCTTCATGTTGTGGTGTTCCACTGAAATATTTTTTTAAATACAAGGATTTAAACCTTGCTTTTGTTAAACTAGTTATGTTACTGTACTTTTACTTAAGAAAGTTTGTGTAAGTTTTTGCCGCTCTTCAGTTTGACAAAGTGTCAACATGGATCAAAACACGCAGACCCACAGGGCTGTGTGTTTTTTATTTTGAGCGACCTGGATTTACACACCGAAAAGTTCCCACAGGGAACATGGAGAAAAAAATGGCTGAAGGTACAGTGAAGTGGTTTAATGATGCAAAGGGATTTGGTTTTATCGAGCAGGACAATGGACCTGATGTTTTTGTTCATTTTTCCGAAGTTCAAGGAGACGGTTTCAAGTCTCTCGCCGAGGGAGACCGCGTGAGTTTTGACGTCACCCAGGGTCAGAAAGGCCCTCAGTCGTCTAATGTGCGCAAAATTTAACTGAATTTCGCATATTCGCAAAAGAGCCCCGCGGATTCTCGTGGGGCTCTTTTTTCTACCGGCGTTTGGTCGTTGAATCTGATGGTTGGATTCGTGTCTGAATACAAATTAAGCCCAAGCCAAAAAGGACAATAAGATGGCCAGAAAACCAAATTACGGCTTCGAAAAGCGCCAGAAAGAACTCGCCAAGAAAGCTAAAAAAGATGAAAAGAAAAAAGCAAAACTGGAAGAGGGTCTGGAAAGTCCTCAGGAGTCTTCCCAGGAATCCTCAACTGCAGATTAGTGGTTAAAGACTTTTCCTTCATTTATTGTTTATACACCCATCCACGCAAGCTTGATATCCCGCTCAACCGGTCTGGAAGTCCTCCGAACGCGGGCACCCCTTCTTCCAGTTCAATTCATCTCTATATTAAGCTACAACCTATCACAACAATAGAAGGAGTCGCCATTGGCCTCTTGTCTTTATCTCTACGATCAGAAGACCTTCGGCCGGATTTTGTCCAAAGAGCCAAGAGATCGTTTTGAAGCTTGGCTGAGAGAATTCGTGGCAAACCAACGGTGACTCCGCATCAGAGCTAAGATAAGAAAAAGGCAGACTGCCTTGTCGGGAGCCTGCCTTTTTCTTGTCTTTCCAGCCAGCACGTAACGCCGGCACAATTACCCTTGCCACAGAGTCCATGCCAGATCGTTTCTGTCAGAACTCTGAGTAAATTTCGAGTTGCATGACAGGCACTGGTAATCCTGCTCCTCAAAACCCCTGGGTTGCTTCCCCTTGAAAATTCTTTGCTCGTCTATTTTGACCAAGCATTCATGCGGTTTGCCATTGCGTGTTTTCTTTGATTGTTCTTCACACAGGTCGCAAATAGCCATTTTTACCTCTTTCACGTGCGTCAATGGTAAATTCCGTGTCTTGTCTGTCACTCCCGACAATGGGAGGGTCAGCCATAACAGGCAAGGTTATTTGCAGCGCATCGTTTTTTTACCGTCTTCAAAGAGTACGCTGATCTTTCGTGGTCCGCCCAAGCTCTGCACAAGGCCGAGTCCGAAAACAGGATGATTCATCAGTGAGCCGACTTTAAAGGCCGTTGTCATAGAATAATCTGTCTTTTGTTTGCCGTTCATACCGGGCAAAAGCTCTTCCCACTCTTTTTTCTCAGCAATTTTCGGGTCAACGGTTCGTCGCACTCCAGGTTTTTTAGGTGCCGTTGGTGGACGATACTTGTGTTGGCCACTGCAGGTATTGCACTGGACCTTGGCTGGCCCATCGTCTGTCATGGCGACAACGATGTGGTTGGTGTTTTTGCGGCATTTGGTGCAGCGAGCTTCGATTGGATCACCGGCCGAAAGTTTGATGCTTTGCATTAATTGATACTCCCTTACTTGAGGCGGGCCAAATACTATCCAGCACAACCAGGAAGACAGCCGGAAGTTATAGGGCACGCTTGGCAATTGACATGTTTGGAAAACCCGGTTCATAAACGAGTCGCTTCAGGCCGTGCGTCATCGAGCGTACGGATTGAAGGGTGGTGTTTGAGAGAGGGTAAGCACAATCTTCTTGACTATAATACACGTTCCAACAAATAAAAGATACTGGTGTATAAGGAAAATTTCGTGATTGGTGTGTCAAGGCCTGGTCCCGAACATTGATGGACCGCAGAGCGAAGTGTTTGGCAGCTTGAAATCAAAATTGTAGCAATGCAGCTTATGATTGACCAGGTTGATCAAGTAAACAGTAGATTTCTACCGTAATGAATATACTTGAATCATACATCTCATTGGTCCTGAGGTTCGAGCGTGAACGCCTTGACTTTTCCTGGCTCTGATGTTAAAAGCGCGAGTCTTATTGAAACAACTAAAAACACTAAAATCAATTGGAGGATAGTTATGGAACGAACTTTCGCGATCATCAAGCCCGACGCTTTTGCCGCCGGTAATGCTGGTAAGATTCTGGCTCGCATCTATGCTGAAGGCTTCAAAGTGGTTGGCATCAAGAAGTTGTATATGAGCAAGGTCGAGGCTGAAGGCTTTTACTCTGTACACAAGGAGCGTCCTTTTTTCGGTGAACTGACCGATTTTATGAGTAGCGCTGCTTGTCTTGTCATGGTTCTGCAGGCTCCTGGCGCAATTCTCAAGTGGCGTGATCTTATGGGTGCGACCAACCCGGCCGAAGCCGCAGAAGGGACGCTGCGCCGGGAGTTCGGTGCCAGTATCGGCGAAAATGCCACTCATGGATCTGATGCCCCGGAAACGGCTGCATTCGAGATCCCTTACTTTTTCTCTGGACTGGAACTGCTTTCATAGAGATTCACAAGGAAATTCTTGAGTCATTGAAGGCCCTTCGCTACAATTTGAAGGGCCTTCAACTTTTAAGAACGGGCGCATTCTTTTGAACGAAATGAAACCAACCAATCAACCTGTCGATCTGAAAAACCTGAACCCTGAAGCTCTCGTCGATTTTCTCGTGGGGATGGGCAAGGAAAAATTCCGGGCTGAGCAACTCCTGCGTTGGATTTATCTGCGGGGTATCACTGATTTTTCTGAAATGACAGATCTGGCCAAATCTTTTCGTGAAGAACTGAGCCAACGAGCGTTTATATCGAGCTTTACGCCAGAGGCGACCGAAGTCAGTTCCGACGGGACACGCAAGTTCCTTTTTCGCCTTTGCGACGCAAGGAGCGTGGAAACCGTGCTCATCCCTATGGAGGGCGGACGTAACACTTTATGCATCTCCACCCAGGTTGGCTGTGCCATGCAGTGTTCCTTTTGTCTCACGGGCACATTCGGTTTACAGCGCAACTTGTCTGCCAGCGAGATCGTCAACCAGGTTTGCGCGGTACGCAAAGACTGGTCAGTCGATAATATCGTTTTGATGGGGATGGGAGAGCCATTGCATAACCTGGAGAATGTCGTCAGTGCTCTGAAAATACTCTACGCTGCAAAGGGATTAGATTATGGTCCGCGCAGAGTGACACTCTCAACCTCGGGTCTGGTTCCCGAGATGCGAGAGCTCGGACAGCGTATCAAGGTTAATCTGGCCGTTTCTCTGAACGCGACAAGCGACGAAGTGCGAAATGAACTGATGCCGATCAATCGCCGCTATCCTCTTGCAGAGTTGATGGAGGCATGTCGGCAATACCCTCTGGCTCCAAGTCAGCGAATTACCTTCGAGTATATCCTCATTCGTGGAGTCAATGACAGCCAGGCTGATGCTAAACGCCTGGTCAGGCTGCTGCATGGAGTCAAGGCCAAGGTCAATCTGATCCCCTTTAATGAGCATGCCGGTTCTGCTTTTAAAACTCCGGACGAACAAGCCATTCGTGCATTTCAAGCTTACCTGCTGGATCGACAGATTGTTGCTATACGCAGGGCAGGAAAGGGGCTGGATATCTCTGCAGCTTGCGGCCAGTTGAAAGAAAAGCTAGAAAACAACTGATAAAATATTTGTTAAGCTTTTGAATTGCAACGTTAAATATGATACCTTGAGCTCGCTCTGCCAGGTTTTGCACATTTAAAGATTAAATATTTTATGGAGGATAGGCTCTTGGACCAGATAACGATTGGCGTAATTGGTGGTAGTGGCCTGTACGAAATTGAGGGACTCACTGATATTGAAGAGGTCTGCCTCAAGACCCCGTTTGGCGATCCCAGTGACGTTTACATCACAGGGGTATTTGAAGGTACCAAAATGGTCTTTCTGCCGCGGCATGGTCGCGGGCATCGCTTGCTGCCTTCTGAAGTGCCTTATCGCGCCAATATCTATGGCATGAAGCTACTTGGTGTGCGACGGATTATTTCCGTTTCTGCTGTCGGCAGCATGAAAGAGGAGATTGTCCCCGGCCACATCGTGATTCCCGACCAATTCCTTGACCGGACCCAGGGCAAGCGTGACGCGACTTTTTTCGGCCAGGGTATAACCGGTCATGTCCAGTTTGCTGATCCTGTATGCCCGGAGCTCAGTGCTGTCCTTTGTAAAGCAGGTCAACGCGCCGGGGCGACGGTCCATAAGGGTGGGACCTATATCTGCATTGAAGGGCCGAACTTCTCTACGCGTGCCGAATCGATGCTTTATCGCAGTTGGGGGGTTGATGTCATCGGTATGACCAATATCCCGGAGGCACGCCTGGCCCGAGAAGCGGAAATCTGTTACGTCACCGTGGCGCTGGCGACTGATTACGATTGCTGGCACGACAGTCACGATGATGTTACGGTGGAGGCGGTACTGGCGATCATCAAGCAGAATGTTAATATGGCTCGCAACCTCATCGTAGAGGCGGTGCGCAACCTCACTGTTGCCCCCCGATGCGCGTGCGAAGAATCCTTAAAATATGCCATTATGACAGACCGTTCACTGATTCCGGAACAAACCCGTAAGAACCTTGATGTGATTCTCGGCAAATATCTCGCCTGACGTGGCGAGCGCGCCTTGCTAAAGATCGTCAGATTTGCTTAAATGATAACTACCTGTTATTTCAAATAAAAAGATAATTGGGGGTCAGTATGGATATACTTGTTATCGGGTCGGTGGCTTTCGACAGCGTCGAAACGCCTTTCGGTCGAGGTGATGATGTTCTCGGTGGCTCAGCGACCTATTTTTCAACCTCTGCCAGTTTCTTTACCGGTGTGCAACTCGTTGCCGTTGTCGGTGAAGACTTTCCTGAAGAGCCACGACAATTCCTCCGTTCCCGCGGGGTTGATCTCGCCGGATTGCAGACCTGTCCGGGACGTACTTTCCGCTGGAAGGGCCGTTATGGTTATGACCTGAATGAAGCACAGACACTGGAAACACATCTCAACGTATTCGAGACCTTTCATCCTGAGCTTCCGGAATCCTTTCGTAAAGCCCAATATGTTTTCCTGGCGAATATAGATCCAGAACTGCAGCTTGAAGTCCTCCGGCAAGTTGAAAGACCAAAGCTGATTGCTTGTGATACGATGAATTTCTGGATTGACAGTAAACGAGATGCGTTGATTCGCACCTTGGGTCATGTCCATATGTTGCTTATCAACGAAGCTGAGGTCCGCCAACTGGCGAATGAGGCCAATCTGGTGAAGGCCTCCCGTGCCGTGCTGGCTATGGGTCCGAAAACCCTGGTTGTAAAGCGCGGCGAATATGGTGTACTGGTATTTACTGAGCATTCGATCTTTTCAGCCCCGGCTTACCCTCTCGAGGAGGTTTTCGATCCGACAGGTGCCGGCGATACGTTTGCAGGTGGTTTCATGGGATATCTGGCGGCAACCAACAACCTGACTGATGAAGCAATTCGCAAGGCAACGGTTTTTGGCAGTGTCATGGCTTCTTTTACGGTTGAAGACTTTAGCCTGAACAGATTGCGTGAATTAGATTGGGCCGAGGTGGAAAACCGTTTCCGTCATTTCCAGGCTCTTACCGCATTCGAAGGTTTGTAAAGAAGACAGGAGGTCCAATGTTTCAGTGGGATAAATCGATCCATGCCATCAATATCCCTGTCTGCAAGCTCGTGCATCTCTTCCTGTCTATGCGCGAATTGCAGTTGGCTCTTCCGGGCGTCTCTTCGCAGCAAGCCAGTGCATTCATTTGCCAATATCACGTTGAGGGTGGCGTTGGTACCGTCGCAGTATTTCAACTGCACAAAAGCGAGACCCTGGCTTTCTACTTCAGTGACCCCCGAGTCGTGCCAGAACAAGAAGCACAGAAGGTGTTGAATCAGTGCCTGAATTTCGTCGAATCAATGGGGTTTCTCATGACGGATCAGGACATTCACCTGCTTGATGTGGCTGACCAGGAGTTGCTTTGGGCTTCTCTGCCAATTCAAACAGGCTTGCCAGCTGAGAGTGAGCCGCCCTCAGCAACGGCCGCAAAAAGAAAAGCAGAAAAACCGTCGGCCAAGGTTCAAGCCGTTCAGCACGAGAATAATGAGACCACAGCAAGTGGTGCGAGCGGTCAGGCAGTTATGAATGAGTCTGTCGTTAAACCCGGGAAGGCAGATCCCAAGGTTGAGCCGATTCCATTGGCCGCTGAAAATGTTGACGGCCTGCTTGCGGCGATCGAGGCTATGCGCGCTAAAGGCCCCGGTCTGCGGGCAAGCAAACCGGCACCCTCAGCAGAAGAAATAACGCGTCGCCGGCTGCAGCTGCGTGAAACGGTTGGCCGCATTTTGGCCTCCCTATAAACCGATTCCAGAAAGGCTTAATGATGAAATACCGATTTATTCTGACAGGTTTTACTTTTCTGCTTATTGCACTTGTAGCTTGTGTGCCCGTCAAAGAAAAAAAGTCTGAAAGTGAAAGTGCAGCGTACCATTACTCACTCGGGTTCGCCGCTTTGTCTGAACAAAACCCTACTGATGCACTCAAGGAGTTTCTGCAAGCCGAAAAATTTGATGCTCGTGACCCCGAAATCCAGGCGGGCTTGGCCCAGGCATACTGGTTGAAACGGGCGTATGGAGATGCTGAAAAACATTATAAAAATGCCCTTGAGTTGAGTAACAGCGACCCCAAGTATTACAATAACCTTGCTGCTCTTTATTTATCCACGGAACGTTACGATGAATCAATCGATGCGTTTCGGAAAGCTGCAGACAATATCCTTTTTGATAGACCTGAGATGGCATGGACGGGAATCGGCCTGGCCAATTATCAGAAGCAGGATTATCCGGCAGCCGAACGTGCCTACCGGAAATCAATGGAGATTAATCCACGTTATTATCTGGCTCCCTTCCACTTGGGAGAGCTCTATTACAATCTGGATCGGCCCGTTGAAGCCCTGGACATGTTTACCCGCACCGTTGAGTTGGCCCCCGGATTCCCTAATGCCCACTACTGGCAGGGGCTGGTTTACATGAAAATGAAGGAAACTGCGAAAGCGAAAGTTTCTTTCCAGGAAGTTGTCGACCTTGCTCCGCAAAGTGAAACCGCCCGCTTGGCAAGAAATTATCTGAAGATTATAAACGAATGATAGTATCTGAAGATTATAAACGAATGATAGAAAACTCTGGCAAAGATATCGGGACCCTGCTTAAAGAACAGCGCGAGAAGCTTGGCTACTCTCTCCATGATGCTGCACAACATACGCGCATCCGTGAAAGTTCCCTGGAAAGTATAGAAAGCAATCGATTCTCTGACCTCCCAGGGCAAGTCTACGTGACCGGATTTATCAAGGTCTACGCCAATTATCTTGGTGTTGACAGTAAGCCCCTGCTCAAGCAGCTTGAAGAATCTCGGTTAAATGCCGGACCCTCGCCTGTTAAGATTAAGAGTGCTGACAAACATCAAACTCTGCGAGTCAGTCAATCTTCTTCAGGAGCAGGCCGGAGCATCTTTATCTTCGGATTCCTTGCCGTTCTTATTATCAGCGGTGCGATGTATTTTCTCTCTCCCATATTTCAGGATGAGAACCTCGTCAAGGCGACGCAGATGCAGGCAACGCCTGAACAGAAGCCTGTACTGCAATCTGATGCAGTACAGGTAGATTCCGCAAGGCAAGCTGGTGAATCGGAACAGGGGGGCGCCTCTTCTCCAGGTGCAGAAGCGATGCCTGCTGTTGCCGAATCTGAATCTCCGGAGCTCGAACCACTACCGTCAGTCTCTCCGGATGGCTCATCATTGCGCATGCTTGCTTTGACTGAGGGCTCGCTTGTAATTTACCTTGATGACCGAGCATCGAATCATTACAAGCTGCACGATGGGCTTGACCTGACCTGGACAGTCAAGAAGACGGTCAGGGTTGAGATGGCCGGACCGGAAACGGCACGCTTCTGGCTGGATGGCCAGGAGCTGGATCTTGGGGAACGTGAATCTTTTCAATTGCAAACAGTTGCCGGAGACTAACCTCTGCTATGGTGATCATATGCCCTGCATGCCAAGCGCATTACCGTATTGATCCCTCTGCCACTAAATCCCGCGTGGCAAGGGTCAAATGCCCTGAGTGCAGGCATGTTTTTGAGGTCTCGGTGGCTGTAGTGGAAAAGAATCAACCGGAAAAATCGTCTGGTCAGCCTGTCGTCCTGGTTGTTGATGATGCTCGCTTTTTCCGCGAGATGGTCAAGGATATTCTCAAAGATCTTCCGATAAAACTGGTTATGGTGGCCGATGGAAATGAAGCCTGGCAGCAGATCACGACCTTGGTGCCGCAACTGGTATTGCTCGATTTGAACATCCCGGGCAAAAATGGCAAACAAATTCTGCACTCCTTGCAGGAGTCTCCTCAACTCGACCAAGTCAAAGTCCTGGCCATGAGCGGCGTAGAGCGCGGCGAAGAAACTGCCTCTGCGTTACGCCTTATCGGCGCTGATGATTTTATCAGCAAATCCTTCAAACCTCGAGAACTGCAAGACCGTGTCCGCAACATCCTGGGCCTTTAATCCTGGTGATTCTGGCGACCAACTCGTCAAGGCAGTCCGCGTACTGACGCAGGCCGAGAATTTCGATCTGGCTGTTGTACTCGGCACCGGTTGGGACAAGGCGGCCCAAATCGGTGAAACAATTGGCGTTTTCGAGTATGGTGACTGGCCTTGTTTCCCCGGGGGCCAGATTGCCGGTCATAGTGGTCAACTGATCGCGGTTCGATTCTCTTCCTGCAAGATTCTTTTTTTCTCCGGACGTTTTCACTGCTACCAGGGCCTCAGTGCTTATCAGGCAGCTTTCCCTGTGCGGTTGGCCGCCTCATTAGGTTGTTCACGAGTTTTGCTGACCTGTGCGACGGGAGGGATTAACCGGACTTATCGTCCCGGTGATTTCATGCTGGTTGAGGATCACCTTAACCTGCTGGGGGACAACCCTTTACGCGGCTTGCCAGGCAATACCTTTGTTGACCTGGCAGGGATGTATCAACAGGAGGTTTACAATGCTCTTGAGAGACGTGGCACGGACTGCCTGAGATTGCATCGTGGTGTTCTGGCGGCCATGCCTGGCCCTTCCTACGAGACACCGGCAGAAATACGTTTTCTTCAGGCAGCGGGCATCGACGTGGTTTCCATGTCAACTGTTCCTGAAGCGATCATGGCTCGTTATCTTGGTATGCAGATCGCTGCTGTCGCCTTCGTTGCCAACTATGCCGCCGGCTTAAGCCCTGTTGCAGTATCGCACCAGGACGTCCTTGACTGCGGTGCTGAACACGCTCATCTGTTCCCCTTCCTGGTCCGTCAGTTCATCGAGGCCTGGCAAGAGGTAACTGCAGGCATTGCCGACTAATTTGTTTTTCACATCAAATTCCTAACCTGTTGTTTTATCGGGATATTCATTTGTAACATTCACCATGGCTCTGCTTGACAGAAAAGGCCTCCATGTTAGACTTTCGACAAATCAATCAAACGCAGAGGGCACCTTGGGCGAAGCAACAAAACGCATACTGATTGTCGATGATGAAGAAAATGCCAGGATTGGGTTGAGTAAGCTTTTGACCCAGGAAGGGTACGAGGTAGGGAGTGCTGCCAATGGTAGTGAGGCGCTTGATTATCTCGGCCAGAAAAAGGTCAATTTGGTGATCAGCGACATAAACATGCCGAATATGAATGGGCTGGCTTTTTTGCGTGAACTCAGCCGTAAATACCCGAGCACCAATGTCATAATGATAACGGCCTATGGCGGTGTCGAGTCGTATCTTGAGGCGATGAATCTTGGTGCCTACGAATATCTTCACAAACCTGTAAGGCTTGAAGAACTTCGTTCAGTAATGAAAAAAATTTTCAATGGTGGAAAAATTGCGCAGGTTTCGTGAGATTCTCAGGAGGAGATGATGAACTTCAAAACCATTTTGTTCGCTACCGATTTTTCAGAAGGCTCAGACTTCGCTTTTCAGTCTGCACTTTCCATGGCTCGTAAGTTCGACAGTAAGTTGATCATTGTCCATATCATCAATGAACCCGTAGATCTGCGTGGATTTTACGTGCCACATATCTCATTTGACAAACTTGAGGAAGAGATAGAGCAGGGTGCTGAAAAAATGATGGAGAGGTTTTGTCGAACGCATTTGCAGGATTTTAACAATTTTGAATCTTTCGTCTTCCCCGGCATCCCGTACGATGAAATTATCAAGAAGTCTGACTCATTCAATGCTGATCTGATCGTGTTGGGCACCCATGGCCGAACTGGTCTTGACCATGTCCTGTTCGGCAGTACCGCAGAGAAAGTTGTTCGAAAATCCCCGATTCCGGTGATGACGATACGCATCAAGGAGTAATCCTGTTGAGGATTTGCAAAGGCAGCGGAATCGCTGCCTTTTTTATTGCCTTGTGCCTTGAATTGCCCTTGATACTTGTCAAAGCATTGACCGGAGAGTATTTTAAATAATCCACGTCATTTCATTGTAAAGACTCCGCCCTCTCGTCACGGCTCCAATGGACAGGGAAAGAACGTTTCTTATGCGCGAAAAACTCTTGATTGTTGATGACGAACGGATGATTCTTGAGCTTACCTCAATGGTATTGAGCAGCAGAGGTTTTGATGTCTCTGTTGTTGATAACGCTTCTGACAGTTATGAGCTGATTGAACGTGAGCAGCCTGCCTTGGTTCTGCTTGACTACATGATGCCAAAAATCAATGGCCTGGAGGCTCTTAAAGAGATTCGTGAGCGTTTTCCTGAAACCTATGTGATCATGTTCACCGGCAAGGGAAGCGAGGAAGTCGCGGTTGAGTTGATGAAAGCCGGGGCCTCAGATTACATCCTCAAACCTTTCAGCAACGCTAAACTGGTCGAGCGTATTGAGAACGTTCTTCGAATCCGTTCTGTCGAACTTCGCAACAATGAACTGGTTGAAGAGCAGGAAAGACTGCTTTGTGAAATCGAAAAATGGAACCGCGAACTGGAAGAAAGAGTTGAATTCAAAACGGCAGAACTTGAGCGCGCTCACCATGAAATTCTTCTCACGGAAAAGCTGGCAGCTCTTGGCCATCTTTCTGCAGGCATGGCTCATGAAATCCGCAATCCTCTCAATTCAATCAGTCTGTTTGCCCAGGTCATGCGATCCGGATTGGACAATGAGCCTGAAATGCGGTCCTACTCGGAAAAGATCATCAACGAAGTGGAGCGCATCGATGCCATACTGGTGAAGCTCCTCTCGACCAGCAAGCGTTCTCCATTCCAATTGCGCACCATCCATATCGATAACGTGTTAGAAAACTGCCTGCAGCCGTTTCTCGAGCAAATGCAGGTACAAAAGGTTACTCTGCAGAAACAGTTTCTGAAAGACACTCCTTCAATCCTGGCTGATGCTGACGAGCTTGGCCAGGTTTTTTCCAACCTGTTTTCCAATGCTCTCTTTGAAATGAAACAGGGCGGTACCCTTACGGTTTCTCTGACTCATGATGACAAGGATGCGCTGGTGACCGTTTCTGACACCGGCGGCGGTATCCCGGCGGATCACCTCAACGAAATCTTTGACCCGTTTTTTACAACCAAGGAACGCGGTACCGGGTTCGGTCTTTCCGTGGTCCTGCGTATCGTCAAGACCTACGCTGGTCGTATCAATGTCGAGAGTGAAGAGGGTCGGGGAACGACTTTCCAGATATGCTTGCCGCTGGCATGATGTCACTCTTTGAAGCCTGGATGACCTGATGACGTTGCTGTTGCGCGACCTGATCCTTGATATCTCGACAGATGAAGACCTCTTGCCCTCGGAGGCTGCACGCCAACTTGGTGTTGAAGTCAAGGCACTAAAGGGTTTCAGGATTGTCAGGCGCTCCATTGATGCCCGGAAAAAAAGCCGGATATTTAAAACCTATGCCGTGGAGTTTTCTTTTGCCGATGAGGCGTCGCTGCTGCAAAAGCACGGCAAAGGTCGACTCGAGAAGTTGCCAGAGGCTCCTGAGCTGATGCTGCCCAGGGTAAATTCAGCTCATCATGCCTTGGTGGTCGGCACCGGGCCCTCCGGTCTCTTCGCTGCCAAGCGCCTCGCTGAATCAGGGGTGCGCGTAACGCTGGTCGACCGCGGGCGGTCGCTGGAACAGCGTGTGAAAGACGTCGAGAATTTCTGGGCATCCGGCCAATTTGACGCGGTCAGCAATGTCCAGTTTGGTGAAGGAGGTGCCGGGACCTTTTCTGATGGCAAGCTGACCACACGTTTGAATAATCCGCTAAGACTGGTCGTACTTCAGACCCTGGTTGCTTGCGGGGCGCCTGAAGACATACTGATCGAGGCCCGTCCCCATGTCGGCACAGATCGTCTGCGCAGGGTCGTTGTCAATTTCAGAAAAAATCTGATCAAGCTGGGTGTCGATGTATGTTTCGAGACCTGCTTGACGGATATTGAAATCCGCAAGGGACGTATTGTCGGCGCTGTCTTCAATGACCGGGATGCATTGCCCTGCGATTCCCTGGTCCTGGCTCCAGGGCACAGTGCCCGTGATACTTATCTCATGCTGGCCCGCCACAGCGTACAGCTTGATGCCAAGGGCTTTGCTATCGGAGTTCGGGTAGAGCACCCTGCGGAGCTGATCAACCGCATACAATATGGTGAATTCGCCCATAAGCTACCTGCTGCAGATTATTCCCTGCGATATAATGACGAAGAAACGGGACGCGGCATCTATTCCTTCTGCATGTGCCCTGGCGGAGAAGTGATTAATGCGGCTTCCGAAGCTGATGGTTTGGTGGTCAACGGCATGAGCCGTATGGCGCGTTCAGGACAATATTCCAACAGCGCCCTGGTCGTCACCGTTGGCCCGGAGGACTGGGGTCATACAACCCTTGGCGGCATGTTCTTTCAACAGCACTGGGAGCGCCGCGCCTTTAATGCTGCGGGATCTGGTTTTATGGCGCCGGCTCAAAACATGATGGCTTTTGCCGGTCATGGCACAAAAGGAGTGATCTCCAGTTGCCGTCCAGGGGTTGTTGAAACAGAACTGCGTGAAGTTCTTCCGGATTTCGTGTACCATGGCTTGCGTCAAGCCCTGCCGCAATTTAACCGCAAGATGAAGGGGTTTATGACATCAGAAGCCGTTCTCATCGGTGTGGAAACACGCACTTCGGCACCGCTCAGAATTACCCGCAACGAACTGGGCGAGTCTGTCAGCCATGCCGGACTGTTCCCGGCAGGTGAGGGGGCAGGTTATGCCGGAGGCATTGTGAGCGCGGCGCTTGATGGATTGCGTGCGGCTGATCAGGTCGTTCAATCAGCACTAGGCTAGTGTTCATCCGGAAACTCTGGATGGCACAATCGCCGTTTCCGGACGGAAACTAGGCTAGGAGACTGGCGGACTATCCATGAGCCGGCTGCAAATCCGACAATCTCAAAGGAGTCGCTTTTGAAGAAAATTTTTGTCAAGGATATCAAGGAACGTGACCTGGTACAATCAGTGTTTCTGGTCAGGGATAAGATCATTGGGATGGCCAAGAATGGCCGCCCGTATATGACCCTGAAGCTGATGGATTGCACGGGCGAAGTTGAAGGACGCATCTGGGATCGTGTCGATGAAATGTCGGCCCGATTCAATAAAGATGATTTTGTTCAGGTCTCGGGTAAGGCCAGCGTTTATATGGGCAAGATGCAGCTGGTCCTTCAGGAACTGGACCGGATCGGCGAATCTGCCGTCGAGCTCGCCGACTTTCTGCCGGTATCCATGCGACCGGTTGCCGAGATGGTGATCGATCTGAGGTCCGTTGTCGAAGGGCTTGTTGACCCTGACCTGAGAAGCCTGATGCAGGCCTTTCTGTCTGACGAGTCCTTCATGGCGGGTTACACGCGAGCCCCGGCCGCCAAGGCGATGCACCACGTCTACCTTGGTGGACTGCTCGAGCACTCACTGGCCGTTGCTGTGCTCGCAAACGATATCAGCCAACGTTATCCGGACCTCAACCGTGATCTGCTGGTGGTCGGTGCCCTGCTGCATGATGTCGGCAAGGTTGCTGAACTGCGTTATGAACGCTCTTTTGAATACACGGATGCCGGAAAACTGCTGGGCCATATCGTGATTGGTGTCGAACTGGTTGAAGAGAAATTGCGATCTCTGCAAGATTTTCCGCAGGAGTTGGCTGTTCACCTCAAGCATCTGCTCCTCTCTCATCATGGCCAGTACGAGTATGGTTCGCCAAAACGTCCGAAAACCCTGGAGGCGGTGATATTGAACTTCCTCGACGACCTGGACTCCAAAATCAACGGGGTCCGTACGCATATTAATCGTGAGCCGGACAGCGAATCGTCCTGGACCCAGTACCACCGTTTGTATGATCGATACTTCTTCAAAGGGACATCTGGAAAGCAAATACCCGTGCCTGAAATTGATAAACCTGCGGCAAAGCCATCCCTCCCGTTTGCGCCCGCAGAAAAAGTTCGCTCCGCACCACCCCGATCACGTTTCAGCAATACCCTGGGAGAGCAACTCCAGGGGAAAACCCTCGATTTCTTCAATGTCGAGAGACAGGATAAACAGGATGAATAATGGACTTGTCATACATAAACTCAGTGTCGGCCCCCTGCAGGTAAACTGTTTTCTCGTTGCTTGCAGAAAAACGCACGATGCGCTGGTCATAGACCCGGGTGATGAGGCTAAGCGGATTCTGCATCTTGCCAAGAGTGAGGGGGTCAAGATCAGCAAGATCGTCAACACCCATGCCCATTTCGATCATATCGGTGCCAATCAGCAACTGGTCGAGGCAACTGGGGCAGAACTCATGTTGCACGCGGCGGATCTGCCTTTACTGCAGAACGCCAGGAATCACGCCAAAATTTATGGTCTCACGGTTGCTCCCTCTCCTGAACCTGACAGACTGCTTGATCAGGGGGATAGCTTCGAAGTCGGTGAACATGTTTTCCGGATATTCCACGTGCCGGGGCATTCGCCCGGGGGGATCTGCCTGTTGAGTAATGGACACTTGTTCGTCGGCGATGTCCTCTTCGCCGGGTCGATCGGCCGGACTGACCTGCCCGGTGGTGACTTTGATGCTCTGGTCTCTGGAGTCCGGGAACACCTGCTCAGCTTGCCCGACGAGACGATCGTTTACCCGGGCCATGGGCCGAATACCACGATCGGCCAGGAACGACGGATGAATCCTTTTGTCGGTGATAACGCTTAGGCGTTGGTCTTATTCGTTTGCTCTCCTGAGAAGACCTGGAGAGCGTAAATCTGGAGCAAAAAATGCTGCGAGGTAAATGCGTTATCCTGGGTGTGACTGGCGGCATCGCCGCTTACAAGGCTGCCGAATTGCTTCGCCTGCTGATCAAAGCAGATGCTGAAGTCCATGTGGTTATGACCCGCAGCGCGCAGGAATTCATAACGCCTCTCACATTTCAGACGCTTTCCGGGAACCCCGTCCATACCGACCTTTTCAATCTCATTCAAGAACAGGAGATTGGCCACATTTCGTTGGCCGATCGTGCCGATCTTGTGCTGGTTGCTCCGGCAACAGCCAATATCATAGGCAAAATTGCCAATGGCCTCTCTGATGACCTGTTGACAACCACAATCATGGCAACCAGGGCGCAAGTCCTCTTTGCTCCGGCCATGAACAGCAATATGTGGGAGAACCCGATCTACCAGAAGAACCAGGCAACACTGGAGAGCCTCGGCTATCATTTTATTGAACCGGTTTATGGCGACCTGGCTTGTGGTTGGCAAGGGCAGGGCAAGCTGCCTGACCCCCAAGAAATTTTCAACTCTGCTCAAGCACTCCTGGGCAGTCACGCCCTGGCAGGGAAGACGGTTCTGGTAACCGCCGGTCCAACACGTGAGGAGATCGACCCGGTTCGCTTTCTCAGTAACCATTCGTCGGGCAAGATGGGGTATGCCATTGCCTGTGCCGCCCGCAACCGTGGTGCCAGGGTTATCCTGATTTCCGGGCCGGTACATTTGCCTGAACCCGCGGGGATTGAGACGATCCAGGTTGTCAGTGCGCAACAGATGTATCAGGCGGTGATGGCTAAGGCCGGGCAGGCGGACCTTATTATCAAGGCTGCAGCTGTTGCCGATTTTCGTCCGCTGGTACGAGGTGAGCAGAAAGTGAAAAAAGGCGGTGCTGAGACCACGACGGTCGAACTTCAACGTAATCCGGATATTCTTGCTGAGCTTGGCCGACAGAAAGGCTCTCGCATCCTGATCGGTTTTGCCGCAGAAACGGAAGACTTGCTGAAACATGCCCGTGAGAAACTAAAGGGCAAGAATCTCGATATGATTGTCGCCAATGATGTGAATCAGGAGGGGGCCGGGTTCGATATTGACACAAACATCGTGTGTTTCCTGACGGCTGACGGCAAGGTGGAAGAGTTGCAGAAGATGACCAAAGCGGAAGTCGCCGAGATCCTGCTGGACAGGGCCACAGCTCTGTTTCCAGGGGCTGCGTCGTCAGGAGGTTGAGAGCAGGTTTAGCAGATTGTCAGGCTGACAGATCCCCTCTTTGAGCCTGACCTTGATTATGGCGAGCATCTCATCGGCATCACTTTCACGCAGTCGGCCGTCAAGCCAGAGAGTGTGCAGGTTTTTTCGAATCATGTTGGCAGTGCTTAAGGCACGCTCTCCGGTCGGGTCGGCTCCGCGGAAGGGGCTGTTGTGCAAATCCTGCAAGAGGCTGAGGGTGGCCTTGCTGGTCAGGCCGAGGTACTCCTCCTGATCTTCAGGGGTGATCGCCCACTTCGATGTTTTGGCCAGCGAACGCAGCACCTTCTGATATTGCTGCAGCCGGTTCAGAAGCAGCAGTGAGTTGAAAAGTCTTTTGTTGGTGGCGAACGAAAAAATTGTGTTGGCGAGGATGCTGCGCAGGAGTTTGTCATTCTCCGAGAAATCTTTCCGGCCGATCGAACGTGCCAAGGGCCAGATCTCCGGCGAGACGTGGGCCTCAAAGCGCATTTCCCAATAAGTATGTTTGAGGAGCACCGTGTTGTAAGTACGGATCAACTTGAAGGGCACAAAGTAGGAGTGGGCCACAGTATCGGCCGCCAGGTGGCTGAGGTAACCGTAGGCGCAAGCCTGCTGACTTTCAGTGGTGGCATGCTGGAGGATCTTGTGTCCCATGCGCCAGGAGTGGCAGTGTCTCAGATAGTGAGTGTATTTCTTGCCAAGGGTAATATCGGCACTGATGCAGCCGTATAGATAGTCGTTTGGGTGCGCAGTCAGAAGGGCACGTACCGGCTCAGGCAGCCGGGCCAGATTGTCGAGAATCCAGGCACCCGTTTGCAAGTGCACACCGATTCCCCAGGCCAATGCCTCAGATGGGAAGAGCAGGAGAACAAGGACGCATATTAAGGGAACAGGAATCAACCATTTCATCAGATAAGTGTACCGTCCTTTCGTTGAATAATACACGTTGATATGGATTTTTCAGTCAAATATGTCCGAACAGCTCATAAATGAAATTCGCGAAACACTCTCTTTGGCACGCAGCCAGTTTGAATACCTCTCTGATCTCGGCATAGAGAGCCAAGCGACAAAACTGCCTGGTGCCAACAGGGATCTGGAGAGCTCCAGGATCAATGCGGATACACGGGAGACCCTCGAAGCCATCCGGGCGGATCTGGGTGATTGCCAGCGCTGTGGACTTGCCGCATCCCGAACGAAACTGGTTTACGGGGTCGGCAATCCGAATGCACGCCTGGTTTTGGTTGGCGAAGCTCCCGGGCGAGAAGAGGATCTCAAGGGAGAGCCCTTTGTTGGTGAGGCGGGTCAACTGCTTGATCGCATTCTGCTGGCAATGGGAATGCAGCGTGAGGAAGTCTATATCTGCAATGTGCTGAAGTGCCGTCCGCCGAACAACCGTGACCCCGCTCCGGAAGAGGTGGCGACCTGTGAGGGTTTCCTGATTCGTCAGCTTGCGGCAATCCGTCCACATGTGATCGTTGGTTTGGGACGCATTGCTGTGCAGAGCTTGCTGAAAACCAAGGTGTCGATCAGTCGTCTGCGCGGAGAATGGCAACGTTATCAGGATATTCCCCTGATGCCAACCTATCATCCTGCTTATCTGCTGCGCAACCCGGAAGGGAAACGGGATGTCTGGGAAGACATGAAAGAGGTCCTGCGCTTATTACATGCCGAAGACCACGGCTCATGAGCCGAGACGTACCTTTACTGCAGGCGCACGAAGTCACTGTCAGTCGCCCGGGGGAAGCAGGACGGTTGCAGCGTATACTGCAGGAAACCACTCTGCATATCAGCTCCGGCGAAGTCCTGGTGATCGTCGGGCCATCCGGTGGCGGCAAGAGCACCCTGTTACACCTGTTTAACCGTTTGCTTGAACCTGATAGCGGCAAGATCCTGCTTGCGGGAGAGAATATCCAGACCATCGATCCACCGCTATTGCGTGCACGCATTCCGTTGGTCGCACAGAAACCTTACCTTTTCTCCGGCACTGTCCGGGACAATCTACAGGCATCGGCCAGACTGCGCCGCACGGAATTGCCTGATCTCAACGATCCAAATCTGCAGGAACTTCTAGAATTATGTCAGGTCAACCAGTCATGGGTCGATCGTGACGCGCGTAAACTCTCGATTGGCCAACAGCAGAGGATTTGCCTCGCTAGAGCTCTGCTCGGACCTTGTCAGGCTCTGCTGCTCGACGAACCAACCAGCGCACTGGACCGGCCGACGGCCGACCTGCTGGCGCGAACCTTTCGAGAACTCGCCAGGCAGAAAAACCTGGCAATTATTGTTGTTACTCACGATTTACGTCTGGCAGAGCATTGCGCTGATCGCATGGCCCTGTTGTTGGATGGATCCGTTGTTGAGGAAGGGACTGCCGCCCAGCTATTGCAAAACCCGACCACGGATTCCGCCCGGGCGTTTCTGTCTTCGGGACCTGTAGAAAACAGGGAAACAACAGTATGAACACGACGATTATCGACCTCAGCTTGTGGGATCTGGTCACGGTCTACAGCCTGTTGCTGATGAGTATCGGTCTGGCTCATCTGCTCAAGGCCGGACAGGGTAAAGACCTCTTCTGGGCTGGTTTGCGCATGTTTGTGCAGTTGTTGCTGGTTGGCTATGTCCTGCACCTGGTATTTGCCTTGCAATCAGCTCTTCCGGTACTGCTGATTCTGATCGTAATGACCGGTTTTGCGGTACAAACCATCGGTGCCCGGGTGCGGGTAAAAATGCCGCATTTCTACCGCGTGGTCGGCACTGCAATTCTCTTCGGCTGCGGCGGTATGACCTTTTTCTTCTGCTTCCTGGTCATTGGCCTGGAGCCCTGGTACGACCCACGCTATCTGATTCCCCTGGCCGGCATGGTGATCGGCAACTCCATGACCGGGGCAAGCCTTGCCGTGGAGCGCCTGGCCACGGAGTTTCGAGAACGCCGTGAAGAGATAGAAACGGCGCTCTGCTTGGGTAGCTGTGTGCAACTGGCTGCCCAGCCGGCGGTCAGTTGCGCCTTCCGGGCGGCGCTGATCCCTTCTGTCAATGCCATGGCCGCCATGGGGCTGGTTTTTTTGCCCGGTATGATGACCGGTCAGATTCTCTCAGGAACCGAGCCCCTGACCGCCGTCAAATACCAGATCGCTATCATGTGTGTGATCACCGGAAGCGTTTCTTTAACCGTGTTTATGATCCTGAAGCTTGGGTATCGTTCCTATTTCACCTCTTTTCAGAGTTTGCGCGAAGATTGATTTTTAACCAAAGCAATAGGGAGCATAGCGATGCGAAGAAGAGATAAAGCGTTGCCAACCAGTGAAGTCGTTCGCCTCTTAAATCTCGGCGAATACGGCATCCTGTCTACGGTAGACGGCAAGGGGCAGGCCTACGGTGTACCGTTAAATTACGTATTCACGAATGATTGCCTGTATTTCCATTGCGCTTTGGAAGGGCATAAAATTACCAATATTCTCGCCAACAACAAGGTGTCTTTTTGCGTCGTCGGTCGGACCAAGGTGCTGCCGGCTGAATTCAGTACGGAATTCGAGAGTGCAATTGTTTTTGGTCAGGCTTCAGTCGTGCAGGGGGATGAAAAATATCAGGCATTGGCCAGTCTTGTCGAAAAGTACTCGCCAGGGTTCGTAACCGAGGGGGCGAAGTATATAGAAGAGTTCGACAGCAGAACGAAGGTTGTCAAGATAACGGTTGGCTCGATGACCGGCAAGGCCGCGCCTGCTGTAAAGATATAAATTGCATGGAATTGAGTAGTAACAGCAACGGCCGAGCAGAAATGCCCGGCCGTTTTTACCCCGGAAAATATGGCTAGCTTTCGTCCGAATACGGCGGTTGACCCATCCGGCGTTTCCGGATGGACACTCATTACATACCGTAGCGCTTGATTTTCTCAACCAGAGTCGTGCGATTAATATTCAATAAAGAGGCGGCACGGGCTTTAATATTAGCGGATTTATCCAAGGCCTGCTTGATTAATGACTTTTCGATAAGGGCGATTGTTTCTGTCAGGTCAAACCCTTCTCCAGGGATGCTCAGGGTCGGCAAGGGATTGCTCTCCTGAGAAACGCCGCCAATTTGTGTCGGAAGGTCCTGTCTGTCAATAATGTCACTGTCTGTCAGGGCAACTGCACGTTCGATGACATTCTCCATCTCGCGAACATTGCCAGGCCATTCGTAGGCCTCAAGTGCCTTGACAGCTTCTTGTGTTATTTCCAGTACCGGGCGACGCATGTCTGTACAGATTTTTCGCAGGAAATGTTTGGCGAGCAACGGGATGTCTTCACGCCGGTCTCGCAGAGGCGGCAAATGGATGGGAATGACATTCAGCCGATAATAAAGATCCTCACGGAATTCACCATGTCGCACTCTGCCATCAAGATCAGCATTCGTCGCGGAAATTACACGAACATCCAATTTCGTCCTGGTCGTTGAACCGACTCGTTCGACTTCCTGTTCCTGTAGAACACGCAACAGCTTCATCTGCAGTTGTTGGGGCATGGTACCTATCTCGTCAAGAAAAATAGTCCCCTTGTTGGCCAATTCAAATTTACCCCGCTTGTCGGCAACAGCACCTGTGAACGAGCCACGCATATGACCAAAAAGTTCGCTCTCGAGCAGATCAGCTGGAATCGCTCCGCAGTTGATTGCAATAAAAGGCTTATCCTTACGCGGCCCATTGAAGTGAATGGCGCGAGCCACCAGCTCTTTGCCTGTCCCGGATTCGCCTAGTATGAGTACCGTAGAATCGGTGACGAGAATCTTTTCCATGCGTGCGAAAACCGGCTGAATGGCCGGGCTGTTACCGATAATATTGTCAAACTTGTATTTGCCTCGCAATTGCTGGCGCAGGTACAGGTTTTCAGCAACGAGACGGCTTTTCTCGACGGCTTTTGTGATTATTACCTTCAACTCTTCAAAATTGACAGGCTTGGTGATGTAGTCGAAAGCCCCCTCTTTCATTGCTTTGACGGCAGTTTCAGCGGTTGCGTTGCCGGTTATAAGGATAACGTTGCAAGGCAGGCGCTGCTCTTTGACGTGTTTCAGAATATCTATGCCGCTTACACCGGGCAGAAAGAGGTCGGTGATAATGACGTCGTAGCTCTTTCTGGAGAGCAAGCTGATGGCCTTTTCACCTGCATCTACGGCTTCTACATGATAGCTTTCGCGCTCAAGAAGGAAAGTGAGACCTTCACGGCTACCAGATTCATCGTCTATAAACAGGATGCGGGCATTACTTTTCATGTTGGTAAACTCCACGCTCTTGTGTCATGAAATTGACGTTATGAGTAAATTATCATGAATATAGAGGGGTTGCAAGGGTATAGATTCCGATATTTCAGTGGTGCATCAACCATGGTGGCTTCGAACTTTAAGTCTTCATCCAGAAAAATTCGAATCAAGGTAATAATGATCAGTTATTTCAACGCTTTAAAATAGAACAGTTTTTTGCTTGACACGCGGCCCTGCGTTTTGCTTATATTAACCCTAATGCAAGCGTAAGTATTTAGATTTATTGGAAAAATTTATAACACTAAATATTTAGCGGTACTGTTGAATTTTAGTTTGCATAAATGGTTAAGCTTGTACTTCGCCAGGAGAGTGATCAATATGTCCGTCAAGAAATTTCGCAAAGTTATGGCAGCCAACCGTGGAGAAATCGCTATCCGGATTTTTCGCGCCTGTACGGAACTCGGTATCAATACCGTGGCAATCTACTCAGAAGAAGACAAACTTTCCCTGCATCGATACAAAGCCGACGAGGCCTATCTTATCGGCAAGGGGAAAGGGCCCATTGATGCATACCTGAGCATTGATGAGATTATTGACCTGGCTCGCAAAAAAGATGTTGATGCCATCCATCCCGGTTACGGTTTTCTTTCTGAAAATGCTGAATTCGCAGAGGCCTGCGAGCGCGCCAATATCGTGTTTATCGGTCCGACGCCAGAAATTCAGCGAAGTGTCGGCGATAAAATTTCCGGTCGCAAGGTGGCTGTTGAAGCCGGTGTGCCGGTGGTACCGGGAACAGATGATCCGATCCGCACTGAAGAGGAAGCCCTGATCTTTGCCAAGGACGCCGGGTACCCGATCATTGTCAAGGCGAGTTCCGGTGGTGGCGGCCGCGGCATGCGGGTTGCCCATAACCAGAAAGAGCTTCTCGAGGGACTTAAGTCGGCAGCTTCGGAAGCAAGAGCGGCCTTTGGTGACGCCACGATTTTCCTCGAAAGATACATTGAAAAGCCAAAACATGTAGAAGTGCAGATCCTGGGCGATAATTATGGCAATGTCGTACATTTTTACGAACGGGATTGCTCAATACAACGCCGACACCAGAAGGTGATCGAGATCGCGCCGTCGCTCTATCTCAACAACAAGAAACGCAAAGAAGTTTGCGATTATGCCCTGGCCCTGGCCAGGCATGTCAACTACCGCAATGCCGGAACTGTTGAATTTCTTATGGACAAGCAGGGCAACTTCTTCTTTATCGAGGTGAATCCTCGCATCCAGGTCGAGCACACAGTTACTGAGCTGGTTACCTTGCGCAATCTTGTGCAGGCACAGATCCGGATTGCCCAGGGTTACAAGCTTTCTGATCCGGAGATCGGCATCAAGAGTCAGAAGGACATTGAACTCCGTGGCTATGCCATACAGAGCCGCGTTACCACAGAGGACCCTAAGAATAACTTTGCTCCGGACTTCGGCACCATTAAGGCATTTAGAACTGCAGCCGGTTTTGGCGTCCGTCTTGATGCCGCTTCCGGTTATGCCGGCGCGGTGATCACCCCGCACTATGATTCACTGCTGGTCAAAATCTCGACCTGGGGGCTGACTTTTGGAGAGGCCTCACGCACCATGCACCGAGCCCTGCAGGAGTTCCGCATCCGTGGGGTAAAAACCAACATTGGCTTCCTCGAAAAGGTGATCACTCATCCGGTCTTCCTCGAAGGTAAATGTGATACCTCGTTCCTTGACGAGTATCCTGAAGTCTTTCAATTTGCTGTCAAACAAGACCGCGCCAACAAGATCCTCAGCCTGATCGGTCATACCACGGTCAACGGCTATCCCGGGATCAAGCATGAAAAGCGGCTCAACTTCCGTGACCTTCGAGAGCCGCATATACCGGAGATCGAATACGGCAAACAGCATCCTCGCGGCACCCGCGACATCCTGCTTGATAAGGGTCCCGAAGGCCTGGCCAGCTGGGCCCGCAAAAACAAGCGGCTGCTGATCACCGACACCACCTGGCGCGATGCCCACCAGTCTTTGCTGGCAACCCGGGTCCGTACCCATGACCTCGATTGCATTGCCGAGGCAACGGCGCATCTCGGCGGCGGTCTCTTCTCCCTTGAGATGTGGGGTGGGGCGACTTACGACGTCTCCATGCGCTTCTTGACCGAAGACCCCTGGGAACGGCTGGAGCGTCTTCGCAGGAAGGTGCCTAATATCCTCTTCCAGATGCTGCTGCGTGGATCCAACGCTGTGGGCTATACCAACTATCCCGATAATGTGGTTCAGGAGTTTACCGTCAAGGCAGCGGAGAGCGGTATAGATGTGTTCCGCATCTTCGATTCACTGAACTGGGCAAAGGGGATGCGGGTGGCCATGGAGGCGGTACGTGAACGGACCAACTCCGTTTGCGAGGCGGCCATGTGCTACACCGGTGACATCCTCGATCCGCAGCGTCACAAGTACCCTCTCAAATACTATGTGGATCTGGCTAAAGACCTGGAGAAGATGGGCGCCCATATCCTGGCAATCAAGGATATGGCCGGTCTGCTCAAACCGTTTGCTGCCGAGAAATTGATCAAGGCTTTGAAAAACGAAATCGGTATCCCGATCCATCTGCATACCCATGATACTTCAAGCAACGGCGGATCCACTCTGATGATGGCGGCTCAGGCCGGAGTCGACATTGTCGACGTGGCGCTTTCTTCGGTCTCTGGTCTGACTGCACAGCCGAATATGAACGCGCTGCTCGCGACCCTGGAAGGATCGATATGGGATCCGCAGCTCGATCAAACCGGCATGCAGAAACTGGCCAACTACTGGGAGACGGTACGGACCTACTACGCGCCCTTCGAATCGGACCTGCGCAGCGGCACCGCCCAGGTCTACTATCACGAGATTCCCGGCGGGCAATATTCCAATTACAAGCCGCAGGTCGAAGGGCTGGGTCTTGGTCATCGTTGGGAAGAGTGCAAGGAGATGTACCGCAAGGTCAACGATCTGTTCGGCGATATTATCAAGGTCACCCCATCGTCGAAAATCGTCGGAGATATGGCGATGTTCCTGGTGCAGAACAACCTTGAGCCTGAGGATGTCTTCACCAAGGGCACAGACCTGGCATTCCCCCAGGGCGTGGTCGACTTCTTCAAGGGGATGATCGGACAGCCGGTCGGTGGCTTCCCGCCTGAACTGCAGAAAATCATTCTCAAAGGCGAGCAACCACTCACCTGCCGGCCTGGTGAACTTCTGGAGCCGGTTGATTTCGCTGTCAGGAAGGAAGAGCTGAAGGCCAAACTCGGTCATAACGTCAGCGATCGTGATGTCCTCTCTGCTGTCCTCTACCCGGGAGTGTTCGAAGAGTACGATCGCTTCCGCCAGGAGTATAGTGATACCTCATTCCTGCCAACTCCGGTTTTCTTCTACGGCCTGGATGTCGGTGACGAAGTCAGTATCGACATCGAGGCAGGCAAGACCCTGATTATCAAATTGAATGCTGTAGGGCGGGTCCATGAAGATGGTACCCGCAACATCTACTTTGAACTGAACGGCGAACCGCGTGTGGTCTCAGTCACGGACTTCACGGTCGCAACCGACGATGTCAGCCATGAAAAGGCTGACCCGGCCAATTTCAAGCATGTCGGTGCGCCGATGCCGGGCAAGATATTTAAGATAATGGTCACTGTCGGCGAGAAAGTCTCCGCAGGAGAAACCCTGCTGACTACTGAGGCCATGAAGATGGAGACCAACGTCAAGGCCAGGGTGGACGGTGTTGTTGCCGAAGTCCGCTATAGCGAGAGCGAACAGGTCGGTCAGGGAGACCTGCTGGTTGTTCTGGAGTAGTCCAAGTTCTGCAGACGGGAAAAACAATGAATTCCGAGGATTAATCCTGCTGTCACCCCGTGTTGCAAAACCCTGTCTGTTGTCGACCTGTTGATCCTTTCCAAGGGTCTGCTGCCAAAGCTCCGAGGGCGGATTGCCTGTCTAACCCACCTTATTGATTAGATCTTGACGTATAAAGGGTCTTTCCCTTATAAATGACTATTATTTTGGTCACAACAACATGTTGATTTCTCAAAAGGAGGTTGTATGGGTAAGTTAGTCGTCAAAAAGCTCGTTCTGGCTGCGTTGTTGAGTATGGTAATCCCCGCGACAGGTTTTGCCGCGGACACGATCAAGATTGGTATTGCCGGCCCCCATTCGGGAGACCTGGCTGCCTACGGTATTCCGACTCTGGAAGCCGCTGAGATGGTTGCTGCACAAGTGAATGCCGCTGGCGGTGTGCTTGGCAGGCAGGTGGAAGTATTGCCAATGGATGATCAGTGCAAACCTGAGATCGCTACCAACGCTGCTACGAAGTTGGTTTCCGAAGGTGTCAGCATGGTCATCGGTCATGTTTGCTCCGGTGCAACCAAGGCTGCTCTCGGTATCTACAACGAGGCAAAAATCATTGCCATTTCCCCATCCGCAACCAATCCCCCTCTGACTCAGAGCGGTGATTATCCGAACTTCTTTCGCACCATCGCTCCTGATGATGACCAGGGCAAGCTCGCTGCCGATTTTGTGACCAAGAAGCTCGGCGCAAAGAAGATCGCCATTCTTCATGACAAAGGTGACTATGGCAAAGGCTTTGCCGATTTTTCTCAGCAATTCATAGAAGCTGGCGGCCTGGCTAAAATCGTCATGTTCGAAGGCGTTACTCCTGGTGCTATGGATTATTCAGCAGTAGTACAGAAAATCCGCAAGGAAGGTGCAGATGCGGTTATCTTCGGTGGTTATCATCCGGAAGCCTCAAAACTGGTTTCCCAGATGAATAAAAAGCGTATGGATATTCCTTTTGTCGGTCCTGATGGTGTCAAGGGAGACGGTTTCCTCGACATCGCCGGCAAAGATGCCGAAGGCGTTTATGCAACAGGTCCGATGGATGTTTCTGCTTTTGCCGCAAACAAGCAGGCCAAGGCAGACTATACCAGCAAGTACGGTAAGGAGCCTGGGACCTTTTTCGACCAGGGCTATGCCGCCATGCAGGCTGCCCTGAACGCCATCAAGGTTTCCGGCGGCACGGAGTACGCGGGGCTGGAAAAAGCTCTCAGGAACTCTTATGTTGACACCTCCGTCGGCAAGATCAAGTTTGATGCCAAAGGTGATGCAGAAGGCGTCGGTTTCTCAGTCTACCAGGTTCAGGGCGGTAAATTTGTCGAAGTGAAATAATCGTCTGGATACTTATGACATGAAACGGGGGACAGGTTTTGCCTGTCCCCCGCATTGTTTGACTTAAAGGGGTCCTTTTCCTCCGGGGAATCTCTCCCAGATCAGTTTGAATACCGAGGGGCTAAAGCAGAAGCCCAAAAATGTCAGCCGGAATGCCGGTTGAAATATCACTTTTAAAGACCGTGGAAAACATCGATGCAATATTTTCTTGAACTCACCTGCAGCGGTTTGGTCCGGGGCAGCATTTATGCCCTGATCGCGCTGGGCTACACGATGGTTTACGGCATCATCCAGTTGATCAACTTCGCCCACGGTGAAATCTATATGATCGGTGCCTTCATCGCCCTGATTGTCGCCGGGGTGCTGACCATCTATGGCTTCTCAGGAGTCTCGATTCTTGTCCTGGCAGGCCTGATAGCTGTCATCTATGCCGCGGCCTACGGTTATACCCTGGAGAAGATAGCTTATCGACCCTTGCGCAATGCCCCGCGGCTCTCGCCGCTGATCAGCGCCATCGGCATGTCGCTGTTCCTGCAGAACTATGTGCTTTTGGCTCAAACACCTGATTTCCTGCCGTTCCCGTCGCTCATCCCCGATTTTGATTTCATGGAGCCGATTGCGCATATCATGGGTTCTGCAGAGCTGGTCATCCTGGTGACCAGTGCCGTTACCATGGTCGCTCTGACTGTGCTTATCAAATATACCCGTATCGGTAAAGCAATGCGGGCCACCCAACAGGATATGACCATGGCTCGCCTGGTCGGGGTCAATGTCGACAATGTCATTTCCATGACTTTTGTTATCGGCTCTGTTTTGGCGGCGATCGGTGGGGTCCTGGTCGGCTCCTACATCGGTCAGATCAACTTCTATATTGGTTTTATGGCGGGCGTAAAAGCATTTACAGCCGCTGTTCTTGGAGGCATCGGCAACATTCCGGGTGCCGTGCTTGGCGCTTTGGTCCTGGGTCTGGCCGAGTCGTTTGCTGCAGGCTATGTCTCAAGTGCCTATGAAGATGTGTTTGCCTTCGGTGTCCTGGTCTTAATCCTGATATTGCGGCCCTCCGGCCTGCTTGGCAAAGCTGTCAGGCTGAAAGTCTGAGCCTGAAGCTGAAGATGGTGTGAATACAATGTCTGATTACATTAAACGGTCTTTTCTGGTTGCCCTCTGGTTTGTATTCCTGACCTTTCCCTTGATGGTGGTCAAGGTCAATACCCTCAAGAATCTCGTTGAGTGGCGCTGGATGAACATGCTGTGGGTTGCTATTGGCGCCTTTGTCTTATCCCTGCTCTGGCGTTGGGCAATGGAGCGGCGGCAGCTTAAGAATAAAGAGGCTGAAAGTACTGAAGAGGAACGCGCCAAACTCGGTCTGGCCCAGCGTTTGCTGGAAGATCCCAAATTGTTCAGGCCGATCCTGGTCGTACTCGTCCTTGCGACGATTGTCTTCCCGCTTCTGGTCGATATCTACCAGGTCAACATCATGGTTCTGGCCCTGATTTTCGTTGTCCTCGGCCTCGGTCTGAATGTAACGGTTGGCCTTGCCGGCCTGCTGGATCTCGGCTACGTCGCCTTTTTTGCCGTCGGCGCTTACACCTACGGCATCTTGAACAGCTTTTGGGGGATCGGTTTCTGGACAAGTCTGCCGATTGGCGGCCTGATGGGGGTGTTGTTTGGCATAGCCCTCGGTTTTCCCATCTTGCGTCTCCGTGGCGACTATCTGGCGATTGTCACCCTGGGTTTCGGATCGATTGCCAAAATCGTTATCGAGAACTGGGAAGAGGTTTCTAATGGTGCCAAAGGGATCGCCGGAATTCCCAGGCCCGGATTCTTCAGTGCTGATCTGAGTATTACCGCGGCGACGACTTATACCTATTATTTGATGATCCTGATGGTGGTCTTCGCGATCTTTATTACCAACAGGTTGAAGGACTCACGCATCGGACGCGCCTGGATGGCCTTGCGCGAGGATGAAATCGCCTGTGTCGCCATGGGCGTCGATATGGCCAAGACCAAGTTGGGGGCTTATGCTTTTGGCGCTTTCTGGGCAGGTCTGGTCGGGGTTATCTTTGCGGCCCGCAATACTTATATCAATCCGAACAGTTTTACTTTCATGGAATCAGCTCTGGTGCTGTCTATCGTTGTCATGGGTGGCATGGGCTCGATCATCGGCGTTATCATAGCTGCCCTGGTACTGGTGCTGATGCCCGAATATTTGAGAGCCTTCGCAGAGTACCGGATGTTGATGTTCGGTGCCGTGATGGTGCTGATGATGATCTTCCGTCCCGAGGGGTTGATTGCCAACGTGCGCCGGAAATACAGCGGGCGTAAGGTGATGACGGAGAATGCCAATGTCTGAAGCTAAGAAGAAGCTGCTTGAGGTCAAGGGCCTTACCATGGATTTCGGCGGCTTGCGCGCAGTCGACTCCGTTTCACTGGATGTCTGCAGCGGTGAAATTGTCGCCCTGATTGGCCCCAACGGTGCAGGTAAAACGACCTTCTTTAATTGCGTGACCGGGATTTACAAGCCGACCAAGGGCGATATCCTGGTTCATCCTCATGAAAAAAAATCACAGAAGATCAACGGTTTCAAGTCAAACCGGGTGACGACGCTCGGCATGGCCAGAACCTTTCAGAATATCCGGCTGTTCCAGAATATGACGGTTCTTGAAAACGTAATGATTGGTCGGCATTGTCGAACCACTACCAGCATTATTGGCGCCGTCTTGCGTGGCAGGAACACAAAACGTCAGGAGCAGGAGACTATCGACAGAAGTTACGACCTGTTGAATAAAGTCGGGTTAGTCGCCTTTGCTGACGAGTTTGCCAAGAACCTGCCATATGGAGCTCAGCGCCGTCTCGAAATTGCCCGTGCCATGGCAACCGACCCGTTTCTGCTCTTGCTTGATGAACCGGCGGCTGGCATGAATCCCCAGGAAACCAGGGCCCTTGATGAACTGATTGTCCGTATCCGCAGCATTGAAAATATTGCGATTCTTCTGATTGAACATGACATGAAGCTGGTTATGAACATCTCGGATCGTATCTACGTCATGGAATACGGTAAGGAGATCGCCCAGGGAGCACCAATGGATATCCGTAATAACCCGAAGGTTATTGAGGCTTATCTTGGGGAGGAGTCAGATGCTTGAGCTACGCAACGTCGCTACCTTTTACGGGAATATCCAGGCTCTCAAGAATATTTCCATTGATATCAACGAGGGTGAAATTGTCGCCCTGATTGGTGCCAACGGGGCAGGCAAGAGTACCACCCTGATGACGATCTGCGGTGTAACACCGCCGCGTTGCGGAGAGATTTATTTCAAGGGCACGCCGATCCACAAGATGCCGACAGAAAAGATCGTCGCACTGGGGCTGGTTCAGGTTCCTGAAGGACGCCGTATCTTCCCGGGCATGTCGGTTTTGGAAAACCTGGAAATGGGGACTTTCCTGCGCCGTGACAAGGTCGATATCCAGAAAGACATCGATTATGTCTTTGATCTCTTCCCGATTCTCGCCCAGCGCCGTTCCCAGTTAGGCGGGACTTTAAGTGGTGGTGAGCAGCAGATGCTGGCGATTTCCAGGGCCCTGATGGCGCGCCCGCGCGTGCTGCTGCTGGACGAGCCGTCTCTGGGTTTGGCGCCATTGATTATCAAGCAGATTTTCGAAATCATCAAGAAGATCAACGAGGAGCAGAAGACGACGGTTTTCCTGGTCGAACAGAACGCCAACCAGGCCTTGAAGCTGGCTCACCGTGGTTATGTCATGGAGAACGGCCGAATTACCTTGACCGACACTGCGGAAAATTTACTCGGAAACGATCAGGTTCGCGAGGCCTACCTGGGCCTGTAGATCAAAGACAAGAAGCATTTGACAAAGAGGTAATCCCTTTTTATAGTGGCATCCGGTCAAATCAGGCCTTGATGATAACCCCCTGTTTTGCCAGGGATAGAGGAGAGAACTAATGCATAAAACGTTCAAGGTGGCTGTTCTGTCTGGTGACGGTATCGGACCTGAGGTCATGGCGGAAGCGTTAAGAATTCTGGATGCTGTGCAGGACAGGTTTGGTGTGACCTTTGAACGTACTTTTGCCAATGTAGGAGGGGTTGCCATTGATGAGGATGGCAAAGCTCTGCCTGAAACAACCGTCGATGTCTGTAAAGCCTCGGATGCCATCCTGTTCGGCTCGGTCGGCGGCCCGAAATGGGAAAGCCTGCCACCCGACGAACAGCCGGAACGAGCCGCACTGCTGCCGTTGCGCAAGATCTTCGGTCTTTTCTGCAACCTTCGACCGGCAATCATTTTCCCGGCATTGACCGGCGCTTCAAGCCTGAAAGAAGAAGTCATTGGCGGCGGCTTTAATCTGCTGGTTGTGCGTGAGCTGACGGGCGGTATCTACTTCGCTCAACCGAAGGGCATCACAGGTGAAGGCAGTGAGCGTACCGGTTTTGACACGATGAAATATTCCGACGCAGAAGTTGAGCGGATCAGCCATGTTGCTTTCCAGACTGCCCGCAAACGCAG
>JBPPMB010000186.1:0-25920 GCA_051305855.1 Desulfuromonadales bacterium
GGCAGGTTTCCTTCAATAGTGGTTAATCGTTCAACAGATTTTTCCAGAGAAGGGATTGAATTGAGTAGAGCTTCAGTATAGGGGTGGACTGGTCTTTCGAACAACCTCAGCGTATCCGCCTCCTCCATCAGTCGGCCGGCATAGATAACACAAACCCGGTCACACAACTGCGCCACGACTCCCATGTCATGGGTAACCAGCAGCACTGCAGTATTGAAGCTCAGGTTGATTTTTCGAATCAGGTCGAGAATTTGGGCCTGGATGGTGACGTCAAGGGCGGTGGTCGGTTCATCGGCAATCAATAATTGGGGCTCACAGGCCAAAGCCATGGCAATCATGATTCTCTGCCGCATGCCACCCGAGAATTGATGGGGATAACTCTTCATTCTTTTTTCGGGCAGCGAGATACCAACACTGTTTAACAGTTCGATCGCACGCCCCCAAGCCTCTTTTTCGGAGAGGTCCGAATGAACCCGTATCGCTTCTATCAATTGATTCCCGACGGTGTAGACAGGATTCAGGGAGGTCATCGGCTCCTGAAAAATCATGGAGATCCCGCTGCCGCGGATCTGTCTCATCTGCTCTTTGGTTTTGGTAAAAAGGTCCTCTCCGTTAAAGAATGCGGAGCCTCCGGCTATTTTCCCCGGTGGATTGGGAATCAGCTGCATGATCGAAAGGGAGGTCACGCTCTTACCGCTGCCGCTCTCTCCGACCAGCCCCAGCACCTCGCCGGCATTTATATGAAAACTCAGATCGTCAACAACTTTCACCACACCTTTCTCCGTGTTGAAAACCGTCGTCAGATTTTCTACTTTAAGGGTCATTTTCTCCATGACAGCCAAGTTGAAATCCCCTCAGTCTTCCGCGTCAAAGCGGATTCTTGGATCAAGATAGGAATAGAGCAGATCCGTAAAGAAATTAACCAGGACAAAAGTGACCGCCAGGACAAAGACCACCGCCTGAACCACAGGATAATCGCGCTGATTGATGGCGGTAACCGCCAGTTTCCCGACGCCTGGCCACTCAAAAATGGTCTCAGTGATAACCGCGCCGCCGAGGAGTCGACCGAATTCGAGACCGACCACCGTAACCAGAGGGATCAGGCTGTTTTTCAGGCCATGCTTCAGGATAACCAGATATTCCTTGACTCCTTTGGCTCTGGCCGTCCGGATGTAATCTTCGGACAACACCTCCAACAGACCGGAACGCGTCAGGCGGCTGATCATCGCCATGTAAAAGGATCCAAGCGCCACCGTCGGCAAGACCAGTTGCGGAAAGGACCCCCGTCCGGAAGTGGGGAAGATCTGGAAAGTCACCGAGAACAGCAGAACCAGCATGATCGCCAGCCAGAAGGTCGGCATCGACTGCATCCCCAGGGCAACCCCCATGGAGCTATAATCAAAAACAGAATTTCGTTTTACCGCGGCGATAATCCCCATCGGGACCGCGACGATAATTGCAAACAGAAGGGCGCTGAAGGCAAGCTCCATCGTCGCGGGCAGCCGCTCGATCACAATTTTAAACGCCGAACGTCTATGGACCATGGACATGCCGAAATCGCCCTGGACCGCACCTTTGATGAATTTTCCATATTGCACATAGAGGGGCTGATCATAACCCAGTGCATGACTGTAGGCTTGTATCTCCTGGGCCGAGGCTTCTTTTGAAAGCATCAGCTGAGCAGGATCTCCCGACAGATGCATAATGAAAAAGGTGATGACTGAAACCCCCAGCACCACAATGATCAGGTGGGGCAGTTTTTTTAGGATGTAATTGAGCATAGAGTCAGTGTCCCTTTAAACATCGAACGGGCCGGATAGCCTCAGTTACTTTTCTTATCATGCGGCAGCACTCGCGTACGTTATTCATCGGACCTCAGTGGAACACTCAACTGCCTTTTTCTGCATCTTAGCCGCAACGGCGGCTGGATGACCGGAGACACTGCCTCCGGTCATCCAGTTGACGCAGAAGATTACTTTTTTTCTATGGTGTAAGCGAAGATCATGCCGTCCAGAGGCGCCTCAAACTTGACGTTGGACCGGTAACCGTAAAATGCTTCCTGATTGTAAAGGAATCCCCATGGTGCATCGTCATAAAGGAGCCGATGCAGCTTCTTGTAGATACCGATGCGCGCCGCCTGATCAAGGGTCGTTCGCCCCTGATGGAGTAATTCATCGACCTCGGCATTTTTATAGTAGTAACCTCTGGTCGCAGAGTTGAAAAGCGAATAAAGGTATCTGTCCGGCTCGACCTGCGTATCCCAGGTGAACAGATAAGCCTGAAACTCCCGGTTTTTATAACGCTGGAACTGGGTTGAGGGATCGGTGATGTCGAGACTGACCTCAATACCGACCTCCTTCAACTGAGAGGCAAGGGCCTGTGCGACCTCCAGAGTGTTGGTGGCACCCTCGACCCCTTGAGGCGGAGTCGACAACATCAGTTTGAACCCATTTTCATAGCCAGCTTCTTTTAAGAGCTTTTTGGCTTTGGCAGGATCATAGGGGTATGGCTTGATGCTGGGATCAAACCCCTTTGTGACCTTGAACACCGGGCCAGACATGGGGCTGGCGGTTCCGAGCAGAATCTTGTCGGTGATTGTCCCGACGTCCATCGCATAGTTAATCGCCTGCCGCACCCGAACATCATTCAGTGGAGCGGTGAAGGTATCCAGTCCCATGTAGACCATGATCCCGGTTTTGGCGGTGGTTTTGATATCCGGGTTCTTTTTCAACGAGGCCAAACGGTTAGGTGGAATTGAAGTGATAATATCGACTTCGCCGGTCAACAGGGAAGCGACACGAGTCGAGGCCTCTGATATCGGCCGGAAGGTTACACTGCCAATTTTTGGAGCACCTTTCCAGTAATTCTTGTTCGCCGTCAGGGTTACCTTTTCGCCAGGCACAAAACTCTCGAAAACAAAAGGTCCAGAACCTATGGGATTTTGAGCGAATTTTTCATTCCCCATCTCCTCAACAGCCTTCGGTGGAACGATGAACATCAATGTCATGATGTTAATCAGTGCTGCGTAAGGCTCCTTGGTCTTGATCACGACCGTCACAGGATCGGGGGCCTCAACTGATTCAACGAGAGATAACCGCCAGGCTTGGGGGGACTTAACCTTGGGGTCCATCACCCTTTCCAGAGAATATTTTACTGCTGCGGCGTCAAGGGCTTCGCCATTGGTAAACTTTACACCCTTTTCAAGATGGAAAACCCAGGTTTTATCGTCCGGATTGTCCCAGGATTTGGCGAGCCAAGGGGCATACTCGCCTTTAGTATTAAGCCTCACCAGCGCATCAAATATGTTGTTGGAAATGTTCTGGGTTTCCGTTTGCGAGACCAGAGCATAGTCTAGACCGACCACATCCCTGCTCTGCGCAATGACCAAACTGGCGTTGTTCTCTGCCAAAACCTGGCCTGGGAGGAAAAACATGAATGCCGTAAATCCGCCACATATCGCTATCAATAACTTGTTTTTACATTTCATAACGGGTTTCTCCATTGACTAAAGTTGAAACGGCCTGAAATCTTTCATCACCAAGTATCTGCTTAATTGCCCGTCACAGATCGCAATCCTCCTTTCGCAATTTGCCGCATGAGTAACATGGCTCAATCGTGTCTTTTTCTGCTAAAATCTTGTGGTTATGCTCCACAACTTAAATCCCGTCAGCGAAGTCTTTCGACCGACAGCCGCGGATCAAAAACATCCCTCAGCCCGTCACCAAACAGGTTAACGCCCAAAACCGTTAATGAAATCGCCAATCCCGGGAAGGTTGCGACCCACCAACCATCGTAGATATATTGCCGTCCCTCACTGAGCATCCCCCCCCAGGTCGGATGCGGCGGCGGAACTCCGAACCCCAGAAAACTGAGAGAAGATTCCGAAATGATGGTCCCGGCCAGCGAGAGGGTGGTGATAACGACAATCGAGGGGAAGATATTCGGAAAGATGTGCAACAGCATGATACGCAGATCCCCGGCGCCAATCGATCTGGCTGCCTCGACAAACTCCTTTTCCTTGAGTGACAAAACCGCTCCTCGCGAGACCTTGGCATAGACCACCCAATTCGTGATCCCGAAGACAACAATAAGATTAAGCGTGCTTGTCCCAAGGACTGCAATCACTGCGATAGCCAGTAATATCAGTGGAAAGGCCAACTGGATATCAGCGAGCTTCCCGATAACTGCATCAACGTAACCGCCATAATATCCCGCGAACATCCCGAGAATGACCCCGATAATCGTCGAGATCATTGTTGCCGAAAAACTCACCAGCAAGGATTTTTGTGAACCATAGACTGTGCGGCTAAACACGTCTCGGCCGAGGCTGTCGGTACCGAGAGGGTATGCGATCTGGCTTCCTTCAAAACCGAAGGGTGGCAGGAGACGTAAGCCTAAATCCACTTTTTCTGGATCGTGCGGTGCGACCAGGGGTGCGAAGATTGCCATACACAGAACAATCAGGACAATCAGCATGCCGAGGACTGCTGTTTTCTTCTTGAATAGCTTCTTCAAAGTTAAACCTCGAAAAGGATAGGTAAAGGAACACCCTTATCCTTATTGATCGGACAGAACCTCACTGCTTTTGGCACTTTCACCCAACAGCAGACAAGACTTCGGATCAGCAACGGTTCTACTCACCTCGATACCGCGCTTCTTCAACTCGGCAAATAATTTATCGGCGGAGACATGATCGATTGGCGACAGAACACCCGGGGCTGAAATCTCCCCGGCCAGAACCATCTGCACGGCTATGCTGGCGGTATATCCAACGGTACGGTTCATAGCAAACAGGCCGGTATCGAGATCCCGATAATCAATTAACCGATAAATGACCCGCTTCTCCTTGCCGTCTTTAATCCCCCAGGTGTCAACTATGATCAACGCGACATCACGCTCATTTTCAGCAAACTGAAGTTGAGGTGTTAGATGTTGTGCCATGAAAGTTCTGGGTGCGATACTGGTGCCGTTAATCTCTAGTGGTTTGTCACTCAAAAATTCAAGATCTGCAAAAAGACGCCAGGTTGCGCAATGACCCGGCCAACGTACGACAAAGCGGCCCATTTGGCGGAGATGCTCGCCGATGCCGAAGAGCTTGGCGAAGTGAACGGCGTCTCCGTTCGGATAGGCCTCCATAGCACCAAGGCCGGGAACGTCCAAGGCATGGATATAAGGTGAATGAAACAGGCGGGCACCATCTCCAAAGATTTCTTTGCCATCGACAAGCAGGCGATAATCACGGGTATAAGCTCTGAGGACGCCCTCATAAGTCCAGGTAACCTTATATTTTAGTGGATTGTTGCAGGCTTCTTTATCGGGAAAACCTGCCCCATAAGAATACATGCCGTGAACCTCGTCGAATTCAGCAACCGCCTCGCGTGCCATAATCAGGTCAATTCCCGGATCGAATCCCATCTCGGGCAAAATTGTCACCCCATTGGCGCGTGCTTCTTTATCGAGAGAATCAAGATCGTTCGTGTAACTGGAACTGACGAAAGGAATTTTGGAGTCTATACATGCACGTGCCACATGAATCGCGATGGGGGGTGGAACCATGCAAACGACAACATCAATATGAGTTTTTTTTATGAACTCCACAAGTTGCTGGCGATCGGTACAATCGAGTATCACGCAGCGGGTTTTTTGACACCCCAACTGCGCCGACCATTCTCTAAATGTATCGACCTGCAGATCGGCACCATAGATCTCGGCCACCATCGAGCATTTTTCAAGGTCATGGACTACCGCACGACCCTGTAACCCGAGTCCGAGCACGAGGACTGTCTTCATCGAATTCTTCACTTCTTTGTAAACCTCCTGTTTTCTTGCCGGATTTATCATGCGACGACTATTGATCTAGAGCATGCCCACAAACCAAGCGTTTCGGAAAATTAAATCTAACAATTTTACTTATAACGTTGTTATAGTTTCCTGTCAAGAATATTAAGGCTGTCATTTGCAACCAAAAACAATTATTTATTTCAAATATTGAGTCCGTCATATGCCTATATGGGCCGCGCATTACTTAACGGTCACTCCATGGCCTGCTACAGCACAGGCGCAGGACTCCAGAAACTTGAGAAGATGTACCAGGATAAAGGAGAGGGACTCACTTCTAACCGAGTTATTCCCGATCGGGAGGCGAAGAATCTCCCGTGAAACGACTCACCCCTGACATATCTGCCCTGACCAATGAGTGTATTAAACGGGACTAGACTTGGGAATCACGATTGGCGGATACACTGTTTCAGATTGTTTTTTGTAGAGGGGCAAAGTGTAGCAAATCAGCAAACGGGCTATTGACCTGAAGACAAGCAAAGGATCACCCTCTAGCAGCCTGTCGGAAAATTCAGGGGAGGCCTGACTAAACCTTGTGGCGCAGCTTCAACAGCTGGATGAACGCCAGATCGCGGTTACGGATCTTCTCGGCCACGACCTCCCCGGACGGGTAGGCGTAGAAGCCCTGACCGGTCTTGACACCGAGATGGCCCCGCCTGTTCAGATCCTTGATGACCTCTGGCGCTGTACGCGTATCGTCAAGTTCCGGGGCCAGGTTGTTCATGACGCTCTGCCAGGTGTCCAGCCCTCCGAAATCAGCCGTTTCCATCGGGCCGATGATCGACCAGCGGAAACCTGGCCCGGACGTCATCACCGTATCCACATCGCGCATATCCGCTACCCCGCTTGCCACCAGGTGCAGTGCCTCACGGAAAACAGCCGCCTGCAGACGGTTGGCTATGAAACCCGGAACCTCCTTTTTCAAAACAACCGGGACCTTGCCGATCTGCCGCATCAGCCCCAGGGTGGTCGAGACGATCTGCGGCGGGGTACCCGCCGCCCTGACGATTTCCACCAAGGGTACCAGGTGGGCCGGGTTAAAAAAGTGCGTGATCAGCATCCGCTCTGGTCGAACGAGGTGCCTGGTCAATTCAGACAACGGCAATGTCGAGGTATTGGAAGCAATGATGGCCGCCTCCGGGGCAAGTGACTCAATGCGGGCCAACACTTGCCATTTCAGCGCCAGCTGCTCCGGCACGGCTTCGGTAATAAATTCAGCTTCGCCGACGGCCGTTTCCAGGCTCCCGGTGACAAGAATGCTTTCCTGCGCCATCTGGTTGGCGGCGGCAGAAATCAGCCCCTCGTCAACGAGCAGATTCAGATCGTCACCGATGAGGGCTTTGGCCTTGAGCAAGACGTCCTGGCTGGTATCATACAAAAAGACCTTGAAGCCGTTCAGGGCATAGACCAGAGAAATGCCGCGCCCCATGATACCGGCGCCGACCACTGCCGTCTTGTTGATCAACATGTATTACCCCCATTGTAAAAACATCCCGAAAATCCGGGGCCTGGCCAGACGGCCGGAACATGGCCGGGCTTTGGCCGTAACCCAGCCAACTGGAGTTGATCGCGATCAATTCATATTCCTACACCAGTGTTTTATATTTGACATATCAGTAATCTATTCAATAATTAATTACAACCATATCATACGCAAAATAAAAGCGAATTTACCAATGGGTAGTTACCAGTAAAAAGGGCACAAAAGGATTTATTGATCCTATTTTATTAGTATTTTTACTATTTTGGAGGTAATTCAACAGTACGGCTTTACAATTGACATCCATACTCTGGTATTGTAGAACAATGTTTGTCAACCATGCCTTCATGCCTCACCACGGCTTGTAAGACAGGCATCAGATCCTCCACAAGAAAGAGACCTGCAGAGAAGACAAGGACGGGTGGGTCAACAAAAATATTTTTTGCGGATGGGATCGTTACGCTGTTTAATTAGTGTCCATCCGGAAACGAACAATTTTTCGCAAGGTCAAGGACATCAAGGATTTTAGCAGAGGCGTAGTCCTGTACGCCGCACAATCACATCCGCAGATTGACGCAGAGATTGCGGAAAAGGGCCGTTTCCGGACGAAAACTAATTATTTGACTTTCAGGAAAGATGATAACTGGCATGGCAACAGACTACATCATCGAGACGCGCGACTTGAATAAGGAGTTTTCAGGATTCATCGCCGTAAGGAATGTCAACCTTAAGGTCCGCAAGGGATCAATTCACGCGCTGATAGGCCCAAACGGTGCAGGGAAAACCACTGTCTTCAACCTCCTTACCAAATTTCTTGAGCCCAGCTCCGGGCAGATCTTCTACAAAAACCAGAACATGACAGGAAAAAACTCCGCGATGCTCGCACGCCGGGGACTCGTGCGTTCGTTCCAGATATCCGCGGTTTTTCCACACCTGAGCGTTCTGGAGAACGTCCGGGTCGCACTGCAGAGGGAAACCGGGACATCATTGCACTTCTGGAAATCGGACAAAAGCCTCAACAATCTCAACGAACATGCGATGGCAGCCCTGGAAGAGGTTGAGCTTGCAGATTACGCCGATACTATTGCGGTGGAACTCCCCTACGGCCGCAAGCGCGCTCTGGAACTTGCCACGACATTGGCCCTCAAGCCCGAGGTGATGCTGCTCGACGAACCTACCTCAGGGATGGGGCATGAAGATGTCGGACGGGTCGTCGCATTGATTCGCAAGGTGGCCGAGAACCGCACGGTGCTCATGGTCGAGCACAACCTCAAGGTGGTGGCTGATCTTTCTGACACCATCACGGTTCTGCAGAGGGGTCAGATCCTGGCTGAGGGAGGCTACGAAGAAGTCTCCTGCGACCCGGCAGTGCTAGAAGCCTACGTAGGCGGCAACCATGCATGATATCACCAACGAAATCCTGCGCGTCGCTGACCTGCATGCCTATTATGGCGAATCCCACGTGCTCCACGGCATCGATTTCAACGTCGGCGAGGGAGAGCTGGTCACCCTGCTCGGACGAAACGGCTCCGGGCGCACCAGCACTCTCAAGTCGATCATCGGACTGATCCCCAAGCGTTACGGTTCTGTGCTGATCAACGGACACGAAGCGATCGGCCTGCCTCCTTACAGAATCGCCCCGCTCGGCATCGGCTACTGCCCTGAAGAGCGCGGCATTTTCTCCGGATTGACCGCGGAAGAGAACCTGCTCCTGCCGCCGGTGCTGCACAGTGGCGGCATGGAACTGGAAGAGATCTACGCGATGTTCCCCAACCTGAAGGAACGCCGCTCCGCCCAGGGCACGCGATTGTCAGGCGGCGAGCAGCAGATGCTGGCACTGGCCCGCATCCTGCGTACCGGGGCCCGCCTTCTGCTGCTCGACGAAATCACCGAAGGGCTGGCGCCGGTCATCATCGAAGCCATGGGGCGCGTCATCTCCCTGCTCAAGGAACGTGGCTACACCATTGTCCTGGTCGAACAGAATTTCCATTTCGCCAAGTCTCTCGCAGACCGCCACTACGTACTCGAAAACGGCCGTATCGTGAGAATGATCGTGAATGATGAACTCGAGGCGAACCTCGATGAGCTGCACGAACTTTTGGGCGTGTGACGCGTCCAAACCAACCAAGGAGGAAGACATGGCAAAGAAACGGTTTCTAACGGCATTTGGTACCGGACTGGCCCTGGTCATGGCAGTTTCCGGAGCCTCGGCAGCTGGGCTGTCCGACGGCGTGCTCAAGGTCGGTGTCATGACCGACATGTCAGGGGCCTACTCGGATCTCAGCGGGCCCGGATCGGTCGTCGCGGCGCAGATGGCCATCGACGATTACGGCGGCAAAGTCCTCGGTAAAAAGATCGAGCTGACTTCGGTCGACCACCAGAACAAGGCCGACATCGCAGCCAACAAGGCCCGCGAGTGGTTTGACACCGGACAGGTCGACGTGATCGCTGACCTGCCGACCTCTTCAGCGGCCCTGGCAGTCATGGAAGTGGCCGACCAGAAGCAGAAGGTCACCCTGATCTCCACCGGTGCTTCGACCAAGATCACCAACGACAGCTGCACCCCGTACAACGTCCACTGGACCTATGACACCTACGCCCTGGCCGTCGGCACCGGCAAAGCGGTCGTCGCCAACGGTGGCGACACATGGTACTTCATTACCGCCGACTACGCCTTTGGCCATTCGCTTGAAGGCGACACTTCTGCTGTCGTCGAAGCCAGCGGCGGCAAGCTGCTCGGCAAAGTGCGCGCGCCCTTTCCGAATACCGATTTCTCATCGTTCCTGATGCAGGCCCAGGCATCCGGCGCCAAAATCATCGGCCTGGCCAACGCCGGCGCCGACACTATCAACGCCATCAAGCAGGCCAAGGAGTTCGGCATCACCCAGAACCAGACCCTGGCAGGCCTGCTGGTCTTCATCACCGACATCAACAGCCTCGGTCTCGAAACCTCCCAGGGCATGATGCTCACCACCGGCTTCTACTGGGATCGCGACGATGAAACCCGCGCCTGGGCCAAGCGGTTCCGCGAGCGTCACAAGAACATGCCGACTATGGGTCAGGCCGGCGTCTACTCTGCTCTGATGCACTATTTCAAGGCCGTTGATAAAGCCGGCACCGACGACTCCGCCGCAGTCATGAAGGCCATGAAGGCGTTGCCGATCAACGACATGTTCGCCAAGGACGGCTACATACGTGACGATGGCCGCATGGTGCATGACATGTACCTGGTGCAGGTCAAGAAGCCTTCCGAGTCCAAGGGGCCCTGGGACTACTACAAGGTGCTTCGTACCATCCCCGGCGACGAAGCTTACATGTCGCTTGACAAGAGTACTTGCAAGCTGGTGAAGAAGTAAAAAAGAGAAGAGACAGCAAGGGCTGAGGACGTTTTATGATGTTTCAGGTATTCGGCATTCCGATCCAGGCCCTGTTGGGGCAGCTGCTTATCGGACTCATCAATGGATCTTTCTATGCGATTCTCAGCCTGGGCCTCGCCATCATTTTCGGACTTCTCAATATCATCAACTTCGCACACGGTGCCCAGTACATGCTGGGAGCTTTTATCGCATGGATGAGCCTCACCTACCTCGGTGTCAACTACTGGGTGGGGCTCATCCTCGTACCTCTTGTCGTCGGCGCTTTCGGCATCATCTTGGAGCGCCTCATGCTGAGGCGTCTCTATCACCTCGACCACCTCTACGGTCTGCTGCTGACCTTTGGCCTGGCCCTGATCCTCGAAGGCCTTTTCCGTCAACTCTACGGCGTCTCAGGTCTCTCCTACCCGATCCCGGATATCTTTCAGGGCGGAGTCAACCTCGGCTTCATGTTTCTCCCCTACTACCGGGCCTGGGTCATCGTTGCTTCGCTGTCGGTGTGCTTTGCCACCTGGTACATCATCGAACGCACCAAACTCGGCTCCTACCTGCGTGCCGCCACGGAGAATCCGGAACTGCTTCAGGCTTTCGGCATCAATGTACCACTCATGATCACGCTCACCTTCGGCTACGGGGTGGCCCTGGCCGGGTTTGCAGGTGTGCTTGCCGCCCCCATCTACCAGGTGACTCCGGTCATGGGCTCCAACATGATCATCGTCGTATTCGCGGTGGTGGTTATCGGCGGCATGGGTTCGATCTTCGGTTCCATCGTCACCGGCATCAGCCTGGGACTCCTCGAAGGCCTGACCAAGGTATTCTATCCCGAAGCTTCCAGCCTCGTGGTTTTCATCATCATGGCACTGGTCCTTCTCATCCGCCCGGCCGGACTGTTCGGGAGGGAGAAATGACCGGGAAAGGCAAAACCAGCCGTCCGTTGATCGGTGCGGCACTCATGTTTGCGATCCTGTTGATCGCTCCTCACCTGTTCTACCCGGTGTTCCTCATGAAGGTGCTCTGCTTCGCGCTGTTCGCCTGCGCCTTCAACCTGCTGCTCGGCTATGTCGGACTGCTCTCGTTCGGGCACGCGGCGTTCTTCGGCTCGGCCGGCTATATCACCGCCTACACGGTAAAAACCCTGAATCTCAATCCTGTCCTGGGCATCCTGCTCGGCGTGGTGGTGTCATCCCTGCTCGGCCTGGTCATCGGCTGGCTGGCCATCCGCCGATCCGGCATCTATTTCGCCATGATCACGCTCGGTTTTGCCCAGGTGGTCTTCTTCCTCAGCCTGCAGCTGCAATTCACCGGTGGTGAAGACGGCATCCAGGGCGTGCCGCGCGGTACGCTGTTCGGCCTGGTCGATCTCAGAGACACCATGTCGATGTATTACTTTGTGCTGGTGATCTTTCTCTGCGGCTTCTGGTTGATCTACCGCACGATCAATTCGCCTTTCGGACAAGTTCTCAAAGCGATCCGCGAGAACGAGCCGCGCGCCAGATCCCTCGGCTACGATACCGACAGGTTCAAGCTCATGGCGTTCGTCATCTCGGCCGCCCTCAGCGGACTGGCGGGAGGAACCAAGTCGCTGGTCTTCCAACTCGCATCACTCACCGACGTGAACTGGCACATGTCCGGCGAGGTGGTATTGATGACGCTCCTCGGCGGTATGGGCACGGTTCTCGGTCCGGCGGTCGGCGCCCTGCTGGTCGTGACCCTGAACAATTACCTGGCCGGTTTCGGCTCCTGGGTCACCATCATCATCGGCGTGATTTTCGTTTCATGCGTGCTGGCTTTCCGCAGGGGAATCGTCGGTGAAATCCTGGAGAAGGCCAGAAGCTGGAATTCCAAAGATCCCCGCTGAGCAAAGCCCACCCTGCTTCGAGAAGAGAACCGGGAACGGCTCGCAACCATGCCCCGGGCTATCGAGGCGTTAGCGGTATGATACGGCCAAACTCACCTATAATGCGATCAATGACGATCGCTGCTGCCGTGCGCACCGAGAGGTGGTTGTACTGACCGGCCCGTACCGGATTAAGGCATGGGCGATCTGCGGTGTAGATTTCCGGGGCCAGGCCGTGGCCGGTGCCGAACACCAGCATGACGGGGTGCTTTACCGCCAGGGCAGCGGCTGCCGGATAATCAATCCCTTCCTGATGGCGGGCACCGGTCAGCAGCGCCAGGCTCTCCGGTCCGGCCAGACAGCGCCAATCGGCAAGGGCCTCAGCAAGGCTGTGAATGACGCGCAGACAATCCAGTGCCTGGCAGCGGTCCGGGTTATAAATGGCACCGGCACCCTTCTGCCAGTGTTCAACGATGCGTGAAGTGAGCGTTTGCTGCTCTGCAGCAGGTGTCACCAGATAATAACGCGAAAGGTTATAGCTTGTCGCCAGGCGGGCCAGATCATGGATGTCGAGGTTGGTGACGGCTGAAGTGACCACATCACCCCGCCGGTCAAGAACCGGGTGATGGACCAGTGCGATGGCCATAGGTTTGAATATCACTGGCCCTGGTTCTCTGCCGGATCACCTGATAGAGCACGAAGCTCTTCAAGGAAGAGACGGTCCTGTTTCGTCAGGGGGGCCTTTTCAAGCAGCTCCGGTCGCCGTTCCAGGGTGCGCCGCAGTTGCTCGCGCCGTCGCCAGGCAGCGATCATCTGATGATTGCCCGAAGTCAGCACCTCCGGAACAGACATGCCATTGAATTCCACCGGGCGGGTATATTGCGGGTATTCAAGCAGGCCGTCGCTGAAGCTGTCGGTCAAGGCGCTGCCGGAGGAGCCAAGCACACCCGGCAGCAGACGAGCGGTGGCATCGAGCACGGTCGCGGCCGCCAATTCGCCGCCGGTCAGGACAAAATCGCCCAGCGAGATTTCTTCGTCAACCAGAGTGCGGATCCGTTCGTCGAAACCTTCATAGCGACCGCAGACCAAAATCAGGCCGGGTTCGCGGCTTAGACGCTCGGCATCGGCCTGCTGAAAGGTTCTGCCCTGGGGAGACATGAGCAGAACGCGTGAATGCGGATGTTTTTCCTTGAGTTCGGACAACGCCCTGGCGACCGGATCAACCTTCATGACCATGCCGTCACCACCACCGTAAGGGGTGTCATCGGTCACCAGATGGCGGCCCTCCGCCCAATCGCGCAGGTTATGCAGGTTGACGCCAAGCAGGCCTTTGTCGATGGCTTTGCCGAGAATGCTCGCAGTTAAAGGGCCTTCAAGCATGGCAGGGAAAAGTGTCAGAATATCGAATTGCATGGGGCTCTTTACAGAGGACTCTCTGTCTCGGGAATCAGCCCTTCCGGCAGATTGACGTGCAGTTGACCCTTGTCTCGATCAACCTTCATCAGGAAAGGCTCAATCGCGGGGATCAGAATTTCACCTGCCGGGCCATCGACTTCAAGAATGTCGTGTGCCGGGGTGGCAAACATGCCGACCACTCGCCCGAGAACGCCCTGATGCTGATCAATGACTTCCAGGTCCTCCAGATCGGACCAGTAGTAGTGCTCATCATCCAGCTCTGGAAGATCCTCCTTGGCCATCCAGACAGAAGAACCAACCAGTGGTTCAACAGCATACAGGTTGTCCAACCCGGCGAGCCGAACGAGGACATTTTGTTTGTGTTGAGAAGAGCGGACAGTCTCATACTGGGCCAGGAGGCCCTTGCTGTCCTTCAGAAAAACCTTGCGGGCACCTGGCAGAGCCAGGCCCCCGGTCGGCAACGGGCGGATTTTAATATCTCCGCGGAGACCGTGAATGCCAATAACGACACCCACCTCCAGAAGATCTTTCGTTGTGACATCCATCATTCAAGGATCTGCAGTACTGCCCTCTTGCTCACACGCGTCGCCCTGGCATTTAAAAGGGTACGCATGGCCTTGGCCGTGCGCCCCTGCTTGCCGATGACACGCCCCATATCTTCCTGGGCCGCCGCCAGCCTGACGAGAATAGTTCCGTCGGCTTCCTCATCTTCGCTGACGATGATCGCGTCCGGGTTGTCCACCAGAGCCTTGGCGATGAATTCGATGAGCTCTTTCATGGCGTCCATCCTTTAGGCAACAGGACTCGCCTGTCGCGGGCGCCGCAAAAGCCCAGGGTCTTAAGCCTGTTTGAACTTGGCCCAGATCCCCTGCTTGCGCAGCAGTTGACGAACCGTATCGGTCGGCTGAGCACCTTTGTTCAGCCACTCGAGGGTCCGGTCTTCAACGATGTTGAACATTGGCGGATCCTGCTTCGGATCATACTGCCCCAGTTTTTCGATAAAGCGACCGTCACGCGGGTAGCGCTCGTCAGCTACAACAACTTGATAAAAAGGTTTCTTCTTGGCGCCGCCACGGGCCAGCCTGATTTTTACTGCCATCGACTTCTTTCCTCCTGAGCTTGCGACTCTTTTTGCAATAGTTAACTACTCTGTTTGTCTCTGTCTGTTTATCATGCAACCCGGCACCGGGCCAGGCAAAACGTTACATCGGCAAACCGCCACGTCCCATCATTCCGCGCAGACCCTTGGGACCCATCTTCTGCATTTTTTTCATCATCTTCTGGGCTTCGGTGAACCGCTTGAGCAGTTGGTTGACATCCTGAACCCTGGTGCCGCTGCCCTTTGCGATACGCAAGCGTCGGGAACCATTGATGATCTTGTGGTCCTGCCGTTCCTTGCGGGTCATCGAGTTGATGATCGCTTCGATCTTTTTCAGCTCGTCGTCAGGAAGCTGCGCCCCCTTCATCTGCTTGAGGGCCTTGCCCGCTCCCGGAATCATCGCCAGCATCGACTCCATCGAACCCATTTTTTTGAGCGACTGGAGCTGCTCTTTGAATGTATCCAGGGTAAAGCCCTCCTCGCGGAGGCGCTTTTCCATTTTGACGGCATCTTCCTGACCAATGGCCGCTTCGGCTTTTTCGATCAGGGAGAGGACATCTCCCATACCGAGAATCCGCTGGGCCATCCGTTCGGGATGAAAGGTCTCCAGGGCATCCAGCTTCTCGCCCATACCGACCAGCTTGATCGGTTTGCCGGTGACCGCCCGAATCGACAGCGCTGCGCCGCCGCGTGCATCGCCATCCAGCTTGGTCAGCACGACCCCGGTCAGATTGAGGCGCTCGTTGAATGAGCTGGCCACGTTGACCGCATCCTGACCTGTCATAGCATCAGCCACCAGCAGGATTTCGCGCGGTTCCACGCAATCGCGAATCCGCTCCAGTTCCTGCATCAGGGTATCGTCGATATGCAGACGACCGGCGGTATCGAGTATCAGTGTATCGTAACCCTGACGGTCGGCAAATTCATGAGCCTGGCGGCAGATCTCCACCGGATCCTGGTCAGCCCGGCTGTCGAAAACCGGAACACCGATCTGGCGACCGAGGGTTTTGAGCTGTTCTATAGCGGCCGGTCGGTAAACGTCGGCCGGGACCAATAAAGGATTGCGCTTTTCACGGCGCAGCTTGAGCGCCAGCTTGCCGCAGGTTGTGGTTTTACCGGCACCCTGCAAACCGCAGAGCATGATCGCCACCGGTGGCCGGGCCGCCAGATCAAGCTGGTTGTCTTCCTTGCCGCCCATCAGCAGACCCAGCTCGTCACGAACGATCTGTATCACCTGCTGCCCCGGGGTCAGACTTGTCAGGACGTCATGACCAACAGCGCGTTCACGCACAGCGGCTACGAAATCTTTAACAACCTTGAAGTTGACATCCGCTTCCAGCAGAGCCAGACGGACTTCCCGCAGAGCCTGCTGGATGTTCTCTTCCGTCAGACGTCCACGACCGCGCAGTTGTTTAAAAACAGCGTCAAATTTATCTGTCAGGGTAGCAAACATATATTTTACGGTTTATCGCCGGAAGACAAAACATGCACTCTAGTGAACCATCGCCAACTTTGTCAAGGGAAATCAGGGGTTATCGGGCTCCAGCCAGGCAAACCTAGAGCGCCACCTCCAGGTAACCGCCAGCACTGCGTTGAAACATTTCCGCCGGAGGCAGGTCTGCCGTTGCCAGGGTCCCCAGCAAACCGGCCTTGGCCTCAGGGGAAAAGCGCAGGGCCAGCCCGCAGTCAGCAGTCAATTGCCGGGGGACAGGAATCAGTAAAAAATCGACCCCGGCCTGTTTAAGGATTTTTTCGGCCTTAAGGACCCGGTGAATTGAGTGAAATATGGCGACGTAGTCGTTCTCTTTGACCATAGAAACTTCCAGTAAGACTTCAAAGGGCAGGCATAATGCCACTTTTGCAGCTACATGACAAGAGCAAAGGGCACACCAACAGCAGCGCACCAGAGTAACACAAGCATTTTAACGCAAAGGCGCCTGGATATTAAAGAAAGTAAAATTTTATGGCTTGAAATACCCGGCAGATTCTGCCTTGTTACCTTAGACCTGTTTGCCTGGCCACCATTATAGCCAAACCAAAAGGCCACCCGGGAGGGGTGGCCTCTCATGACCTGCAAATATGTCGTTCGCCTTAGAAGTGGTGAACAATGCGCATATTGTAGCGCTCGCCTTCCGGCCGACTCTCGGCATCTGTTTCAAAGTAGGCATTCACAAACAGATGGGTATCCTGGGAAAAATGCCAAACGGCACCAGGCCCGACAGCGAAGACCTTCTCCGACAGGGATGGGTCTTTAACACCAGCCACCTTGGTGTCGGTTATCTGGTCGAACCAGTAGCCGTTGATACCGAGACGCAACTGCTTCGGCAGGATCTCGTAAGCAGCGGTGAAGTTGGCGTGCACTGCGTCGCCAGGTTCAAGATCGACATCACCGGGCATCAAGCCTCCAAATGAAAAATCATTATTCTTGCCATTCCAGAGATAGTGCAGACGCCAAGAAACCGTTGCTTTTGGCCCCAGGAAAACGGTCGCAGCCCAGTAAGGGTTGAAAGAGTAATGGTTACTGCCTGCGTTGAGCAAATTGTCACTGTCATACTCACCGGTCGGGAAGATCGTCTGCAGCTCGATGCGGTTGACCATCAATGGACCCTTGGCTCCCATGATCGGATCCCACTGGATATAAGGACCAATCAGCAAGTCCCCGAGTCCATTACCACTGTCGGGCAGAACATCTGCATCGATAGAGACTATCGGCAGCATGAAGTTAAGGCCCCATTTCCCTCCAAAGAATACCGGCTGATCCGACTGGTAGATAAGCTGGTTCATGAGCACCCAGACATCGACACCTTTGAAGGGATCGATTTTATCTCCCGAATCATCGTTGATCCGGTCTGCTGTGTAATACTGCAGATACTCAGACAGGTAAAGGCCAGGCCCTGCCGGAGGAGCCCCATCGAGAAAGCTGGTAAAGCCGAGATTGACATTAGGCTGGCCCAAGGCAAAAACCGGCCCGACTGATAACAGCATCAGCACAACAAGAGAACCCAGAACAATACACAAATTTTTCATCATCCAACCTCCTAATTATGTGTTTTCACCATCATTATCGATATGTCATGTGCCGGCAAGCATTACGAATCTTCGTCTGTTTGTCAAGCAGCAGCTTAAGCGGGTCAGTGCGCCTCCCGCCAGTTGTGCCCGCTGCCAAGCTCCACCAGCAGAGGCACCGAAATCTCAACAGCCCTTTCCATTTCCTGCCTGACCAGGGCCGAAACGATCTCGAGTTCCATGTGCGGGACATCAAAGACCAGTTCGTCGTGGACCTGCAGCAGCATGCGGGTTTTCAACCCTTCAGTCGCAAGACGACGGAAGATGTGAACCATGGCCACCTTGATGATATCGGCGGCCGAACCCTGCACCGGGTAGTTGATGGCATTGCGTTCGGCATAGCCGCGCACCGCCCCGTTCTTGCTGTTGATTTCCGGGATGGCACAGCGCCGGCCGAGCATGGTTGTGACATACAGTTTCTCGCGCGCCTCGGCGATACAGGCATCCATAAAGGTCCGGATACCGGGATAGCGTTCAAAATAGGTGTCAATAAACTGCTGGGCTTCGCGGCGGTTGATGCCGAGTTGCTTGGCCAGGCCAAAAGCACTCATGCCGTAAATCACCCCGAAATTGATCGCCTTGGCCTGGCGGCGCTGCTCATCGGTGACCATCTCCGGAAACAGACCGAGGACCTCACTGGCGGTACGGCGATGAATGTCCTCGCCACGGGCAAAAGCCTCCTTGAGAGCCGGTTCGTCAGCCATGTGAGCGAGGATGCGCAGCTCAACCTGGGAATAGTCGGCCGAGAGCAGAAGGCAACCTTCAGAAGGGATAAAACCTTCGCGGATGCGCCGTCCCTCTTCGGTGCGAATCGGTATATTCTGCAGGTTTGGGTCGCTCGAAGAAAGCCGGCCAGTGGCCGTGACCGCCTGGTTGAAGCTGGTATGAATGCGCCCGGTCGCAGGATGAATCAGCTTGGGCAGGGCATCGGTGTAGGTCCCTTTCAACTTGGCAAGGGAACGGTAATCGAGAATTTTCGCAGCAATTTCATGCTCATCGGCCAGGTTATGCAAAACTTCCACATCCGTCGACCAGCCGGTCTTGGTCTTTTTCCCCTTCGACAGGCCAAGCCGCTCAAAGAGCACTTCGCCGAGCTGCTTCGGGGAGCCGATATTGAAGGGTCCGCCTGCCATTTCATGAATCTGCTTTTCGAGTACAGCAAGCTTTATCTCCAGCTCGCTCGAAAGCCCGCCGAGAAATTCAGGGTCAATGCGAATGCCTGCCTGCTCCATGCTCACCAGGACGGGCAACAGGGGCATCTCAACCTCGTAAAAGAGATTCTCCTGCCCCTGCTCGACAACCATCGGCAGAAGCTTTTCATAGAGCCGCAGGGTAATGTCTGCGTCTTCTGCGGCATAGACCGTCGCCTTCTCGACCTCGACCTCATCAAAACAGATTTGTTTCTTACCGCTGCCGGCGACCTCGCTGTAGCTGATGGTGCGGTAATCGAGCAGCTCGGCGGCCAGACTGTCCATGCCATGGGACTTGGCCGCCGAATTGGCGAGATAACCAGCCAGCATTGTGTCATAGATAGGCTCGGCGACCTCAACCCCGGCCCGTGCCAGCACCAGCATGTCATACTTGAGATTCTGACCGATCTTCAGGTGACGGGAAGAAGTCAAGAACGGCCTGACTGCCGTGAGGATACTCTCGAGAGGCAGCTGCTCCGGTACGCCAAGATAGCGATGCCCAACCGGCACATACCAGGCCTGCCCCGGAGTCACGGCAAAAGAGAACCCCACCAGATCGGCGCGCAGGGGGTCGAGTCCCGTCGTTTCGGTATCAAAGGCAAAGCGCTCGGCTTTTTTCAGGGCAGCAATCATCTCCGCCAATCCGGCTTCGCTCAACACGGCACGGTAGCCATCTCCAGTGGGTTTGGCACGTTCAGCAGAGGAAAACTCCTGCAGCAGTTTGTGGAACTCGCATTCCTTGAAGAGCTCTGTCAAGGCCTCACGGTTCGGTTCGGTGAGGACAAAGTCGTGATCATCCAGGTCTAGCGGGAGATCGGCGACCAGCGTGACCAACTGTTTCGACAAGCGGGCCTGGTCGGCATAGCTCTCGAGATTTTCGCGGCGTTTTCCTTTGACCCGGTCAAGGTTGGCGAGCAGTGTTTCGATATCGCCGAATTCATCGATGAGGGCTTTCGCGGTCTTCTCGCCGATCCCGGGCACTCCGGGCACATTGTCGGAGCTGTCTCCCGCCAGCGCCTGCACTTCGACCACCTTATCAGCGCCACCGAAGCGTTCAGCCACTTCAGCTGGACCGTATGTCCTGTCCTTCATCGTATCGAGCAGACGGATATGATCGTCGACTATCTGCATCAAATCCTTGTCGCCTGTTACTACGGTGACATCCATCCCCTCGGCGGCAAATTTCTTGGCCAGGGTCGCAATGATGTCGTCCGCCTCGTACCCGGCCAATTCGATTCCTGGCATGTTCAAGGCGTTGACCACACGCTTGATGTACGGGATTTGCGACACCAGATCTTCCGGCATGGCAGATCGGTTTGCTTTGTATTCAGGGTAGAGATCCTTGCGGAAAGTCGGGCCTTTGCTGTCAAAGATGACAGCCAGCAGGTGCGGTTGGTGTTCCCGCATCACCTTGAGGAGCATGTTGGTGAAGCCATAAATGGCGTTGGTGGCCATCCCCCGTGAGTTGCTCAAGTGGCGGATGGCATAATAAGCGCGATAGATATAACTTGAACCGTCGATCAGAAAAATTCGCCGGGGCTGGCTGGGCATGGATGAGCTCCTTCACTGAAAAGTGGCGGTTATTATTTCACAGGATGAGACGCAGGCAAAGGAGAGATAACAGGAAATCGATAACGGGCGGCATTTGCAGTGGTCGGGCAGAGTCTCAGGGCGGCTTATTCAATCTATTGACGCATCAGCATGTCTGCCGCGGTTGATACAATCGAAGGTAGAGGTGAGCGCGTAGCTCTTGAAATCGTCATCCATGGTAAAAGCGGCCGAATTCAATCGGAATCAGTGGACGGACTGGATCGGAACGGGTGGACGATTTGCGTCGGAATCAGTGGCTGAATCTATGGTCAGTTAGACCGAGGCCACTCTTGCTTGCTCCGGGTGATCTCCTCGAGCGCTCGGTAATCGTAAGTGTGCCTATTACCTTGCGGGTCCTCGAAGCTGATCTCGTTCCCTGAACAGGTCATAACACGTCCTTCCGTGCCATCTCCAGGGGAAAGGACAAAAACGTCTCGTCCCTGTTTGGTCTGAGTGCAAACATACTCGAATCGATCCTTTTCCATTTGTGTGCTCCTTTCCGAGGATTAGCTCTTCAGCGACACTGACTTTCCATACCTTCAGCGGAGAACCGATTTTGAGTGGCCTGGTTCCTCTGCTTTCCAGCAGCAAGAAAGGCAGGAATTTATAAAGTTAGAATGTCCCCCAGCCTAGCAGCCTGTCGGACTATACGGGCCGAAGCGAAAGCCGGCTCATGGATAGTCCGACAGGCTGCTAGATAAGTTCATTCCGTTTCTAGCAAGAGCTCATCCTTCCGTTTCATTCTTTCTTTAACGGCGCACCGGTGGCTTATTGAATTTTCATGGTTATTGCTTACCTGATTAGCAACCATTCCGCTTACCATCCAGCCGGTCAGAGGACCGCATCCATCAACACAATCCGTACGGTATTCACGGTCGGTAAAATCGAATATCATGAGTTTCTCCTTAAGCTGGTTTTCATCCGGAAACTCCGGCCGGAAACCAAGCTAATGTTTGACCAGTCTTTCCCGGCCCTGTTGGCGTGTCTTTGGCAACCAGACGGCATCGCAGACACCTCTTACAAGGTATGTCGCAACTAGCGTGCCGACTGCGTGCGGTGATGCAAGTTGTTGATTGTAAAAGGTAAAGAATAAAGAGGGCGGGTAAAGAAAGGGAATACTGTCAGCGGCATCCGTCATATTTTACATAGCTGCCAGATATGACGGAACAGCAGCTGATGATTCAATCTCCACCGGCCCAGAAATCCTCGATCCGGTCCATCTCTTCCTCGCTGAACCCAAAATAATGGGCGATCTCGTGCCAGAGAGTCTCGCGGATCACCTGGTGCAGTGACAGACCGCAGGACTCGGCCTCCGCCTCGATCGCCCGCTGGTAGAGGGTGATCAGCTCGGGGCCGAAAGCAATCTGGTCAAAGCTCCGCTCGCCAAGCGGCGTTCCGCTGAAAAAACCGAGCAGTTCTTCGGGCGTATGGAAGCCGATCTCATCCAGCAGTTCGGCGCCGGCCCACTCCTCGACGATAAAGACCAGGTTGTGCAGCCGCCCGGCGTATTCGTCAGGCAAGGTCGCCAGCACCTGTTCGACCAGCTGCTCGAATTCCGTCCGCTTCATCGCCTCTCCCACCGCCCAAAGCAAACTGCCGTCAGACCGCTTTTCAGCCGATGGTGACGGCAATCCATGGCACGAAAGTTCGGGGAAGTGCACCCTCATTTATGATTATAATGAGTATTGATGTTCCCAGGTTTATGGTTGGCTGCCCAGGTATGAGGGGTGTCCCGCGATCTCAACTTGGATTTGCTATGAGATCGCTGTTTTTGAACCCAGGCAGAATTGCATCAAAGAAGGCGTTGCGAATTAATTGAAGGATGATTTCCAAGGTGTCGGCTTCCGGATTTTCTACGGTTCCGGAGAGATCGAATTGGGTTGCGACCTTGTCCTGCTTGTTTTCGAGAATCTTACTGAGAGCGCCAACGATCCCTTCTTTCAACTTGGAAATGAGGCTGTCGTTTTCGTCCTGTTCCGATCCATAGACATCGAGATTCTCGAAGATGGGCTTTACGTAGCCATCGATCTTCTGTTCTTTGATCACAATTTCGGAATAGAGTGAGAAGGTGCCCGCAACGACGTCGACCCCTGAGTAAGCGCGCAAAAAATTATTCATTTCTGTGAGATGGGTCTCTTCAATGGCAAGGAGGAAGTCGAAGTCAGGCCCCTTGCTTTCCGGCCGGAAATGCCCCATTGCAAAAGTATCGCCTGTGTGCATGAATTGCCCTTGAAGTACCAAATTGGCTTCCCCGTTATGAAACCGGTTGGAAAGATTTTCAATTTTGAGATCAAAAGCATCGAGGGTGAGGCGGAAAGAAGGGTCTCGCGCACGATTGACAAAACCGAAATTCCCATTTCGCACCTGAAAATCATCAACCACATACGTCCATAGCTGATCTGTCTTTTTGAGAATTTTTTTTGCCTGCCGGGCCCTGGCTTTTTCCTGCTCGGCAGTCGATGCGGAATGGACATAGTCGAGCAGCAAACCGTCGACAACAAGGTTGGCAAGCCTGGCATGCCTTATCTTCGGTGAAAATTCTATCTGTCCCGCTCCCTCAAGGGTGCCCTCGGAAATATGTACATTGCCCCGTGCGGTCAAGGGTTGAAGTTTTTTCAGAAGTATATTCTGCAGCTTGAAATCTGCTTTCACCCCCGGGTAAGGTTCGGCCAGAAAATCTGCAACCCCCTCAACTACGCCGTGCCCCTGCCCGAAGATGTCGGTGTCCAGGAGAAATTGGGAGGGATAGGTCACGTTCGGAGAATCGATGTTTCGAATATTGCGGATGATCAGATTAGCATTGTCAAGCTGCAGCGGGTTATCAGGATCCTGGTCGATATAGGTGAGGGTGGCCTGGTTTATTTCCAACAAGTTGATCTCAAGAGGGTAAAGGCTTTTCAATGCCTCCTGCCAGCCTCGTTCTTCAACGGCGGTTTCGTCCTCATCCTCGGCCCGGAGTTGCTGCAAATTGACATGAAGTGTTGGTTTAAACACATGCCACTCAGCAACGAGATTCCCGGTGAGCAGTTTCGCCCAGTGAACACTGATAAATAACTTGGGAACGAGGATGACGGGAGGTTGCGGGTGAGCATCCTGAGAGACGGTAAGGTCGAAGAAGGTCAGGGATAAGTCAAACGGATTGAAATCAATTTTCGCAATCTCGACCTGGTAACCCTGCAGAGCCGCATTCATCCGGCGCTCTAAATCATTTCCCAGGGGTTTGTCAAGAAGGAGTCCAGCCAGGAATGTGATCAGAAACAGGCACAGTAAAAGGCCACCGACCCATCTGATAATCTGCGACCCTTTTGTCCGTTCGGAGCTGGCTTGAGCGCTTTTGGACATTTACGAGACCCGGTTTGAAAAACGTTTTCAAGCATTACTGAGAATATTGGCGAGTTGGTTAAAAATATTAGAATTTCTTTGATGGTATCATCGAAATGCCTTCCGTCAATATGCAGCATCTTCCAGGACGAGACTTCCCAGTTGGAAAAGTCGCAACTGAGTGACCCTGTTTCGATGCTGATTTAACGAAAAAACCGGGACCTGCCCCCCCACTGCATTAAAAGAGTTCGTAATGGGGACACTTACAGGCCTCGGGGGACACTCTTGTGGAAGTGTCCCGAGATCCCGATTCCAAGCACGAACCGGCAGAATAACTTCAGGGGAAAAGCCGTTTCATCAACTCATCCTTAGTGTACCCGCATACGGGGTCAGGCTTGACTAAGGCATACGGGGTCAGGCTTGACTAATGGATATTTCACCGCTTGAAGACGGTTTGCCACCTGCAAACAAACCCACCTTGATCTCCTTGAGTCTGGCGGCAAGATCCTTGTCGCTTTTTGCTCGGCTCACCAAACGGTTGGTGCCATAACTTACGCTCGACAATTCTCGTTGGGTGCGGCGAGCCAGTTCGGTCAGTGATAAATGCTCCAGTTCCTGAACCAGCATACCGATGACCGCTCGCGCTTCGGAGCGAATTCTCTGTTTCCCTGGTAAGGCCAGCTCATTCGGGTCAAGCGCGTAAAGCTTGCTGACATATTCGATAATCTCATCCAGCGAGACCGGTCGTTGATACTCGCCCCTCACCTTGCGCATCAAGTCCTCGGCAAAGCGGTCATCGCCAAGCAACTGTCCATCCTGAGTGCCCTGATGGAATTCTTTGCGATATTCTTCCCCAAGTCCGTCTGCAACAAACGTCTCGAATCGCCTGGTTGACTCATCGAACTGGTCTGAAAACTGAGTCAGCACCCATTGGGTCGTCAACCAGGGAGAACGCTCTTTTCCGCAGTAGGTAAGATGACTGCTCCATGGATACTGTTCTGGAAGGTTCACCATGCCGGAGCGAACCGGATTAAGGTGTAGATAGCGAACCAGTTCCACAAGGTAATTGTCGGCATCGAGCAGAATAGCTTTGAAGCGCCCCTGGAAAAGGTGGCCGGTTACACCCTTTTTAGCGTTGAAGTAACGCGTGTAGCGGAAACTGACATTCTGCATGAATCGCGAGAGGGGAATCGCACCGACCTGAACAACGAGATGGACGTGGTTCGTCATCAGGCAAAAGGCATGGATGCGGGAAGAAAACCGTTCTATCCCTTCCTGTAATAACAGGAGGAACCGTGTGCGGTCCGCCACGTCGGCAAAGATAATTTGCCCAGCGTTGCCCCGCAGCATAACGTGATAAACAGCAGTGGGATAATGAACTCTTGGTTTTCGTGCCATGAGCTGTAGATTAGCATGAAATTACCAGGAGTCAAGCCTGACCCCGGACCTTACACCCGCTGGATTACGCGACCTTGCCCGGCCGCACTCAAGCCTGACCCCGGACTTTACATAAAATCAATAGCAGTCATTCAAGTAGAAATGGTCTCTGTCAACAACGAATATGTTTTGCAGCAATTAAGTGAGGTGTCCCCGGAATTGTTTTTGGGGCAGGGATTAACAGCTTATGGACCTGTTTTTGGCCTTGAAAATGAGGCTATAAGAGCAAAAAGAGGGTGATTTTGATGTGATTTCAGATGTTTGGTTTGGTC
>JBPPMB010000189.1:0-12443 GCA_051305855.1 Desulfuromonadales bacterium
AGCCTCCAGCCTTACTGCCTGGTCAGGCTCCGATAGCGGATGCGGTGCGGTTGGTCGGCATCCTTGCCGAGGCGTTTTTTGCGATCCTCCTCGTATTCGGAATAGTTGCCCTCGTACCAGACCACCTGGGAATCGCCTTCGAAGGCGAGAATGTGGGTGGCGATGCGGTCCAGAAACCAGCGATCATGGCTGATGACCACGGCACAACCGGCAAAGTTCTCGATTGCCTCTTCGAGGGCCCGCAACGTGTTGACATCGAGGTCGTTGGTCGGTTCGTCGAGCAGCAGTACGTTCGACTCTTCGCGCATGACCTTGGCAAGGTGCACGCGGTTGCGCTCACCGCCGGAGAGGATACCGACCTTCTTCTGCTGGTCGCCGCCGGAGAAATTGAAGCGGGCCACGTAACCGCGCGAGTTGACCAGCTGCTTGCCGAGCAGCATCTGCTCCTGACCGCCGGTGATCTCTTCGAAGATGGTTTTGCTGCCATCGAGCGGGCGATCCTGGTCGACGTAGGCGAGCTTGACCGTGTCGCCGACCTTGAAACTGCCGCTGTCGGGTTTTTCCTGACCAGTAATCATGCGGAACAGGGTGGTCTTTCCGGCGCCGTTGGCACCGATCACGCCGACGATGCCGCCGGGCGGCAGCATGAAGTTCAGATTCTCGTAAAGCAACCGGTCGCCGTACCCCTTGGCAACGTCTTGCGCTTCGACAACGATGCTGCCGAGGCGGGGTCCGGGTGGAATGTAGATCTCCATATTGCTTTCGCGATCGGCGGCGTCCTGGCCAAGCAGCTTCTCATAGGAGTTGATGCGGGCCTGGCCCTTGGCGTGGCGGGCCTTGGGGCTCATGCGTATCCACTCAAGTTCGCGCTGCAGGGTTTTCTGGCTGTTGCTTTCGGCTTTCTCTTCCTTGCGCAGCCGCTCGGATTTCTGCTCCAGCCAGCTCGAATAATTGCCCTTCCAGGGGATGCCGTGGCCGCGGTCCAGTTCAAGAATCCAGCCGGCCACATTGTCGAGGAAATAGCGGTCGTGAGTCACGGCAATGATCGTGCCTGCATAGCGCTGCAGGTGCTGTTCCAGCCAGGCGACCGTTTCCGCGTCGAGATGATTGGTCGGTTCGTCGAGCAGCAGGATATCAGGCTGCTGCAGCAGTAAACGGCAGAGCGCCACGCGCCGTTTTTCGCCGCCCGAGAGGACTTCGACCTTCATCTCTCCCGGCGGGCAGCGCAGGGCATCCATGGCCAGGTCGAGTTTCGAGTCGAGTTCCCAGGCGTCCAGGGCATCGAGCTTGTCCTGCACCTCGGCCTGCCGGTCACATAGCTTCTCCATATCGGCATCAGGATCAGCAAAGGCATTGTTGATTTCCTCAAATTCCTTGAGCAGATCAACCGTCTCCTGTACGCCTTCTTCAACCACTTCGCGCACCGTCTTGGTGCAGTCGATCAGCGGCTCCTGCTCGAGAGAACCGACGCTGAAGCCCTCGGAGAGGATGGTTTCACCGTTGAACTCCTTATCGATGCCGGCCATGATCCTGAGCAGGGTTGATTTGCCGGAGCCGTTGAGACCGAGCACGCCGATCTTGGCGCCGTAGAAGTAGGAAAGGGAAATGTCCTTGATAACCGGCTTGCCGTTGTAGTTCTTGTTGACGCCCATCATCGAGTAGATGATTTTCTTGGTATCTTCACTCATGAATTTAATCCTGTTGAGGGTTGTTTACAGATTATGGCTTATACACCATCCGGGCCGTCTCTGCAAGTCAGGGAACCGCAAGGCCAGAACAAATAAAGCAAATCAAACACAGAGATAATCACCATGTAAGGCTTCAGCTTTACCCAGAAAAAAGTTTTTCTGATTATCTACTTTACTCAAGTGAGACTCTTTTAAATCAAGATTTTTTTTGCAGTTTTTTGACTTGTATAGTTGACAGGCGAATCATGACGTTGTTCAATCATCCGATCAAATCCTATCGAATCCGTTAAGAGGCAGAAATCATGAGTTTTTTCAGGAAGATGTTCGCCAGGAAGGACCCTGTTGAAGAGATGCGCCAACTCCATGCCAGCCAGGACTGGGCGGGCTTGCTGAGTGTGGCCAAAAGGATGGACCGCGACAACCTCGACGCAGACCTCCAGGCGGAACTCTGTGCCTGGCAGGACGAGGCCGGCGACGCCCTGGCAGGCATGAACCTTGAAGAGGGCTTTTGGGCACAAAAATCCGGCAATCTGCTGCGGGCGAGAGAAGACTACCAGCTGGCCAGAGAGTTGGCCCGTTCAAGCGAATTGCGCGAGCGTGCTGAGCAGGCGCTGGCATCCCTGGATCGCGGTGAAAAGGCGCCGGAAGTCGATATGGCCGGCGAGGACTCGGCCAGCCACGCCGGCTGCAACAGCAGCTGTACAACGGCGACGGGTCCCGCTGCTCCCCCGGACAGGGACCTCGACGAGGAAGTCCGCCTGGAACTGCTGCTGGCCACCATGCCGCCCGAACTGGCCGAGCGCTATATGAGCGCGGGCCCGTTGTTCAGGCAAGCGTGGTTGATGGCCCAGGACGGAGAAGAGCAACAGGCCCTGACATTACTCGATCAGGTCGCCGAAACCGAGCGCAATGCGCTCTTCCTCTATGAGCGTGGCGCTCTGATGGCCCGCAGCGGTCAGCACAAAAAAGCCCGGCAGGATCTGCAGGCGGCCCTGACCACCGAGCCGGACCTGTTTCCGGCCTTCGACACCCTGGTCGACGTTCTGGTCGCCAGCAAACGCATCGACGAGCTGGAAAAGACGCTCAAGCAAACCCTGGCTGACGGGCGTTTTGTCGGCTACTGCTGGTCCCGTCTGGCCGAACTGCATGCCCAGCGCAGAGAGCTGGAACTGGCCCTGGCCGCCGGCCTCAAGGCTCTGGAAGAAGGGATTTTGGATCCGGGGCTGATCTCCCTGTGCGCTCAACTGCTGGAGCGGGCAGAACGCATTGACGAGGCTGAAGTATTGCTGATGCGTATGCCGGGGGGCGGCTGCAGTGGCGGTGTCCACCCGCTGCTGGCCGAATTCTGGCTGCGCCGCGGCAAGAGCCTCGATCGGGCCCTCGAATCTTTCAAGGGCGCCCTGCGCCAGGAGCGTGACAACCCCCGCTGGCTGCTGCGGATTGCCCAGGTCTACCTGGTCAAGGGCTGGCGCAGGGAGGCCGCCGAGCAGATTGAACGGTTGATGCGGCAGAAAGACCTTCCCGAACAGATTCGCGCTGAAGTCAAATCCGTGGCAGATCAATTACAGAGCAAGTGATACACAGCAACATGGATCTTATGCAAAAGCGCCTCCCGCGCCCTGCCCTGCAGAGCGATGTTCATTGTATATTCAAGTTCTTTCATGTAGAGTTTCTGCGCCTCGCTGCAAACATCCATGGAACCGAAATGCCATGATATTACAAGGGACTTTTGTCAATATAGCGGCCGTTACCGCCGGTTGCCTGATCGGCCGATGGGTTGGCCGTTACCTGTCGGCGAGAATGCGCCAGACCCTGATGATAGGACTCGGGCTGGCCGTTTTGCTGATAGGTCTGCAGCTTGCGCTGCAGAGTCAACAGATCATGATCGTTATCGGCAGCTTGATTTTTGGCGGCTTGATCGGTGAAGGGCTCGGCATAGAAAAACGCCTGGGGGAGTTCGGCCAGCATCTGCAGAATCGCTTTTCCGGCATGGGCAAAATTGCTGAAGGTTTTGTGACCGCAAGCCTGCTTTATTGTGTGGGCGCCATGGCCATAATGGGCGCACTGCAGGACGGCCTGGGCGGCAAACCGACAATCCTCTATGCCAAAGCAGCCCTGGACGGAGTCGCCTCCATCGCCCTCACCTCAACGCTCGGCATTGGCGTGATCTTTTCCATTATCCCTCTGCTTCTCTACCAGGGGGGGATTACCCTGGCCGCCGAGCTGGCCAAAGCCATCCTGACCGAACCGGTGATAACCGAAATGAACGCTGTTGGCGGGCTGCTGATTGTCGCTATCGCCGTCGACCTGATGGGCATCAAACGTTTGCCGGTGGGCAACCTGCTGCCTGCAGTATTTGTCGTCATAGGCTTGCTCTGGGCCTTCGGCATGGCCTGACCACCGAGAAAAGCAGAGGGCAGACCAAAATGGCTGCCCTCTCGATATTGATGGTGGAGCTGATGAGGATCGAACTCCCGCCACTTTTGCTCTGAAGCGGCCAGAGCATCGGCCAAAATCTTTCAGAAAAAGGTCCATATCTCACATATTCTCAAAAAATATACATTGTTATTAGGCTATTAACGATATATATAACTTAAAAACATCGGCCATAACATCGGCCAATTACTGGCAGAAACAAAAAAGATGACGTATACTTCGTGCAAATCAGCCTTGACAAAGACAGGAGCTTCAGATGCCCGAAGAGCCCATTTACACACGCACCTCACAAATGGAACCAATGCTCCCATCTGTCCAGGATGCAAGTCTTACTGATTTGGCTGTTGAAGTCATCCGGCAGTCAGCCGCACTGAGCGCAACCCTGCATCCAACGACCCGAAAAGCAGTTGTTGAGCTGGTGCGGTCCATGAATAGCTACTATTCCAATCTTATCGAAGGGCACAACACCCATCCTGTGGACATTGAGCGAGCCTTAGCTGAGGACTATTCACACGACCCTGCAAAAAGGGCCTTGCAAATGGAAAGCGCTGCTCACGTAGAGGTGCAAAAACTTATCGAGGCTCGGTTGGCAGATGGCTTTGACACTGATATCTGTGCACCTGATTTTCTTTCCTGGATACATCGCGAATTTTATCTGCGACTTCCCGATGAATTCCTTCACGTAAAGACTCCCGAAGGGGCTATCAAGATTGTCACGCCAGGAGAGCTCCGCCAGGACGAAGTAACTGTGGGCTTGCACATTGCCCCAGGGTTTGGTTCTTTGCCCGACTTTTTAGCGCGTTTTCAAGCCTCCTATGGCAATCCCCAATTAAGCGCAGTAAACAAAGTAGTGGCAGCAGCAGCTTCTCACCACCGTCTTGCATGGATACATCCTTTTTTGGATGGCAATGGCAGGGTTACGCGTCTTTTTACTCATGCTTATCTCGTAAAGGCACAAATTGACGGTCATGGCATGTGGACGGTTTCCCGAGGGCTGGCACGCAAACGCAGCGACTATCTCTCTGCACTTGCCGGTGCAGATAACCATCGACAAGGCGTTCTGGACGGACGAGGCAGCTTATCGAACCATGGACTTGTTAACTTTTGCACCTTTTTCCTGGAAATGGCCCTCGATCAAATAAAGTTCATGTCGACCCTGCTTGATATTGATGGTTTGCAAAAACGCATCATTGGTTATGTAAACCGCCAGACAGTCCTTGGGGAGCTACAGCCTGAATCCGGTTATCTTTTACGTGAGGTCTTAATGCGCGGAGAAGTACCTCGCGGAGAGGCCTCAAGAATAACTGGAAAAGCAGAACGTACTGCACGCCGCATTCTAAAAGACCTTCTTGAAAAGAAGCTGCTGAGCACTGAGACAGAGAAAGGGCCAGTTCGCCTTTCCTTTCCCACCCGCGCTGTAGGATACTATTTCCCTCGGCTATACCCTGAGGGCGTTGAGCTGAGCGAAGACTAAAAGGCTGGAGAGTCGACTGACTAGTCGACAGCATAAAATCATTAGTTTGCGTCATGAATTAAGGGGTGGCTTGAAACAAAAACCACCAAAAGTAAGAGGCCAGGCATACTGGCCTAACCTCTTGTTTTTATTGGTGGAGCTGAACGGGATCGAACCGTCGACCTACGCGTTGCGAACGCGTCGCTCTCCCAGCTGAGCTACAGCCCCGGATGTTATTACTCTATTTTTTCATGCCAGAGCCAGCCAACTTTTGCCGCAACAGGCTGGATTACCGGCAATGTGACGATAAAGCGCGCGCCCTTTTCACCATTTATGACTTCTATTTCGCCGTGGTGGTAGGCAATTATCCGGTGAGAGATAGAGAGCCCCAGACCTGTACCCTTGGCAAACGTTGAGAAAAATGGGTTGAAGATATTGCGCATGACTTCCGGACTGATACCGCCGCCTGTATCCTCAACCTCAACCACCACTGCCTCGCCACCTTGCAGAGACCCGGACTTTGCTGTGACCGTCAGGATGCCGCCATTACTCATGACCTGCCGGGCATTGATGAACAGGTTCAAAAAGACCTGTCGCAACTGGCGATAATCGCCAACGACATCCGGCAGCACCGCCTGCAGGTCGCTGACAAGTTCGATGTTCTGACGTTGACAGAGGTCATATTCGAGGTCAATAACCTCCTGTAGTACAGCTCTAAGGTTGCATTCTTCCAGGCACACCAGTTGTTTTTTGCTGAACGACAGGATATTGCTGAGCATCTCTTCCATGCGGTGGACTTCACGGGCAATGATACCTGCGTATTCGTTTGCTTTTGGGTCATTGAGCTCTTGCCTGGCCAGGCGCTGGGCAAAACCGCCGATAGAGACCAGCGGGTTTCGCAGCTCGTGGGCAACCTGTGCGGCCATTTCACCAAGCACCGCCATTTTTTCACCATGGATCAGCTGCTCCTGGATATCCTGCAGATTGCCATGTGCCATTTCCAATCGCTTCACCAGGCTGGCATTATCCAGAGCCGACCCCGCCTGGCTGGCAAAAAGTTCAAGGAACCGTTTGCGATTCGGCAGGATTTGCTTCTTGCTGAGTGGATTGTCAACGAGTAGAACACCCATAACCTGGTCACGCCCGGTCAGCGGGGCACAGGCGTAGGGTCCCAGTTCAAGGGTTTCCGCAAGCTGCAGACCTCCCGGTGGCTCCCCATGCGGGTCCGGCACCAGAACCACTTGTTTCTCAAGAAAAGCTTTGGCCAGGGCGTTGTCATGCTTTTCGAGGAGCAGACGCTGTTTGATCACCTTCTGGTTGAAGAAAGCCTTGCGCTGGACTTCGCGAGACTGCTCATCGAGATGCAACGCTTCCCAGGCAAGGGAGTCCTCTGCTGCCGGTAAAACCATTGAAGCTGTATCCCGGGAAACTCCGAGCATGCCCTGCAGCATGCCGGTGCGTTTGTTGGCCGTGAAAAGCGTGGCCCGTTCGAAGCCGCCACCCTCGAGACCTGTCGCGGCAGAGAGCGCCAGATGCGCCAATTCATCGAGGTTGAGCGTGCTGTGCATGGCTCGCGACATCTGGTAAAGCAGCGCGGCCTCCTGATGGGCGACTTCCTGTTTCTTTTCAGCCGCCAGGCGCCGCTGCAGTTCCAGATTCAGCTCCGCGTAAGACTCGCCGACATCTCTGAAAAGCGTGGCAAAAGGAGAGCGGAGGGTTCCCTCGACCAAGGCATAATATACCAGCACGGCACTTCCAAACTTTATGTAGTGACCGAGAAACTTGATGAAGCCGTTGGGGTCCAGGGAGAGTGAAAGCAACAGCTCTGAGAAGACACTCATGCCGATAGCGAGAAACAGCAACTCCTCGATGCGTCGACCCAGCTCCTGCTTGTGAATCCAAAGCCGTACAGCGGCCAGACCTAGCAGACCGATGATGAAAAATTCACAGCTTGTTTTGAAGGTCGTCAGCCCCTCCCCTTCAGCAAAACAGGTCGGAAAAACTCCAAGCGGCCAGACCAGGGTCAACAAGACAGCACCACCGAGCAGAAACCCGAGCAGCCATTGCCTGGCTGTGAAGTAGTCTTCGCGCCCCAGGCTGAGGATCGCGCAGAGGAAAGCGAATGCGCCGAGGGTTCTGGCGATCAGCCATAACTGGATGGCCATATCGACGCTGGCAGCAGGGACGACCGACGTTCCTTTGTAGGTCAGGATTTGTAACAGATCAACCAGGCCTGCTGCAAAGAAGCCTGTGGTCAGGATCAAAAAAAACTGGTTGCGAACCAGGTCCCTGGTATTCCAGCCGATCAGGAATATGGCTGCTGACAAGGCAACGCTGGAGAGTTCAATCAGGTCATAAATCAACGGGTAGTTCGGCCGGCCCAGCAGGAACAGCAAAAGGCCGACAGGCAGAAAAACTGCCAGCCCGGCCTTAAGGGATAAGCGGGGTAATATTGTTGCAAAATTGATGGTCGAGGGACGTCTTGCCGAAGCCGCTCTGCCATTAAAAGTTTCAGATTGTTCGCGCGGCATGACATCCTCCTGCCGGCCGGCGAAGACCAAATCGGATCAGCCGATTTTTTCCTGACGTTCCTGCTCGGTCTTGCACTCAATGCACAAGGTTGTGACCGGCCGAGCCTTTAAGCGTGCTTCGCCGATCTGATCACCACAATCTTCACATTCACCAAAGTCACCTGATTCAATGCGGTCCAGTGCCTCGCGAATCTTGGAAATAAGCTTGCGTTCACGATCACGAATACGCAACTCGAAATTGCGGTCGGACTCAAGCGACGCCCGGTCAGTTGGATCAGGGAAGTTGGTCTTTTCGTCAGTCATTTCCAAGACCGTCTTATCGGCCTCGCGCAACAACTGATCCATCTGTTCCTGAAGAAGTTTACGGTACTCCTCCAGCTTGGCTTTATCCATAATAAGCTCCTCAGAGTGTAACGGGCACAAACTAAATGAAATCTACCATCAAGTCAACCTAAATGCCAGTTTAACCCTTGAACTGGGCTATTACGACGTAGAGCATGGCGATCACAGCGAACCATGCAGTAAAGATGTCCGCATGTCTAAGAGTCGGTTTCTTTGCCAGTGTTTGTGTTTCTTCAGTCACTGTGCCTTCGGGAACCGCGACGACCAGAGCGGCCACCAAAGCGGGGAAATCCGCGTAAGAGTTGGAGATAATCAGAAAATCATCAGGGCCTGCCACAAGCGTCATAAAAACCCGGCTACGCACCTGAACCGTCTCCAGACTGGTGACATCGGCAAACAGAACCTGCCTCTGGCGAAAGGGGCGAAATGCCGTAACTCCATCTTTTCCGAGGACTAAGCGGCGAAAAGCGCTCTCAACAAAAAGCACCGTCATAGGCACGATCAAGACCGCCAGGAGGATAGTCTTGGCAATTGGCTGGCCTTGCATCACACAGACCACCAGCAGCGCGACTGTTAAGGCAATCAGCAGTCCCAGTGGCACGACAAATGCACGGCGAATCACGAAGGTCCCCGGCTGATTCACTTGCCTGGCTCCCCGGGATTGATGAAGTGCCCGCTTCTGCCGCCCATTTTTTCTGCCAGGCGGACATGGCCGATCGTCATGGTTTTGTCCACTGCCTTGCACATGTCGTAGATGGTCAACCCCGCAACCGAGACCGCAGTCAGCGCTTCCATCTCCACCCCGGTCTGGCCGTTGACCTTGACCGTCGCCTCGATCTCCACTCGCGAACGTTCCATGTCGGGCGAGAATTCAACCGTAACGTTATTTATCAGCAGGGGATGACAGAGGGGGATAAGTTCCGAGGTTTTCTTGGCCGCCATAATTCCGGCCAGACGCGCCACACCGAACACATCGCCCTTTTCCACCCGATCATCAAGGATGCGCGCAAGCGTCTCCGGCTGCATTGTCACATCACCGCGCGCCACGGCGACTCTGCGGGTGTTTGCCTTATCACCGACATCCACCATGATCGCCTTGCCTTTTTCGTCGAAATGAGTCAAATCTGTCATCGTTCATTCCCCGAGCCGGAGGTGCGAAGCGCGAAAGGAAAGCCTCTGACCTCTCTCGCCTCGCTCTTCGCGCCTCGTTAGTTAAACAAATATTCCAACGCCTCTGCAGCACTGTGCACCCCGATCAACTTCATACCTTTTGGCTGATCGAGGTTTTTCAGGTTACCGGCCGGCAGCAGGCAATGGTTGAAACCAAGCCGGGCGGCTTCCTTGACGCGCAGTTCCGGACGGGACACTGCGCGGACTTCTCCGGCCAGGCCAACTTCACCGAAGATCACGGTGCGCTCATCCACCGGCCGATTAAGATGGCTTGAGGCCAGCGCGGCAATCACGCCGAGATCCACTGCCGGTTCGGCAAGCCTCACGCCACCAGCGACATTGACAAAAATGTCCTGCCCCAGCACAGCATAGCCGACCTTCTTTTCCAGCACGGCGACCAGCAGCGAAACGCGGTTAGAATCGATCCCCATGGCGGTGCGGCGCGGATTGCCATAGGCCGCTCCCGAAACCAGCGCCTGCAGCTCTACCAGAATCGGCCTGGACCCTTCCATGGCCGGAACGACGACGCTGCCTGCGGCATCTTCCGGACGTTCGGCGAGAAACAGCTCCGACGGGTTCGGCACCTCACTCAGGCCGGCGTCCTTCATCTCGAACACACCGATCTCGTTGGTCGAGCCAAAGCGGTTCTTGACGGCACGCAGAATCCGGTAGGGATGTCCGGCATCGCCTTCAAAGTAGAGCACGGTGTCCACCATATGCTCAAGCATGCGCGGTCCGGCGATCGAGCCGTCCTTGGTGACATGGCCGACGATGAAGGTCGGCACGTCCTCGCCCTTGGCCAGGTGCATAAGGCGTGCAGCACACTCGCGCACCTGACTGACGCTGCCTGGCGCTGACTCCAGGGACGCGGTAAAAACGGTCTGTATCGAGTCGACCACCAGAAAGGCCGGTTTCAGTTCACGCACCCGCTCGAGAACCCCTTCCAGAGAGGTCTCTGCCAGCAGGTACAGTTCGTCCGCGACCACATCGAGACGCCCGGCCCGCAGCTTGACCTGGCGGGTCGATTCCTCGGCGGTGACGTAGAGGACCGGGCCGGCCTTGGTCCAACCCCCGGCAGCCTGCAGCAGCAGGGTCGACTTGCCGATGCCCGGGTCGCCGCCGATCAGGGTGAAGGAACCGGGCACCACGCCGCCGCCGAGCACCCGATCGAATTCGGCGATACCGCAATGCAGGCGATCCTCATCGGTCGCCGAAACCTCGGATAACCGCACCGGGTTGCTTTCTGAACGCAGGGGCACCGTCCGACCGCCCTTTTTCGCCACCGTCACGGTCTCTTCGACCAGGGAGTTCCACTGGTTGCAGTCGGGACACTTGCCGAGCCATTTCGGGCTTTGCAAACCGCACTGCTGACAGCTGTAGATCGTCTTTTGTTTCAAGTTAAATCCAAGGTTATGAGGTGTGGAATGGGATATTCTAGGCTTGTCGGCAGAGAGTGTCAACGCTCCGTGAGAATGGCTTGCCAGAAGCATTCAAACCGGCCTAGAATAAAAGGCTGATTATCGGAGACATCAAATGGCCAAACTGACCTTGAAATACGGTGCAAAAGTTCTGCAGTACGATCTGGCTGCCCGGCTTGTCACCGCCAACGCACCACATAAGCTGCCTGAGCCAACCGGTGAGATTCGCCGCTCGCTGGCCAACCCGATCGCCTCACCGCCACTTGAGGAGATCGTGGCAGCCGGCGAACGCGTGGCTATCGTCACGTCGGATATCACCCGCTACACAGGCAGCGAACTCTACCTGCCGATTCTGGTCGCAGAGCTGAACCGTTGCGGTATTGCCGACCAGGACATTGAAATTGTCATCGCACTCGGCATTCACCGCAAACAATCGGCAGATGAACATCGAAAAATCCTCGGATCTCTCTACGGCCGCATCGCAGTCTATGACCACGAATGTGATGACCCGCAACAGCTGGTTGACCTCGGTCAGACGACATCCGGGCTGCCGGTGCAGATCAACAGCCGCATCATGGCGGCGGACCGGGTGATCGTGACCGGGACTATCGGCCTGCATTACTTTGCCGGTTTCGGCGGCGGCCGGAAAAGTCTGGTCCCGGGCGTTGCCAGCCGCACCACCTGCATGGCGACTCACTTCGCCATCTTCAACCCGCCGGAGCAGGGTGGCCGCAATGCAAAAGCCTGCACAGCCAGGCTGGATGGCAACCCGGTGCATCTGGCGATCCTCGAAGCGGCAAAAAGGATCAAACCGGATTTTCTACTGAACACGGTGCTGACAACCGACAAACAGATCGCCCGGGTCTTCTGCGGAGATCTGGAACAGGCGCATCTGGCCGGTTGCGAATTGGCTCAGCGACTGTACACTGCACCCCTGGAGCGGACCGTCGATCTGGCGATTGTTTCCTGTGGCGGCCATCCCAAGGACATCAATTTCATTCAGGCGCACAAGGCCCTTGATTACGGCGTGCAGGCCGTGCGCCCGGGAGGAACAGTCATCTTGCTTGCCGCCTGCCCGGACGGTTTCGGCAATGCCACCTTTTTCGACTGGTTCAATTACGAAGACCTGGAGCTGTTCGAGAAAGCCCTGCGCAGCCATTACGAGATCAACGGTCAGACGGCCTGGTCGACCCTGAGCAAGGCTCGCACCTGGCGTGTCATCCTGATCAGTGAATTCAACCGTGCGCAAACCGGAAAGATGGGCATGGAAAAAGCAGACTCTCTTGACGAAGCGCTGCAGATGGCTTACAAACAGCTGCCAAAGAATCCGGAAATCGTGGTCATCCCGGATGGCGGCACGATTCTGCCGGTTGTAAAAGCGATAAATACCAAATGATATTAACGC
>JBPPMB010000200.1:0-2570 GCA_051305855.1 Desulfuromonadales bacterium
TCGCTTACGAGCCGGTCTGGGCGATTGGCACCGGCAAAACCGCCAGTAACGAGCAGGCACAGGAAGCTCACGCTTTTATCCGCTCACTGCTGATCAGTCTGTACATCGAGAAAACGGCAAAGGCGACACGCATACTTTACGGCGGCAGCGTCAAACCGGATAACATCGACAGCCTGATGAGCCAGCCAGATGTTGATGGCGCCCTGGTCGGTGGAGCCAGCCTGATAGCCGATGATTTTGCCCGAATCGTCAATTTCCAGACCAGCAGGTAATATGGCGTCGCCATCCTCTGAGTTCTTACGAGACCATCAACATTAATGCACTCGCAAGTACTTATGGAATTTTTGCGACACCGTCAACATTCTGTCTTTTCTCGTAAAAGTTATTATGCTAGAGTGCCACTCTTGAAAAAAACGGGGATAACTACTTCAAAGGGGACAACATGAACTACATACTCTTGACAATACACATTCTGGTCTGCCTTTCTCTGATCGGCATCGTCCTGATCCAGGGCGGCAAAGGTGCCCAAGTCGGCGCAACCTTCGGCGCTGGCGGCAGCAACACAATTTTCGGAGCATCCGGCGGCCAGTCGTTCCTGAGCAAATTAACCACGGGCGTAGCGGTCATCTTCATGCTGACCAGCCTGTCTCTGGCCATTTTCTGGGGGCAATCCGGCTCTTCAAGCGTCATGCCTGACCAGGTCGCACCGATCTCTGCTCCGGCCGCCATGCCTGCGCAGGACACCCCTCCGGCCGCCATGCCTGCCCAGGACACCCCTCCGGCAGCACCCGCCGGGGATGCAAAATAACGCGTCAATTATATTGACAGCGCCGTACCATATCAGTATAAATACATCGCTTGAGCAAGCGGTGGAATGACCAGGTTCTCTGTCTTGATTGGCGCATTTACCTCAACCCAATCAGGTGGTTAGACAGAATCAGCAGCGTTTCAGCGGAAGTGGTGGAATTGGTAGACACGTGCGCTTGAGGGGCGTATGCCGCGAGGTGTGGGGGTTCGAGTCCCCCCTTCCGCACCAACGAATTAAAGGGTTGCAACCGGATATGGTTGCAGCCCTTTTTGTTTAGACTGGGTGTTTGACGGGCCTGGATAACCATCGCCGTCAAGCTGCACGAGATAGTCGTAACCGCGATTTCTGACAAACTTGCAGCCGGTGCCACTGAGTGATATTTAGAAGAGCGCCGCATCCTTTGGTGCCACGCAACCCTGTTCGTCAACCTTGATGCCAGCAGGCGTACCCGGGCAAATATCCTTGTCATCAGGAACACCGTCGCGATCGCTATCGGGGTTGCAACCCGCAGAGTCGATCGCAGCGCCCGGCGGGGATTCGGGGCATTCGTCGAGACCGTCGGGAACACCATCGCCGTCGGTATCAGGGGGGCAACCAAACTGATCGACCGTTAAACCGCTGGGAGTGTCTGGGCACTTGTCCTTGCGATCGGGGACTCCATCGTGGTCGGCATCGGCAGGGGGTGGCGGGGCAATAGGCCGTGGCTGGCCGAAGTGATAATTCAGTCCGAGGGTGTATTCCAAGTCGCCGTTGATCCCCGGGTCAAACGCCAACGCGTAGCCGATATCAGCCCGCAATTTAAGAGAGTTAGTTAACGCGTATTTCATGCCGACACCCGGCACGAACATCATCGTGCTGTCAGAATCGGAGTCATCTTCAAGGAACAAGCCTCCGGCACCAATGCTCAGGAATGGTACGAAACGTTTTCTCAGCAGACCTTGACGAAATCGGCGACATGAAGCCGGAGTTGCAGGGCAAACTGCTGCGTGTGCTGGAGGAACGGACGGTGCGCCGGGTTGGCGGCAAGGTCGACCAGCCGATCGACGTCAATATCATCGCTGCCACCAACCGTGACCTGAAGAAAGCAGTCAGTGATGGGGTATTCCGGGAAGACCTTTTTTATCGCCTGACCTCGTTTGCCGTTGAGATCCCCCAACTCAAGGCACGGGGAGACGACGTTTTGCTGCTGACCAGACATTTCCTGCAAAATTTTGCCGGTAAGTATTCCAAACCTCCGATTACCCAGATCGCGAAAGATGCTGAAGAGCTCTTGACTGCTTATGACTGGCCGGGCAATGTGCGTGAGCTGCGCAATGTCATCGAACGCTGTGTCGTTATGGAAAACACTGATACGCTCACCGCTGAGCTCCTGCCCCTTAATATCGGCGGAGGGCAGCAGCAATTTGCCGATCGCAGGAGGAGATTCCAGGCGATTATCCCGGATGAGGGGATATCGCTCGAAACCGTCGAAAAGGCGTTCATCAAACTGGCCCTTGAACGCACCGGCAACAATATGACCAAGGCGGCAAAACTGCTGCAGGTCAGCTACGATACGCTGAGGTACCAGGCGAAAAAGTATGATCTGACTTGATTTTCGGTTCTCTCCTCCAGTTATCAGTTATCAGTTATCAGTTATCAGCTGGAGGCTGGAGGCTGGAGGCTGGAGGCTGGAGGCTGGAGGCTAAGAGCTAATCTTTTTGACTGCGCAAGACCTGCGACCACACGCAAGTATCAACAATCACCATCATGATCGACGCCGTTG
>JBPPMB010000203.1:0-9440 GCA_051305855.1 Desulfuromonadales bacterium
TCTGGAAGACGAAAACGCAGAATTGTTGAAGGACGCCAGAGATCTGGTCTGCCAGATGCTGGCCGAGCACAGCCAGGCGGCGATGGCCGACTGGGAAGAACTGCGTGTCGAGGTCCGGAAAATTCTGCGCCGCTTATTCAACAAGACCATGGATCGTCGGCCGCTGATTCTGCCGATCATTATGGAGCTGTAAATTGGCTGCAAGCTGTAGGTGACCAGTCTGGCGGCCGACTTGTTCCATGTTTGTTCTTGCCTCTGAATAACTATTCAGCAAGCCAGCGAGTGCCCGTGGGCTGCAGCCATTGCCTGCGTCCAACGTTGTCACTTCGCTGATAACTTATCGCTCCAGATAGGATAACCAATGTCTTTTTTTGACGCAATCTTGCTCGGCATCCTGCAGGGTGCCACTGAATTCCTGCCGGTCTCGTCGAGCGGGCACCTGGTCCTGGCCCAGCACCTGCTCGGCGACTTCGAACAGTCGGGTGTTCTCTTCGATGTGCTGTTGCACGTCGGCTCCATGGTGGCGGTAACCATCTACTTCTGGCGTGATCTGGCCGGGCTGGTCTCTTCACTCTGGCGACGTGACGAAGCGGCGGCGCCGCAGCGCTTTATGGTCTTGCTGCTGATCGCCGGATCGGTGCCGACCGCTGTGATCGGTCTGCTCTTCAAAGACTTCTTTGTCGGTCTTTTCGAGCGGCCGGTGATTGTCTGCATCATGCTGCTGGTGACCGGCAGCCTGCTCTGGCTGGCGGAAAAACTGCGCAACAGGGAACAATCCCGAACAGAGATGTCACTTGTTGACGCAATCGTGGTCGGTACGGTGCAGGGGTGTGCCATCATCCCCGGCATCTCCCGCTCCGGTTCAACCATTGCCGCGCTGCTGCTGCGCGGTGTCGACGGCGAAACCGCGGCACGCTTCTCGTTTCTGCTGGCGCTGCCGGCAGTCTTCGGTGCGGCCCTGCTCTCACTCAAGGATCTCGATTCCGTTGTCTCCGGGAATGTCTTCCCTTACCTTGCCGGAACGCTCGCGGCGCTGCTGACCGGCCTGCTCTGCATCCACCTGCTGATGGGCGTCATCAGGCGTCGCCGGCTGCACTGGTTTGCCTTCTACTGCTGGTTTGTCGGAGGGATGGGGCTGGTCTTTTTACTGTAACGAAGCTGGCCTGAAAACCAAACGATGGCTGGCAGAGATAAGCCCAGGTCACAGATGAAGCGTATTTCTGTACCTTCGTATCTGGATGGCCAACACAACCTTTGACCTTACCTACTGCATTGCGCTAGCATAGCGCGAGTCATTCACAGGACCATGCAATGAGCGAAAAACCACGCAAGACCTTTCTGCGCGAACATATCAAAAAAGAGATTGCCGGCCTGGTCTGGATGGCGGCGGGGCTCGTTCTACTGTTGAGCTTGATCTCCTTCAATAACAACGACCCCTCCTTCAACAACAACCTTGCCCCGGCGACTATCCACAACTTCTGTGGCAAAGCCGGCGCCTATGTCTCCGACCTTTTTTATCAAATCATCGGCCTGCCGGCCCTGATGATCCCCTTTGCCTGCATGCTCTTTGCCTGGCGACTGCTGAAGTTCCGCGATTTACACCCCCGTCTTTACAAGATCGTCGCTTTTGTGGTGATGCTGGTTTCTCTTGCCGGTCTGCTTTCTCTCAAGCTGGACAAAGTCGCCCTGTTCGGACAGACCCTGAACCAGGCTGGCGGTTTTGTCGGCTTTTTCCTGGCAAGCACGCTGAAAAACTGGTTCAACCTGACCGGGGCAGCCATCTTTCTGTTCGTCTTTCTTTCTGTCTCTGCCATGCTGGTCGCCCGTTTTTCCATGGTGCTCTTTCTGGAGGGGATACTGGCAAGATGGGGTGGCGCCCTGGAAAGACGACGTGAGGCCAGGCAAGCCCGCCGTGCCCTGCAAGATACCGATAAACCCAGAAAAGAAAAATCGCCTGTGATCCGCGCTCTTGAGCCGTCATTGACACCGTCACTCTCAGAAAAAGGCAAGAAAGGGCAAAAGAAAACCCCGGTCAGCCAGGAGGCCTTCGAATTTCTGGAACCGTCGGGGACCTACCACCCGCCTTCCCTGAACCTGCTCGACCATGACGGTGAAACGGCGAAACCGGTTGACAAAGACGCCCTGATGATGAACGCCCGGCTTTTGGAGAAAAAACTTCTCGACTTCAACGTTGAAGGCGATGTCTCCGAAGTCAAACCGGGACCGGTGGTCACCATGTACGAGTTTGCACCTGCACCGGGCGTCAAGGTCAACAAGATAGCCGGGTTGGCCGACGATCTGAGCATGGCGCTCAAGGCGCTCTCGATCCGCATTGTCGCCCCGATTCCGGGCCGCGGCGTGGTTGGTATCGAAATCCCGAACCGAGATCGTGAGATGGTCTATCTCAAGGAGATTTTCGCCAGTGAGGAATTCCAGAAAACCGGCGGGCGTCTGCCCATCGCGCTAGGGAAGGATATCTTCGGTCATACGGTCGTCTCTGATCTGGCCAAGATGCCGCACCTGCTGGTGGCCGGCTCGACAGGAACCGGCAAATCGGTCTCGATCAACTCCATGATCCTGTCGTTGCTCTATCGTGCCGATCCGCGCGATGTCCGCCTGATCATGGTCGATCCGAAAATGCTGGAGCTCTCGATGTATGAGGGAATTCCGCACCTGCTGCTGCCGGTTGTGACCAACCCGAAAAAAGCGGCTCTGGCCCTGAACTGGGCAGTACGCGAGATGGAGCGGCGCTACAAGTTGATGTCCGACAAGGGCGTTCGGAATATCGACGGCTACAACCGCAAACTGGTCAAGGAGGAGAAAGACAAGATCTCCAAACGGCAAATGGAGCTGGATAACGATGCCGTCGTCGATCTCATGGAAGAGGACCTTCCGGATATCAAGCTGGCCGCAGGAGAAGAACTCGACCATGGCCACCTGCCTTACATCGTCGTGATTGTCGACGAACTCGCCGACCTGATGATGGTCGCCGGCCGGGACGTTGAAGAAGCGATTGCCCGACTGGCCCAGATGGCCCGTGCTGCCGGCATCCATTTGATCCTGGCCACCCAGCGACCGAGCGTCGATGTCATCACCGGCCTGATCAAGGCCAACTTCCCGACCCGCATTTCCTTTAAAGTCTTCTCGCGCATCGACTCGCGCACGATCCTTGACCAGATGGGCGCCGAAACCCTGCTCGGCAACGGCGATATGCTCTTTCTGCCGCCCGGCACCGGCGCCGTCCAACGCGTACACGGGGCCTTCGTCTCGGAGATTGAAGTACAGCGCGTGGTCGAATTCCTCAAGAAGCAGGGCTCGCCCGAATACGACAAGACCATCCTCGCAACACCAGCGACGACGGACAGCAGCGGTAATGGCGATGACGAGTACGATGAAAAATGGGACGAAGCCCTGGCGATCATCTCTGACACCAAGCAGGCTTCGATCTCCATGCTCCAGCGCCGCCTGCGGCTCGGCTACAACCGTGCTGCCCGCATGATCGAAAAGATGGAAGCTGAAGGGATCGTCGGCCCATCCGACGGCACCAGCCGTCCCCGGGAAGTTTTCATCAGCAAGATTGGCGTGGACGAGTAAAGGGACTGGCTCTACAGGCGCCTGCCCGTGGTTCGAGGTCACAACACAATGAGCAGCCCGTCCCGATTGAATCGGGACGGGCTGCTTCCTTTCAGGCCATTCACATGCATGAATCCGCGAGGAGTGAGACGAAAGGGCTGAAGAGAGCCGTTACAGTTAAATGAAGTTCCAAAAAATCCACCTCACTCCGCACTCCTCACAGATTCAGGTAACAGTTTGAAAATCCCCCGTGGAGTGTTAACATACAAGGCTTGAAAAAGGCCTGGAGATAAAAGATGGATAGTAACGATTTAAAGCACTTACTGACCGCTGTGCAAGCGGGAGATCTCAGCATCGACGAGGGCCTCGAGCGGCTGCGGGCACTCCCTTTCGAAGATATCGGCATCGCCATGATCGACCACCACCGCGCCCTGCGCCAGGGGGTCCCTGAAGTAGTGCTGGGCGAGTCGAAATCAGCAGGCCAGATCGCCACGATCGTGCGGCACATGGCCGCTCACGGTGACAATGTGCTGGTTACTCGGATTTCCAGTGAAAAAGCCGAAATCCTGACAAAGAGCCATGCAAACGGAAAGCACGACCCGACCGCCAGGACCTTTGCCCTGCAACAGAAGCCTTTTGAAGACCTGGGCCGGGGGAAAGTCCTCATAATCTGCGCAGGCACCTCTGATCTGCCCGTCGCTAAAGAAGCAGCGGTCACCGCCCGCATGTTCAACAACCAGGTGGAAGAGCTTGCCGATGTCGGGGTCGCCGGGATTCATCGATTGCTGGCGCACACCGCTGTCCTGCGCGAGGCTACGGTTATTATCGTCGTCGCCGGCATGGAAGGCGCTCTGCCGTCTGTGGTTGGCGGCCTGGTCGATGTTCCGGTGATTGCCGTACCCACATCGGTCGGCTATGGGGCCTCTTTTTACGGCATCGCGGCCCTGCTCGGCATGCTCAATTCATGTGCCGGAGGGATCACGGTGGTCAATATCGACAACGGCTTCGGCGCAGCCTTTGCCGCCACTCGCATCAATCGGCGCAAAGAATCATGAACCTCCTTTATCTCGACACTTTTTCCGGGATTTCCGGTGACATGATGCTTGGCCTGCTGGTTGATCTGGGTATTGAACTGGACACCATCAAAACCGAGCTGACCAAGTTGCCCGTAACCGGTTATCGGCTTGAGCAGCGCAGCGAGAAACGCCACGGCATCGGCGGCACGCGTGTGCAGGTCGTGTGCGACGGCAATCTGCCGGTACGAAACTGGAAGGACATCGACTCCATGCTCGCCGACAGCCCGCTCAACGATTCGGTGCGGAGCATGGCGCGCCGCATCTTCAGACGCCTCGGAGACGCAGAAGCGCATGTCCATCAGGTTGATCTGAATGATGTGCATTTCCATGAAGTCGGTGCCGTTGACGCCATTGTCGATATCGTCGGCAGTGCGATCGGCCTGCATCTGCTGGGGGTACAGGAAGTCTGCTGCGCCCCCCTGCCCCTTTCCTGCGGAATGATCAGGGGGTCCCACGGCGCTATGCCATTACCTGCCCCGGCCACCTTGCAGATACTCCAGGGCCACCCCGTACGTGATGCCGGCAGCGAACATGAACTGGTCACACCCACCGGAGCTGCAATCGCCGCTGAAGTTGCAGAATTTGGCGTCATGCCGGAGATAACCATTAAGCGTATCGGCTACGGTGTCGGCGGCTGGAAGCTGGATGATCGCCCCAACCTTTTGCGCGGGATCATCGGTTCAAAAACTGCAGCAGGCGGCTTCGGCAGCGATTGTGTGAGCGTAATCGAAACTCACCTCGACGACTCATCGCCGGAGTGGCTCGGTTCTCTGCTTGACCGACTCATGACCGAGGGCGCTCTGGATGCAGCATTCACGCCTCTGCAGATGAAAAAGAATCGTCCGGGGACGCGCTTGACCGTCGTTGCTCAACCACAGGATTCAGAACGCCTGGCACAGATGATCCTGCGAGAGAGCAGCGCCATCGGTGTTCGCATGCATGAAACCCGCCGCATGAAACTTCGACATGAGCTGGCAAACGTGCAGACGGATTGCGGCGAAGCCGCTGTCAAATTGATTTACGAGGGGAGGGAACTTCTGCGGATTACTCCGGAGCACGCCAGTTGCCAGACACTGGCCGAAGCCACCGGCCGACCGCTGCCGGAGATCTACCGTGTGGTCACAGCAACCGCCAACCGCCGCTTCGGTTTGGAGGGATAAGTGCGCAAGCTGATCCTGTTCCTTTCCAGCAATGCCGGTCTTGGCTACGCACCCTTTGCCTCGGGGACGGTCGGGACACTTGCCGGAATCGCCATTTTCTATCTGATCAGCGCCTGGCCCTGGTGGCTGTTTCTGGTAACCTTTACGGCACTGCTGTTTCTCAGCTTCTGGGTGGCCGATGCCGCCGGTCAAATTTATGGCGTCACAGATGATGGCCGCATCGTTATCGATGAGCTGGTAGGCTATCTTGTAACCATAGCCTTTCTCCCCTGGAGCTGGCCGGTGGCACTGCTCGGCTTTTTCTGGTTCCGCCTTTTCGATATTGTCAAACCACCACCAGCGGGATGGCTTGATAAGAATCTGAAGCATGGCGTTGGCGTCGTCCTTGATGATTTTGTCGCAGGTCTCTACGCTGCCATTGCCTTACGCATGACCCTGTGGTTTTTCAACCTGGCACGATAAAGGCAGCCGCTCCGTCGAGCAGGCTCCGGGAAGAATCCTGAATGCAATGAAAATCGCAATCCTCACCATAGGTGATGAACTGCTGAACGGCGATCTGGCCGACACCAATACGACGGCAATGGCCCGGGCATTGCTTAACCATGCCTTGCCCGTGCGTGAAGCAAGCACAATCGGCGACCGCGAAGAAGACATCGTTGCTGCGCTGCAACGTCTTGCCAACTCCCACGACGTGGTCCTTGCAACGGGCGGACTCGGACCGACAGAGGATGATCGGACGGCCAGAGCGGCAGCCCGTGCCTTTGAACGCTCCCTGAGCTTGGACAACAAGGCGCTCATGCAGATCAGGGCCCGCTTTTACGCCCGGCAGCGGGAGATGCACCCAGCCAACGAAAAACAGGCCCTGCTGCCAGGCAGAAGTACGGTTATCGCCAATCACAACGGGACCGCTCCCGGCTTTCACTTGCAGAGCAACCGGACTGATCTGTATTTCCTGCCCGGCGTCCCCCAGGAAATGCTGGCCATGCTTGATGAATACGTCATCCCCTCATTACTGCAACGCTTCCCGAATCCTCCCCCGCAATGCCAGCGGGTTATGACAGTCTTTGGCTTGTCGGAGCCTGATGTTGAGGCCCGTATCAACGGCAACGGCCTGCCGGAGGGCGTGGAATTGGCCTTCAATGTTGAGTTTCCGGTCGTGCAGGTCAAACTGCGTGCCCGGGGAGAGAAGGTTCAAAAGTTGGTCGACCGTGCCGAGTTGGCCGTGCGCAAGGCGCTGGGCGACCATGTTGTCGGCATTGATAGTGATACCTTGCCCGGCGTGACGGCACGCCTGCTCTCAACAGCCGGTATGACTCTCTCTCTTGCTGAATCATGTACCGGCGGCCTGATCGCCAAGCTGCTTACGGACCAGCCGGGATCATCGGCATTTTTGGAGCGCAGTGTCGTCACCTATGCCAACGCTGCCAAGGTAAATTGTCTGCATGTTGACCAGGAGATTCTCGATTGTCACGGTGCCGTCAGTGCCGAGTGCGCCGAGGCGATGGCCAAAGGCGTGCGCACAGCAGCTCGCACCGACATCAGTCTGGCTGTAACCGGCATTGCCGGTCCTGATGGCGGTACTGTCGACAAACCGGTCGGTACGGTCTATCTGGCCATGGTCAGCCCCTGGGCAGAATGCGTTGAGCGTTTCAATTTCTCAGGCAATCGCGACCAGGTCCGTCTGCGCTCAGCCTGCACGGCCCTTGACTGGTTGCGTCGCCTTGCCATGTCCCGGCTTTCCTGTACAGGGCAGGAGCGTTGAGCATGGAAGCGTTTGCTCTTGCTCTTGCAGGAATCCTCATCCTGCTGGCCATGGTTTGGGCACGGCAGAACCAGAACCTGGCAAGGGAGAGGCAAAAGAGATTGCTGGCCAGCGAGGAGACCTGCCAGCGGCAGGCTGATCTGCTTGAGAATTTCCGTAGCCGCGACCAGCAGTTTATCCAGAACGCTGGCGAGGCTCTGTTTGTCTTTGACCAGCAAGACGGTTCACTGCTTGAGATCAATCGTCACGCAGAGGCCCTGCTGGGCTATACCCAGGAGTCAGCCATCCGGCTCAGCTTCAAGGTCCTCTTCTCCCGTGAGCATCAGCAACGCGTGTTGCGCATGATCAGCACTGCCATTATACAGGGTGCGGCTGAGATCAGCGACATCACGTTCCGGCGTAAAGACGGCAGCCATTTCATTGGCGAAATCAGGGCACGAACCGGGCTTATCAAAGATCGCCCGATCATCTACGGCAGCTTTCGTGACATTACCCAGACGACCAAGCTGCAACTCGAACTGTGGCGTCATAACCGACATCTCACGCTTCTGAACGAGATCTCTCACCGGGTTGCCGAAGGACACGACCTGCAGCAGACCCTTCAGATCATTCTTGATGAAGTCATCAAGAGTTTTACCATCTCAGGAGGAGGGATCTTCCTTCTGGAGCAGGGCGGCACGGAGATGAAGCTGGTGCTCCACCACAACATCCCCGACAATGTGGTCGAAGAACTTGCTCGGATGCAACCGGGCATGGGACTGGCAGGAAAAGTCGTCGAGACTGGCCGTCCGCGCCTTTCGACCAATCTGCAAAATGACCACCGGCGAATTTCCAGTGCGGTGTTTGCAGACAACTGGCATGCTTTTCTGGCCGTTCCATTTATCGCCGAAGAAGAGACCCTGGGCGTGCTTTTTATTTTCGATCGAGGCAGCCGGGTTTTCAGCCGCGAGGATGTGCGACTTATCCAGGCGATCGGCAGACAGCTCGGTCCGTTGCTGAAAAATGCTGAACTCTTTAACGAACTGCAATGGCAGCACCGGCTCAATTTTGCCAGCCTGCGTGAACTGGAGCGCTCACGATCGACCCTGCGTGACAATCTGAAGCAACTCGAACAACATCACCGCTCCCTGCAAAGCCTCAACCAGATGAAAAGCGCCTTCCTGTCACTTGCTTCACATGAACTGCGCACACCTTTGACGACCATCCTTTCCGGCGCAGAATTTCTAAAAAGTGAAACGGAGGAAACTCTAGGTGAGAACTGCAAACGTGCCCTGAATGTTATCATGCTCGGCAGCCTGCGCCTGAACCACATCGTTGATGATCTTCTTGAAGCTGCACGACTCGAAGCCAAAGCTCTCTACATGGCTCGGGAAACGTTCAATCCCCTGCCGATGATCAATGAACTCCTCGCTGATGCCAGGCCAAATTGCGCGCTGCGCAAGTTGCGTGTTGAGCTGCATGAGTTCCCTGAAGACATCATGATTCGAGGCGATGCCCATCATCTGAAACGTGCCTTCGGCCGGCTGATGGAAAACGCCATGAAATTCACACCGGAAGGCGGCTGGGTGCAGATCTCAGGTCGAACGCTGCAACAGGAAGAAGTTGCCGCTCTCACAGAAAGGCTGAGAGCCTTCTCCGAAAGTTTTTTCGACAGTGTGCTCACGCAGAATTACTTGCAAATTTCAATCAGTGACAGCGGCATAGGCCTGGAAGAGGAAGACCAGCTCCGAATTTTTGAAAAATTCCAGGAAGTCGGGGACATTTCCGGGCATTCGACATCTCAAGCCCGATTCGGCGGCAAGGGGGTCGGGCTCGGCCTGGCTCTGGCCAAGGGCATTATAGAAACCCACGAAGGGCTGGTCTGGGTGG
>JBPPMB010000231.1:0-22808 GCA_051305855.1 Desulfuromonadales bacterium
GACCAACCTGCTGTTCTTCACCAAGGGGGAGCCGACCAAAGAGGTCTGGTATTATGAGCACCCTTATCCCGAAGGGGCCAAGAGCTACAACAAGACCAGGCCGATGCGCATCGAGGAATTCGCGCCCGAGAAGGCCTGGTGGGGAGGCGAGAAAAGAGCCGGCCGCCAGGAGAGCGAGCAGGCCTGGAAGGTTTCGGTCGAGCAGATCAAGGCCAACGGCTACAACCTCGATATCAAGAATCCCAATACCGTCGCGGATGTGCTCGGTGATCCCGAGGAATTGCTGGTTGAGTACAAGTCACTGCTGGCCGACGTGGCCAAGGTGCGAGAACAGTTGAAAATTGAATTGATGGATGCATTGGGAGGGGAACATGAGTGAAGTTGTCATTTATCAGGCAGAGGATGGGAGAAGCAGACTGGAGGTACATTTAGATAGGGATACGGTCTGGCTGTCCCAAGATCAGTTGGCGGAATTGTTTGGCCGGGAACGTTCTGTTATTACGAAGCATTTACGTAACGTTTTCAAGGAAGGGGAACTGGAAGAGGAATCAGTTCGTGCAAAATATGCACATACTGCCGCAGACGGGAAAACATACCAAACTCAATTCTACAATCTCGATGTCATCATCTCCGCCGGTTACCGGGTCAAATCACAGCGCGGCACCCAGTTCCGCCAGTGGGCGACGGAGCAATGACTGAAACCCCGGCCTCACGCCCGTTCGCTTCGCTCACTCAAGACGCAGGCGCAAAGAAAACCATGAAAAGAAGGTTTTTTGACTTTCTTGGCGACTTTGCGGCTTTGCGTGAGATAAAGGTTCTGCATTTATGACTGTCGACACATTCATCACCAATTTCGGCCATCTGGCCGATGCGCCCAATGGGGTGCGGAAGCTGCGGGAGCTGATTCTTCAGCTTGCGGTGCAGGGGAAGCTGGTGCCGCAGAACCCGGAGGATGAGCCGGCGGAGGTGTTGCTGGAGAGGATTCAAAAAGAGAAGATGGTCAATACGGCACGTAAGGGCGAAAAATTTTTCGCCCCTACCAACCCGGTTACGCCCGACGAAGCCCCTTACGGATTGCCTGAGGGATGGGAATGGACAAGACTCGGACAGATAACTGAGGTTTTAGACAGGCTGAGGAAACCTGTAACGAAAAGCGCACGCAAGCATGGCCCGTATCCTTACTATGGTGCTTCGGGTGTCGTCGATTATGTTTCGGAATATATTTTTGACGAACCCTTGGTTTTGGTCGGTGAGGATGGTGCGAAATGGGGCAGAGGGGAAAACTCGGCTTTTCCCATTTCAGGGAAGTCATGGGTGAATAACCATGCTCATGTTTTGCGCCCTGTCAGGTCAGTAGTTGAAGACCAGTTTTTGGTCTATGTCCTTGTCGGTTCGGATCTCCAACAATACATAACCGGGATGACAGTACCTAAGCTAAATCAAGCGAGACTTGTTTCAATTGTGATCCCTCTCCCCCCCCTCGAAAAGCAAAAACGCATCGTCGCCAAGGTTGACCAACTCATGGCCCTGTGCGACGAACTCGAAGCCAGCCAGCAAAAACAACAGCAGGGGCGAGTGCGCCTCAACAACGCCGCCCTCGACGCACTGCTCACCGCCCGCGAACCTGACGAGTTCGCCGATTACTGGCAGCGCATCAGCACCAACTTCGACCTGCTCTACGACCACCCCGAAACCATCGCCAAGCTCCGCGCCGCTATTCTTCAGCTTGCGGTGCAGGGGAAGCTGGTGCCGCAAAATCCAGAGGATGAGCCGGCTTCGACGCTGCTAGGGCGGATACGGAGTGGGAAAGTTGGCAGCGGTTCTCGTAGGGGAGGTTCACGAACCGCCCCGGTAGTGCCAGTCACATCCGCTGAAATGCCTTATGAATTACCAAAAGGATGGGAATGGGTTCGGCTAATTGAGTTAGGGTGTTTTCTCGGTGGAGGGACGCCTTCAAAGCAAAACGCGTCTTTCTGGATTGGCGAAATTCCGTGGGTCAGCCCAAAGGACATGAAGACAAGGTACATTGCTGACACTATTGACCATGTATCACCCGAAGGCATCCAAAAATCAGCAGCAAAGCTGATCCCTGTTGGTTCCATACTCATGGTTTTGAGATGGATGATACTGCTTCACTCCTTTCCTGTGGCAAAGACAACTGTCGAGGTGGCTATAAATCAGGATATGAAGGCACTGGTGTGCACCCTCCCTGACATTTCTGAATACGTCCTCTTAAATCTGGCTGGCGAGAAGGCAAGGATTCTCCAGATGGTTAAGAGGTCTTCTCATGGAACGTGTCGGCTTGATTCAGACGATATATCAGGTTTTGTCGTTGCTCTCCCTCCCTTGCCCGAACAGCACCACATAGTAGCCAAGGTCAACCAACTCATGGCCCAGTGCGGCGAACTCGAAGCCAAACTCAACCAGACCCAGCAGCACAGCGTAAAACTGATGGAGGCTACCGTTCGGCAGCTTTTGGTGGCATAGACATGGATATCGCCGGTGGAATCAATAGAATTGGAATTGGGGAATTGGGGACACTCAAAATAGAGTGTCCCCCAAATTCAGAGCCCTCCCGAAGTGATTTTTGAAACCTAGACTTGGACATCCACCTTGTTCTTCCCTCACGAGATACTCCAATCACCATGATCATTCACTGCACCCAAAAGCTAGCCGCCAAACTCCCCGAAGTCTCGACAGCGTCCCTGTTCGAAACCAGCCCGCTGGGGAGCTGGCACGCCCATCTTTACAGCTACGACCGTCGGCAGTGCGTGCTGTTTTGCCACGATGAAAGCCGCTATTGTCTCTTCCTGGCCGGATTGGTCAAAGCCGACTTCGCCGAATTGGGTCGCTTGCACCGTGAACTGTTCCTGGCGACGCTGGTTGCATTGTGCCGGGAACACTCAATTTTGAGTGTCCCCGAAACCCGAAACATGACCCTGTGTGACGAACTGGAAGCCAAAACCAACCAGACTCAAAAGCACAGCGAAAAGCTGATGGAGGCATCATTTCAGCTCCCTCGTTTCAAATCTCCCAAATACTGTCTCTTCTGATTGCCAAAGACTTTCTGTCTCAAAGCGCCGGAGGTCAGATCTCGACTTTTTTCGAAAAACAGATTTCAATCGACGGTGGAATTGCTTTCGGACCTGAGATATTAATGACCTCTTCTGTCTCCTAATTTGGGAACTATATTTCTCAAATTGGGATCGTTTGTCAGTTCAATCAATTCTATTGAAAACTGCGTAAATGTCATTTATAGTACGTATATTGCGAACTAGGAGATTCAATGACGTATCAATATGAGCAATTTGATACTGCCCTGCGCTTGCTGAACGGTCGTCTGGATATAGCGGACGCTCCGAATTTCAATCTGGTGGTTTGTGGCGGAACGGCTTTGGTTGCAACCAAACTGGTCATGCGAGCCACCCGGGATGTCGATGTCGTCGCGCTGGCAGATGATGATGGAGAGCTGATTGATCCAGCACCACTGCCGGAAGCTTTGGAGAGGGCGGCATGGGAGGTGGCGGAGGACCTGGGGCTTCCGAAGGATTGGTTGAATAACGGTCCCAGCAGCGGCGAGGGTGGGCTTTTCCGTCTCGGTCTCCCGGATGGATTTGCTGATCGTTTGAGCTGGAAGGGGTTTGGAGAAAAGCTGACGGTTGCGTTCATTGGTCGTATCGACCAGATCCATTTCAAGCTCTATGCAGCCGTTGATCAATTTGGCAGTTATCATGCGACTGATCTCCAGGCGCTCAATCCAACCGATGATGAATTGTTGAAGGCTGTTGCCTGGTCTCGAACACATGATTCATCAGAAGGTTACCTGGAGAGTATCAAGATGTTTTTCCGGGAGTTCGGCTATGAACACCTCGTTGAATGAATTTAAAGAAACGGTACTCGAACAGCTTCTGGTTCTTCTGTGGCGGCAGTGGTCCGCGATCGGCGTGTCCGGGTACAGCAGTTCCGAAGAATCGAAGGTGGTCGATCCGGAAGCGCTCCTTTTGCTGACGTTGACCGTTGCTCGTTATGATGCGCGGCTTTTTGACGAGGTGCTGGATTGGTTGGTGGTTAACGGCGACTTTCTAAATGTTCAGCGCCTACAGAACCTGTTGAAACAATTTGATTTTCAGGCCAAGGCTGAACTAAGCGCGGTTGCCGAACTGCTCGGTCAAAAATCGTCGGTGGCGCTCAAATGGAAAAAGCTTGCGGCTAAATACTCTCAAAAAGAGCAATCCCCTCTCTTCTATATGAAAGATGGACGGCCAATGCCGTCATCAAAGGGTTGTGACGAAATTTTCCAGCGACACGGATTGCTTCGCCCGCCAGTCAAATTAAGACGTCTGTCCCAGCATTTTCCAACGGAGGGCATGCCAGCGCTGCTGCTGCGATTGAGAGCACTGCTAGGCGTAAATTTGCGTTGTGAGATCCTCTGCCTTCTTGGCTCCGTCGGTGAAATCCACCCCTCGCGTATTGCCAGGCTGATCGGGCAGAACCCGCGTTCAACTCAGAATGCGCTGGCAGAAATGGTGCACTCTGGAGTTGTGCAAGTGCGAACGAGTACTCGAGAAAAAATATATTCTTTATCCCCGGGGTTTCTTGACGAGCTATTGCGGCCGGAAGGATTTACCCCTTGGCGTAATTCCGTTCCTTTGTTCCGTGCTCTCGAGATCCTTTGGCTTGGCGTGTCATATCCCAAACGGCAAAAGCTCGATACCTTGATGCTGGCTTCCGAGTGGCGGCGTCTGGCCAGCGATATCAAAGTATTATTCGGAGATGCCGGGATGGGGCAGCCGTTACGGGAGAGTATCTCTTTCCCTGGCGAAAAATATTATAAGGTTTTCCAGGAGGACATCAGAACACTTATCGCGCGATTGTAAGTTGGATGGGCCAAACCATTTGTTGCATTGAATATCGGGGCAATGTCTTGGTGTACTGCAGCCTACTTCAAACCAAACCGTTTCAGCACCGCATCGGGGGCCTTGTCGTAATGACTGAACTCCATGGTAAAGGAACCGCGTCCCTGGGTGGCACTGCGGAGCTCGGTCATGTAACCGAACATCTCCGAAAGTGGCACGTGGGCACGGACGATATCGACCACATCGCGAGACTGCATGCCTTCGATCCGGCCACGTTTCTGCTGCAGGTTGCCCAGAACCCTGCCTGAGAATTCGTTCGGCGCAGTGATCTCCAGGGCCATGACCGGTTCCAGCAGCACAGGTTTTGCTGCACGAGCGACCAGAGAGAGCCCGCGCTGGGCGGCGGCTCGCACACCAAGGACAGAAGTCACACCCGAAATAATCGGTACCTGTTCAACAATGATACTCAGATCGACCATCGGGTAGCCGACCTGCACTCCCGACTGAACGGCCCGGCGCAAAGTTTCATCGAGAACCTTGAGAATTTCTGCACTCAAACCTGGCGTGTCAGACGATGGCAATACAATTTCAATGCCGGCCCCACGCTCACGAGGTACCACCCTCAGGGTGACCTCGCCATGCTGATGCTTACCGTCAATCTCTCGCTCGAACAGCTCTGTGTGCCGTGCTTCGGCAGATATGCTTTCCCGGTAGACGACCTGTGGCTTGCCGGCATTGACCTCAACACCGAAGTCGTCAGCCAATCGCCGCAGCACGACCTCGAGATGCAGTTCACCCATGCCGGTCAAAACCGTCTGGCCGGTCTCTTGGTCTTCACGCACGCGGAAGGTCGGATCTTCCCATTGCAGCTTCTCCAGCGACAGGAGCAGTTTGTCACGGTCCTGGATCTGTTTCGGTTCCACTGCCAGCGAGACGACAGGTTCGGGGACGGCAAGACCGGCGAGCAGTAAAGGCTTTTCCGGCGAGCAGAGCGTATCACCGGTCAAGGCCTCTTTGAGGCCCGCGGCGGCGACAATATCACCGGCATGCGCGGTATCGATCCGCTCGCGCTTATGTGCATGCATACGAAAGAGCCGCGCGGCACGTTCCTGAACGTTACGATTGGGATTCAGCAGTATGTCGCCGGCTTTTAATTCTCCAGAGTAAATGCGCAGATAGGTCAGCTTACGACCTTCATCGGAAAGCACTTTAAAAGCCAGGATACAAAGCGGTCCTGACACATCACAGGGGAGCAGCAGATCTTCACCACTGCCCGGCTGATGCGCCGGAACCGGTGGCAGCTCAAGGGGCGAGGGCAACAGGTCTGTGACTGCATCAAGAAGTGGCTGAATCCCCTTATTGCGCAAGGCCGAGCCGAGGAACACCGGGAACAGCTGCCCGGCCAGGACTCCCCTGCGCAATGCCGGACGGATTCTCTCCGCAGTGATATCTTTCCCTTCCAGGAAATCTGCGAGCAGCTCATCGTCCCAATCAGCTGCGGCTTCAACCAGGGCCTCACGTGCCTCGGCAACTTCCAGTTTGAGTTCTTCGTCAACCGGCATGCAGACAACCGTCGCACCGAACTCGCCCTCATCAAAAGTCAGCTCGCACCCTTCGAGGAGGTCAACGACGCTGCGGAAGTGACCCTCCTCGCCTACCGGCAGCTGCATCAGTACCGGACGCGCGCCGAGACGCTCATGCATCTGCTCAAGGACAGCCCGATAATCCGCGCCGACCCGGTCCATTTTGTTGATCAGGCAGATTCGCGGCACTGCGTAGCGATTTGCCTGGTGCCAGACTGACTCACTTTGTGGCTGCACCCCTTCTACAGCGCTGAAGATAGCAATCGCGCCATCCAGAACCCGCAGAGAGCGTTCCACCTCGATGGTGAAGTCGATATGTCCCGGGGTGTCGATGAGATTGATCCAGGTCTCCTGCCAGCGGCAGGTGGTGCTGGTGGCGGTGATGGTGATACCGCGGTCCTGCTCCTGGGCCATCCAGTCCATGGTTGCCATGCCATCGTGTACTTCACCCAACTTGTGAATCTCGCCACAGTAAAAGAGGATGCGCTCGGACACCGTCGTTTTGCCCGCATCGATATGCGAGATAATGCCGATATTGCGGATCTGGTTTAGATTTGGCTGGCTCATAACAGAGCTCACAATCGTGAAGTCCGAAGATCAGTTAGTGAATCTTTTGCAGTCAGAAAAATCGTCCCAATTGATGCTGTAAAGTTCGAAATATTCGATGCTCTCATCATGCTGCCCATGCGGCGCATTTCCTGATGGTTTGACATGCGTTCCCGGCGCCCTTAAGACCCTTGCAACGGCAAGGTTATAGTCTGTCCATCATACGCAAATTCAATGCCTTCGGGGAGTTCCGCAGTGTGACGCGGGTAATCCACATCATGTGTGAGATGCGTCAGCAAGGTTTTCGGCACCCGCAATTGCCTCGCGACCTCAATTGCAGCGCTGATACTGAAGTGCGACTCATGCTCACGAAACCTCAAAGCATCAATGACCAACACGTCTAAGCCTTCCAGCAAAGCCCAGGACGATTCGGGGATTGCGCTGCAATCGACCACGTAGGCCAAATTGCCTACCCGGTAGCCGAGAGAATCGCCTGGCCCATGCAACAGAGGGATTGGTGTAATCTTCTGACCGAACAACTCAAAGGGCCCAACGACTTCGGTAATTTGCAGACGCGGCCGGTAGCCAGGGGTGTCCGCTTCGCTGAATATATAGCTGAACAACCCCTGAATCCGATCAAGCACGCCACGTGCAGCATAAACCGGAATCGCCTTGCCTGTCATCAGAGTGAAGGTCCTCAGGTCATCAATCCCGTGCACATGATCGGCGTGCGCATGTGTGTAGAGGACACTGTCGACTTGCTCGATGCCTTCACGCAACGCCTGCTGGCGAAAATCTGTTGCGGTATCAATCAAAACCTTATGTCCAGACCACTCAAGCAACGCACTGCAACGGGTTCGGTTATTGCGTGGCTCTGACGATAAGCAGACGGCGCAATGGCAGCCGAGGACAGGCACTCCGGTGCTCGTTCCAGAGCCCAGTACAGTCAGCTTGAGAAACGAATCTGTCATATCTTGTAGACCCCAACCTCTGCTTCCAGGGCAGAGGTCAAACGCGTCAGTGTTTCGACCACATGGTCCAGTTCAGCAGTACGTTTGGCATTGTTCTCGGCAACCCTGTGAACGCTACCGACAGCGACAACAACATCGCGACTGCGCCTGGTCAATTCACGCGTGGCACCATCAATAACCGAGATCATGGAACGAATTTCATCCATACTCTGGTTGATCTGCCGGCTCCCCTTGGTCTGTTCGCTTGTGCTCTGCTTACCATGGGCAGCAATATCGCGCATCGACTCAGCCCCTGCGGCGAGCTGGTGTGCCCCCGAAGTCTGTTGGTTGACTGCAGAGGCAATCTGCTCGAGCATGGTGGCCACCTGGTTCATCGAATCAGTCACCTGGCGACTGCCGCGAGACTGCTCTTCAGTAGCCCTGACGATACCGTTAACCTGCTGCATCGCTTTGAGGGTACTGTTGCGGATCTTTTCCAGAGCGATACTGGAAGCCCTGGAGCGTTTAACCTCTTCGTAGACCTGTTCACTGCCCGTCTTCATTGCTACGACTGCTTCCTGGGTTCCTTCCTGAAGATTGGTAATGATCGTGCCGATTTCACGTGTGGAAACCGCACTACGATCAGCCAGTTCGCGAATTTCAGCGGCAACCACGGCAAAGCCCCTGCCATGCTCTCCTGCCTGGGCAGCTATAATCGCTGCATTCAGGGCAAGCAGACTGGTCTGGTCTGCCACCTCATCGATAACTGTGAGAATCTTGCCGATCGCGTTCGACTGACTGCCAAGTTCCATGATCGCATCACTTGCCCGATCAACAGTCTGGCGAATTGACTCAATCCCACGGATTGTTTCATCGACGGTCAGCATGCCACGCTGAGCATCTTCGGCGGCCTCGCTGGCCAGCTTACTGGTCTGTACGGCATTTTCCTCGATCTCTTTGATCGAGGCGTCCATCTCCAGCATTGAGGAAACGGTCACCTCTGTAGAGGAAGAGAGGATACCGACATTTTCTGCAACTTCCTGACTGGCTATCGACATTTCGCTGATTGAGCTGGAGACGGCATCGACAGTGGCAAAAAGTTTCTCCATCTGCGCAGCAATCTCTTCGATCGTTGCTCCCAACTCCAGAGTTGCCGACGAACTCTCTTCCACCGAGCTGACCAGAATACCGGTACTCGCAGCAATGCCGCTGGCAGCTTCGTCGATCCTCTCTATCGCCCTGGAAGATTCTTCCAGGGCTTGCGACTGGTGCACAGCCCCCTCCATGACTTCGCGTGAGGAATAGCGGACCTTCTCATTTGCTTTGGTCAAATCCTCGGTGACACCGCGGATACGGCCCACCATTTCACGCTGCCGGGCAAGAAATCCATTGAAACATTCGGCCACCTCGCCGACTTCATCACTGCTGCGCACCTTCAGTTGACAGGTCAGATCGCCACCACCGGCAGAAATCTCGCGCAGGCTTGCGACCATCTCCCGCAAGGGCCGGACAATTCCGGCCGAAACGAGCAATCCGGCTACCACTGAGATCGCCCCGGCAAAACCTGCAATAAGCAGCAAGGACTGCTGCAGATGACTTTTTGCGATAGATAAATCGGTGACGTCCAGAGCCATCAGCACACCGCGGTTTTTACCACTGAACGTGTTGTAGAAGATTCGGTGGTTACGACCATTGATCGGAGCTTCATAATCAGCGGATTGAAGCACTCTATTCAGGTCAAGTGCGGCCAGTCCCGGGGTGGTTGAGACGAAGACGCCGCTTTCGTCAAAAAAAGCAATCTCCGTGCCGCTGAAAGCTTTTAGACGTGTCGCGAAATGTATATCGGAATAGGTCACCCCGACCAGATGGCCGATCAGGGCGCCGTACATGCTGATCGGAGCAACAGCGGTAACGGCCATGCGGCCGTCAAACATGCCACTTTCCACATAAGATCCATCGCCCCTGCCGGCTTCGATGACCGGATGATCGATTCCGGAGGTCGCAGGGATTTCTTCGTTGCCGTTGAAAAACTCCCGATAAAGGCGTTGCCCCTCCTGGTCGAGAACCTGTATCTGATCAAAGGGCAAAGCCTCCATATCACCAAGAAAGCTGGTCAACTGCGCATTGTCGCCACTCAGAGAGGCAGAGTAGACAGCATTGATCATAAAAGGATTTCCGGCCAACATTTGCACCAATGTCAGATTTTCAGCCGAGATGCTGGTTGCGGCCTGTTCGACAAAGTTGGCCGAGCCATGTACGCGCGCCTGCGTCTGCACCTCAAGCTCTTCGGCGACCATACCCCCAATCATCCAGAGAGAAAGCGCTAGAGGGATGACTCCCACAGAAACCAGAGCTATGAGTATTTTCGACCGCAACTTCATGGATTCAACATCCCTCCTTGGCTACTGTTTGATCACTGGTCAAGAGATTGCGGACTGTTCCACCGCAACGTGTTACACCGGCATCCAGCGGCAGCTCATCGGACAGACACCAGACAACTATGCAGGCGAGACGTGCAGGAGGAAAGACAAACACGGAAAATCTCAACAATCAACAGCAAGATTAACACCTTACAATATACCAGCAGACAAGCCCAAGCAAATCTTTATACTGCGAAGCGCACCAAACAGAACATTTTATCCCACATTGAAAAGTTCCTCACTACATGAGGTTCTCCAGAACACGCAAACTGCCGACCATGTTGCTGAAAACAACGAATTGCGCTAATCTTCTCTCGCAGCTTTTTGGAATTTACTTCTATGCAGGAGACAATCACATGCCTGACTCCTTCAGCAGCCTGCTTAGCAAAAGTGAACAGGCCCTGCAAAACGGCGACACGTTGGTCGCGCTTCTACAACTCGAGATGGCTCATACCATCAGGCCATTGCCCGGCGTCAAATCAAAACTTGCATATTGCCTGGCCAAAGAGCGTCGCCAGTACCAACTGGCCATGACTCTCTGCAGGGAGGCCCTTGATGCAGAGCCGGACAACCCGGACCACTATTATCAGCTCAGTCGCATCTACATGGTCGCCGGCCGGAAACGCCAGGCCATCATGTCCTTGCGCAAGGGGCTCAAATTCAAGCGCCATCAACTGATCATCAACGAGCTCAACCTGCTTGGTACTCGCAAGTCAACGGTCTTTGCTTTCTTGCCGCGAGAGCACTTCCTGAATCGAGGCGCCGGCATTCTGCTCACCAAGATCAGCTTGCGTTGACAACTTATTTTTGCACAGGGGTGGTAATTAAGTTGCACTCGAGTGAGAGATGGGTTAAGTTCCCTGCCTCCTTTCACCTCATTTCGAGCAAGCCTGCTATCAAAACAAGGGCTTTCTGTTCACACCCAGACATCCATATTGCCCGGTTTGACAGGGTTATTCCCGTACAAATTGACACAGGACACACATGACAGAAGATACATTGACAACTTTTGCTGAATTGGCGCTCGCTCCAGAGATACACCGGGTTATTGATGAAGTCGGCTACGAAACACCTTCGCCGATTCAGGCCCGCAGCATTCCACCGCTATTGGCAGGGCGTGATCTGCTGGGACAGGCCCAGACTGGCACCGGTAAAACGGCAGCCTTTGCCCTGCCTCTCTTGAGCAGGCTCGATCTTAAAAAGAAAAAACCACAAATTCTCGTACTCACACCCACTCGCGAACTGGCCCTCCAGGTTTCTGAAGCAATCCGTACCTACGCCCGCCACCTGCCAGGATTCCAGGTTCTGCCAGTTTACGGCGGCCAGAGCATGAGCCAGCAACTGCGGCAGCTGCATCGCGGCGTCCACGCCGTGGTCGGTACTCCGGGACGCATTCAGGATCACTTGCGCCGTGGCACTCTCAACCTTACGGATCTTGCGTGCGTAGTCCTCGATGAGGCTGACGAAATGCTGCGCATGGGTTTTATCGATGATGTCGAACAGATACTGAAAGATACGCCGGCAGATCGGCAGACGGCTCTTTTCTCGGCAACCATGCCGAAAGAGGTCTTGCGCATTGCCCGTCGGCATATGAAGGATCCTGTTGAAATCCATATCAAAACAAAAACAGCGACCGTTGACACCATTGTTCAACGATTCTGGCAAGTCAAGGGGCTCCATAAGCTGGATGCTTTGACACGTATTCTCGAGGCGGAAGAGATCGAAGGCATGCTTGTCTTCGTGCGCACCAAGACAGCTACGGTTGAACTCTCGGAGAAACTTGAATCGCGTGGCTTTTCATGTGCACCGTTAAATGGCGATATGACCCAGGTAATGAGGGAAAAAACCGTAGCGGGATTGAAAGCGGGGACTCTTGATATCGTCGTCGCCACAGATGTAGCCGCCCGCGGGCTGGATGTGAAACGCATCAGCCATGTCGTCAATTACGACATTCCTTACGATACAGAAGCCTATGTTCACCGCATTGGCCGAACGGGACGCGCTGGCCGCGAAGGACAAGCGATACTTTTTGTAGCTCCTCGGGAACGGCGTATGCTGGCAGCCATAGAACGGGCGACCCGCCAGCCGATCACTGCAATGAGCCTGCCTAGTCGCAAGGACATCTCCAACCGCCGCACTGACCTCTTCAAGGAACAGATTGCCGAGGCTATGGAATCCCAGGACCTGGAATTCTTCGAAGAGTTGATCGATAACTACCAGCACCAATACGATGTCGGCCTGCGGAGAATTGCCGCGACCCTTGCCTATCTGCTGCAGAAAGACAAACCGCTGCAGATGGAAGAGAATGCTTTTGAGGAAGAGTCCGCCTCTGCCGAAAATTTACCGCATTCCGAGCGCAGCCGTGTTACTTCCAACACGAACCTGACACGCTACCGGATAGAAGTCGGCCGCATTCACGGCGTGGAGCCAAAACATATCGTCGGCGCGATTGCCAACGAGGCAAATATCCAAAGCCGCGACATCGGCCAGATCAAGATTCTTAATGATCACTGTCTCGTTGATTTGCCGCAAGATATGCCCTCGGCAACCTTTCGACAGCTGCAGAAAGTCTGGGTTTGCGGACAGCAACTGCAAATCAGCCCCGCTGACGAAAGATTCCCGACAAAAGCCGAGAAACCCAAATATCAGAGCGCGACAAAAAGCGGCGAAGGGAAGTTCCTCAAACCAGGGGGGAAGAAACCTCCTGCAGCCGGCAAGAGCGGCAGGAAAACCCGTGATCGCATTTGATCTGGCAGGGCAGGATTACATTGAGCTGCATAGCCTGTTGAAGGTGACCGGACTCTGCGAGAGCGGCGGCATCGCCAAGCTGCTGGTTGCCGATGGCCTGGTCAAGGTTGATGGCGAGGTAGAGTTACGCAAGCGCTGCAAGATCCGCACAGGTCAGACGGTCGAATTGAGCGATCAGCAGATCGTTATCCGTTGATCGTAAAAAGCTCACTGTCATGACCGGTATTGTACTGCTCTCCCAGCGCTCCATCGGCAACTGATCAAACGTGGGCTAAGTGCCGAGAAAATCGGTTGACAGCCTGAAAACCCTGTGCTATCTAAGGTTGGTTTTAACCCCAAGTGTATTCTGTATACAATTAATTATGGCCGAAGACAAACGTCAACTCATGAAGTCTCTGAGCTTTTTATCAAGCATCGGGATATCTATGGTGGCGGCTTCATTCATCGGCCTGTTTATTGGCTACTACCTGGACAAATGGTTGGGAACAACCCCCTGGATGACCCTGATCTGGCTTGGTTTCGGCATTGCATCGGGATTCCGCAACATCTTCATTCTGACCCGACGCGCAATGCGCGAGCAGGAAAAGAACCCGGGACAGGATCAGAAGAACGATGGATCAGATTGAACAATTGCCCGCACAACTGGCGCGGCGCAACTGGGTCATTCTGGCCTTTATGCTGTTCAGCAGCCTGCCTTTCCGCAACCTCGCCTTGAGCACAGGAATACTGGTTGGCGGGCTGGTCGCTATCGGCGGTTTTCTCTGGCTGCGACGCTCGTTGCGGCAACTGCTGGAACAGCCGACTGGCGGTGCCCGTTTCCGCTACCAGTTTGGTTACTGTGTTAGATTGTCAGCATTAGTGGTGGTTCTTGCCATCCTGGTTGCTGTCGTAAAAATCCACGCCGTCGGCTTGATGATCGGCCTCTCGGTAGTGCTTATCAACCTGTTCTGGATGGCAGTTCAGCGCGCCTTTAAGTAGAGGAGGCTTTAAGTACCATGACACATCCCTTTATTTTTCTTGAATGGCTTGAGCAGCAACTGAACCTGCACATCGGTAGCCATGTCACATATACATGGTTGGTCATGGCGCTGCTGATCTTGCTTGCTGTTCTGGTCAGGCGCAGCATCAAAACGGTTCCGAGCGGCCTGCAGAATTTTTTCGAACCGGTCATTGACGGCATTGAGAACATGATCGAAGAGACCATGGGTCACAAAGGAAAGGCTTATTTCCCTCTGATCGCCACTATTGCCTTCTTTATTTTGACCTCGAACCTGATTGCTCTGATTCCGGGGTTCTTCCCGCCGACAGCCAACCTCAATACCAATGCTGCAATTGCGCTGACGGTTTTCGCCATGACCCATATCATTGGCGTCAAAGAGCACGGCATCGGCTATTTCAAACACTTCTGCGGCCCGGTCATCTGGCTGGCTCCGCTGATCGTACCGATTGAAATCGTCGGTCACCTGGCGCGCCCGCTGTCACTGACCCTGCGTCTGTTCGGTAACATGTATGGCCACGAGATCGTGCTGATGATCTTCTTTGGCCTGGTACCGTTCCTGCTGCCACTGCCGATGATGTTAATGGGCGTTTTGGTCGCGTTCATCCAGACTTTCGTTTTTATGCTGCTGGCCATGATCTACATCGCCGGCTCGCTCGATGAAGCTCACTAAACCCGGATGCCCCGGGTTTGCGTCCTATACTGTATAGGAAAACAAAAACAGGAAGTTGTATTTAAGGAGTAGTCACATGGAATTTTTTGCATGGTGTGTTGTTGCTGCCGGTATCGGCATGGGTCTCGGTTCCTTTGGTACAGGTATCGGCCAGGGTCTTGCCATTCAGAAGGCCGTTGAAGGCGTAGCCCGTAATCCCGGAGCAAGCGGTAAGATTATGACGGTTATGCTGATCGGCCTGGCAATGATCGAGTCCCTGGCAATCTACGTTTTCGTTGTTGCCATGATCATCCTTTTCGCCAACCCCTTCACCGAGACTGTTGTGCAGTTGCTCAACAAGTAATTCGGCATTGATCAGCACAAAAAAAGGGGGCAACCTTCAGTGGTTTGCTCCCTTTCCCTTTGTTAAACTTTTTTTGCCTCTACGTCTCTACCAGCCTCTATTGCGCATGATCCGCATGACCAGCACACCGATAATGGAAAGGAGGATGCCGACGGCAAAAGCCATGTAACCGATCCCGCGAGCTTCACCCCAGCCCCACAAATCCTGATCACCCAAGATGCCAATCATGATCAGTCCGGCCATGATCAGCAACCCGCCAACCAGATACATGCTCAAGGCAGTACCGGCAAAAACCCATCCACGCCATTTCTGTACCATAGTGCAAACTCCCAAACCGATAAAATATCGCCATACTAGCGTCATTGATTTCGACCAGACAAGATATTTATCTGAGCTATGGGGAAATATACCGGTGTATATTTAAAATATTTTTCTTAGCAGTCTTTCACATTGACTTTTAATACAGCTTATGTTAAACCATTTTTAATCTTGCATTGTATACAATTTTATTCGTAGCCAACACATTTAATTTATTCAATTATTTCTGTTTTTAAGGCATTTCGAGCACAACATTTTAAAGATCATTTCATCCCTCTCCGACTCAAATATAAAAGACCATCAGGAGGTCAAACTATGAATTGCAGAATCCTTGCTTTTATACTGCTGGCTGTTGCCCTGCTTATACCAAGCACACCGGTTTTAGCAGAAAGCGGCATGGCCATAGCTCCCGAAGTCTGCCTGGAGTGCCATGAGGATGTGGTCTCGCCGGTTGCTTATGGAGCTTCTGTTCATGGCAAAAATGCCTGTACCAGCTGCCATGTCGAAGTGACCTCCCTCGATGCCCATATCTCCGGTGAGGTCATGCCTGGAGAGCCCAAGTGTGTACTCTGCCACAAAAAAGAAACCAGCGAGCATTACTCAAGCGTCCATCAGTTGAACGATGTGACCTGTGCTGCCTGCCACGATGACATCCATGCCCACACATACTGGAAGAATGACAAAGCGAAAGTCATTGCCAAGTGTACCAGCTGCCACGATGATCACGAAGACTACATTGACTCGGTTCACGGCAAGGCCGTCATGGCCGGCAATCAGGATTCTGCGGCCTGTCACGACTGCCATGGTCTGCACAAGATCGAACAGCTGGGCGCCTCCAACAGCCATATCAATCGTGAATTTCACACCAAGGTCTGCCTGGAGTGTCACGCTGACCAGGAGATGATGGCACGCAACGGCGTATTTAACGTTGCCGTGGATACGTACATGAACAGCTACCACGGCAAAAACTTCAAACTTGGCTCACCGGACAAGGTTGCCGGCTGTGCCGACTGTCACACCGCGCACAACGTGCTGCCCGAGGAAGATCCTGCCTCCAGCGTCAACGAGGCAAACCTGGTCGGGACCTGCGCCCAGTGTCACCCCAATGCCACCCCTCTGTTTACCAAGTTCAACTCCCATGGCGACATGACCGACCGCGAAAATTACCCGATCAGTTACTGGACTTATGTCAGCATGACCGGGCTGCTGGTCGGGACTTTTGCCGTATTCTGGATTCACACCCTGCTCTGGATGATCCGAGGCTTCGTTGAGAATCGCCAGAAGATCGCGGCTGGTCACCTGGGCAAGGGCGAGCATCACATCAGCGAGCCGCACAAGCAGTACGTACGCTTCAAGGCCCGTCATATCTTCCTGCACCTGACCGTCATCATCAGTTTTCTTGGCCTGACGCTGACCGGAATTCCGCTCAAGTTTGCCGGTCAGCACTGGGCCATGACGATGATGGACTTCTTCGGCGGCACCTACTATGCCGGCCTGATCCATCGCGGCTGTGCGATCCTGACCTTCTACTATTTTGTTTCAGCTTTGATCCTGAGCTTCGACTTCCTCTTCCTGAGCAAGAAGAAGAGCTCAGGTGACATGTGGCTGACCCGTCTGTTCGGACCAGACTCACTCTGCCCGAACCTGCGTGATATCCGTGATGTTGTCGGCATGGTGCGCTGGTTCCTCTTCCTGGGACCGAAGCCGACCTTTGAGCGCTGGACTTACTGGGAGAAATTCGACTTCCTTGCGGTCTTCTGGGGTATGTTCGCCATCGGCGGATCGGGTCTGATGCTCTGGTTCCCGGAATTCTTTGGATATTTTCTCCCGGGCTGGATGTTCAATGTCGCGACGATTGTGCACTCCGACGAGGCCCTGCTTGCAACCGGCTTTATCTTCACCGTGCACTTCTATAATACGCACGGCCGTCCAGAGAAATTCCCGATGGACTTCGTTATTTTCAACGGCCAGATGGCCAAGGAGGAGTTCATTGAGGAACGTGGAGACCAATGGCGCCGCTATGAAGAGGAAGGGGTGACTGATGAGTACGTCTGCAAGAAAGTCAGTGGTCCAGTCTACGACTTCTGTCTCAAGGCTTTTGGTTACATCGCCCTTTTTACCGGCATTGCCTGTCTTTTCCTGATGATCTTCGCCTTCATGGCAGGTGGTGGGCACTAACATCTGGCCCATAAGATAGAGTCAGAATCATTAGGGGCTGCCGATTGGCAGCCCCTTTTTTCTCGGCGATCACAACACTTCTGCATCATGGGCGCTACACAGAACGGCATTCTGTATACACTCTTTGCATTGCATTCATTCGCAAAATGTGTATGATACGGGGGCTTCGAACGTATTTAATCCTCCCCTGCTGACACAATTTTTGGTGTAAATCCATTACAGAGGTGCAGATCATGCTTAAAAGCGTATTTGACTGGTGCAAACGACACATAGTCCTCTTCACCATAGCTTCGGTGGTGTTTGTTATATTGTTCGGTTTCATCAACATCCAGATACTCCATATGACCTCAGAACCCGAATTCTGTCATCTCTGCCACCCTTCACAGGGCTTTGGTCCTCTCGCTGAAGTAGACTCCTGGGAGCACTCGGCCCACGGTGATTCCGGTGTTTCCTGCCTTGACTGCCACGGTCGACCCGGCGTGCTTGGTTATGTTAAAGCCAAATTAAGTGGACTGAAGGACACCTACATGCAGCTGACCATCTCCAAGGAGGAAAAACTGGAGATTTTATCGAACCCGCATGAGGACCTGGTTCCTTCATGGCACTGCCTCTACTGCCACTCTGATGAAGGCAACAAGACGGTTCGGGAAACAACCAAGGGCCCGATGAAGCTCGTCAACATGCGCATGCTGGATGACGTGGTCAACCCGGGGTTCCGCGAGCGCAAGGGGCTAGCGGACATTATGCGTGACGACTATGTCGGCGGCACCCACTTCAACCACAGCATGCATATCGAAGAGTTTGACCTGACCTGCCGTGACTGCCATTTCGGCGTTGTTCACAATCCGGCAACGAAAACGGATCGCATGAATTTCTGCCTTACCTGCCATGCCGACGCTGGTGATGGTGCTCCTCAGATGAATGACTGCGACGTTTGTCACGAAACACAGCTGGCAATGAACGCAGGCGTTGGAATTTATGAGCTTCCCGCAACCCCCAGCATGATGTACGGCAGTGCTGCTGCTGACATGACTTGCACTGACTGCCATACCGGCGTTACCAAAGGTGTTTACCGCCCTTCTTCGGAAACCTGCACCGATTGCCACCAGGATGATTCATACAAAGACATCTTCAATGAGTGGGCAGAAACGACCAAAGCACGCGTTGAGGGTCTTAAGGAAATGCGCGTCGAATTGGAAGCTGCGCTGCTTGATGCTGATGCTGCCAAACGCAACACAGCAGAGGCCTGGGCAACCTACGAAAGAGCACTTCGCAACCTCAAGTTCGTACGTTACGACGGAACCCATGGTGTCCACAACAATGAATATGCCCTTCTCATTCTTGACAGCGTCGCCGCCGATTTCAAGGAAGTCATGACGCAGCTTGATTCAGTCTGGTAATTCTCCTTTTAAAAGGGAAAAGGCGCCCGCAAATGTGGGCGCCTTTTTTATGTCGCGAACTCAGTGAACAATCTCAATGCGCTCTCACTCTGTAATTGTTCGTTTCAGCCCTTATCTTGGGCGGTTTCATCTGACGAATCGACCCGCTTTTTCCAGCGCCCAAGAACAAATGATGCCAGCGCCGCAACCAGACCAAAAGTAAAAACACTGATCATAAGTGGCATTCCCTTCAGCTGCACCATATCCATTAAAAACACCTTGCCGCCGCCAATCACGGTAACCATCACTGCAACATTACGCAGCTCCTTGTTCCGCCGTATCAGGCTGAGCAAGAGCAGAACTGCTGCAGTGACGTTGATTAAAACGGATTGGGCTCCACCGAAAGCGCTGTGCGTTGCCGAGTGCAGGAAATCAAGCGTTTGATACAGACCGACCCGCATGGTAAAGAAGCCGCTGAACAGGGCCGCAACCAGAAGCAGGCTCGCGCCTCGGTCGTTCTTGTTGAGCTGGTCCATGATGGTGGCCCCGTGCACAGGCGGATGAAGACGCGCCCAATAATAATGGCAGAAAGCGATTATGGCCAACAGGCCCGATGACAGCGCGCCAACCAGTGACGGTTTGGTGCCATCTGTAGTCCAGAGCAGAAATACCAGCGTTGAGCAAGCGTAGAACTGCAGCAGATATGAACCCAAACGTAAACCCAAGTTGCCGCGCCGCACAGAAACCCACGCCAAACCGACTGCAAGCAAGGAGACAAGCGCCCCGGCAATCACGGCATGACCGATGGCCATTGGAGCAGCAAAAGCCATCAGGAATCCACCTGCCATGGCAAAGGAAGTTGTTCCTAAAGCGCCACCCTCGGCTCGATGGGCAAGCCACCAGGCTATTGCCAGATGAACAAAGGCGGCGATCATTGCTACCCAGCCAAAAGTCGTCGGAGTCGTTAAGCCCTGCCCGATAGCATAAGTGGCGGCCAGGTAAATCCAGCAGACGTTCAGGACCGGCAGGACGACATCAAACTTGGATATTTTTTCCTGAACTTTGCCCAGCACACCAAGAAGGGCAATACAAGCAAAGACCAACCCCAAAAAACCTATCGACGGCAATAATCCCCGAATTGAGAACTCAAGGTTTTCGGGACTGAATTTTGGTAGATATATGGCCAGCTTGAGATCCCATATCTGGATCATGAAAAGGGTTAACACGAGCAGGAGCCAACGCAGCCATGACGCCCTCAGCAGTCGCGTTGCATAGGTGGCAAAAATATTTGCCAACCCCATGATGATGACCAGATAGGGAAATACCGGGCTTGGATATTCGAGGGCAAAACTGCCAAAACTCATACCAAGAGTGCCGACAAAAACGGGCAGGGCCACATGATGAATGCGGCTGATGATGGTTGTAAACAATCCGGTCAGTGCCAGGGCGACGTAGGCAAGCTCTGTTGGGACCGTATCGAAGACACGATGGGCCTCGACAACCACGCCGCACATGACAATGGTTCCCCAGAGAATAAAAACCGGAGCCTGGATACTCTTTTCTTTATATGCAAACCAACCGTAGATAATCAGTCCAAAAGCGTAGAGCATGCCAATGAAAGAGCCAAGCTGCAAATCTATGCTGCCACTGTCTGCAGCTGTGCGCAAGGCCAGGGCGACAGCAACGATAAAACTGGTCGTAGCAATGCGCGACAGGATAAAAGATTTATCGACCCAGGACAGAATTTCATCCGAAGCCTCTCCAGCAACAACGGCTTTACGAGCAGCCCTTTTGCTCACGGCAGACGTCGCTACTGCAGAGATAGCGATCCCCGCCTGCAAGTCACAGACAACCATGGTCAATTCAGCAACTTTTTCTTCCAGACCGGCGACACGCTCCTCAAGGCTGGCAGATTTTTCCACCATAAACACCTCTCATTTATTGCAGCCATAACATCTTTTCTGCCACGGGTTAATAATCCTTAGAAAGCATCACCACTTGCCTAAAACCCTGCCAGATCAGTTGCAATCTCAGTACAGATGGCTTGTCAAGAAAGCCCATCATTGCTCTTGCTTTTGCCGGACATGTACAGCAACGAATATAATAAAACACTATTTGATTTTAATTTGCATGTCAAGAATCGTTGTAGCAATAAAAAATGAAAAAACAATTAGTAAGACAAACTAATGCGTTAACGGTGAGCTTTGTAAAAGGCCGTTCAACTGGATCTAAAAGATTCCAACAGATGTCCTGTATGAATAATTGACAACAACCAGCAGGCCATGCTAATTAAAAACCTCGTTTTACTCTGTTAAAACCTCTATCGCAAGGAGAAGCCTGTGAAAAACCATGTTTGGCGGCCGCTATTCGTGGTCATTGGTGTCGTTATTGCCATTTTACTGTTCAGATCGGTCTATGTGCCCTCGGATTTTGGTTCACAGGAACTCGGGTACACCTTTGGTTTTCACCGGTTAGGCAACGAACAGGAATGGAAAGATTACCCGGCAAAGTACAAGGACACCGAGTACTGCAACGAATGCCACGACGATAAATTCGAAGAACTCCGTAGCGCTCAACACGCCATGATACCTTGCGAAAGCTGCCATGGCCCCGCACTGAGCCATCCCGACGACCCTGAAAAGCTGGCAATCGACAGGAGCAGGGGGCTTTGCATTCGCTGTCACGCTCAGCTCACCATGCCGTCCAGCGGCCGGGAAGATATCCCTGGCATAGACCCTGCGGAGCACAACCAAGGCGAAGAGTGCAGCGAATGTCATAATCCGCACAATCCGAGCCTGGAGGACATGTAATATGAAAAGACGAGAGTTTTTAAGGAGCGCGGCTGTATTTGTCGCCGGTGCCTCTGTGTCAATATCTGCTCTGGATTTCATCGACCCCAAGGAACTTCTCGCTGCGAACCCTGAACTGCGTTGGGGTTTCCTGGTCGACACCTACAAGTGTGTCGGTTGTGGCTTTTGCGTCAAGGCCTGCAAGATGGAAAACGACATACCTTATGAAGCAAATGTAACCCGCACCTGGGTAGAGCGCTACGTCATCAAGAAGGACGGAGACGTCGTCATGGACTGCCCAAAAGGTGCCCGTGATGGTTTTACAAGCAAGCTGATCGACCAGAACGCCGAGGGCATGTTGGCGGTTCCCGATGACGAGATCGCTCAGGCTTTTTTCGTGCCTAAGCTCTGCAATCATTGCACAGTACCAGCCTGCGTCCAGGTCTGCCCGGTCGGGGCGACCTACCAGACGGCTGATGGCGTTGTTCTGGTCGATCGCACCTGGTGTATCGGTTGCGGCTACTGCATCATGGGCTGCCCTTATGGAGTCCGCTTCTTCCACCCGGTTGAACACGTCGCCGACAAGTGCACCTTTTGCTACCACCGCATCAGCGCAGGCGGCAATGCCGCCTGCGTCCAGGCCTGCCCCTTCGGCGCCCGCCTGATCGGCAACCTGAAAGATCCCAACGACCCGGTATCAAAAGCAATCATGCATCAGCGTGTCGGTATATTGCGGGATGAGTACGGTACCAAACCGAACGTCTACTACATCGGTCTGAACAAGGAGGTACGCTAGTCATGGTTGAACAAGTTGCCCAAATGATCGTTCACGGTGAAGCCTGGACAGTCAAGGATCTCTTTGTCCTCCCCAATGAATATGTTTACTGGTCGATACAGATCGTCATGTATCCCTACATGACCGGTCTGGTCGCCGGTGCCTTTGTACTTTCTTCTCTCTACCACGTATTTAACGTTCAAAAGTTGAAAGAGATCGCCCGCTACGCCCTGGTCTTCTCATTCGCCTTGCT
>JBPPMB010000237.1:0-40613 GCA_051305855.1 Desulfuromonadales bacterium
AGCTTCTGCTGGAAACAGGCCTATGCTCCGGCCGAGAAGAGTCTGCTGGCAGCGACGCCCGAATTGACAACGCCGGCAGCCGTTGACCTGCAGCTGCTGGTCGGCAAGTGCCCCTTCCAGTTCGGCACCACCACCACTTACTCCAAAGCCAACAATGAGCTCGCTCCGGAGGGGCTTATCTTTGTCAACCCCGAGGATGCCATAAAGCTTGGCGTTGCCAATGGCGGTCAACTCAAGGTCACCGGCCCGGCCGGTTCAACGCGCGGCAAGGTGATGGTCCACGCGATGGTTCCCGCTGGGCTGCTTGCAGCGTCAGACAACTTCGCCAACATGAATATTCAGCAGATTATGCCGAGCGGCAGCAACTGCGTCGCTGTCACGGCGAGCAAAGCCTGAGCAACGAAAACCTGGGCACCTCCTCAGCGGTCATAAAAAATGATACAAGGGCCTGCCGTTTATCGGCAGGCCCTTGGTGGTTACATAGCACAATCTCTTCGCAGTTAGGCACGAACTTTCAGAGCCTTCACCTGATACCATCGCACACACATGAGATGATCATGCGTTATCACCGGGGAACCGGGTTGCGGTCTTTTATCCAGTTCCAGTAACTCAGGGTTGTCCAGAGACGATCTGTCCACAGGGAAGTGGCGGCTTTCACATTCTCACGTGAGGCTATCGTCGTAACCATATCATTATTACCGAAGCGTTTGTCGATTGCCGCAATCAGAGGTTCATTGGTCGTTGCATCACTGACAAGCAGCTCCACGGTAACGCCAGCGACGGTCGTTGCTTCGTCAGTAGTAACGATCCTTGACACGCGCGAAGTTCCACGATAGACGGGCAATAACTGGCTTGTCACTGCAAGGATCGGCTGAAGGGTTTCAACATTGGTCAAGGCGATGCTCAGGTCAAGAGTGTTTGCGCCCGGGATTTCGACCAGCTTTAACCCCTGGCCCAGCCTGACCTGTATCTGCTTGACCAGATGCCGGGATATTTCCAGAATTTGCTGGTCATCAATAATGCCGGACGATTTCTTGTCAACCACAACCCAGGTCCGGCCAAGGACCAGGCTGTCATATTTCTGCAAAACCCTTTTAAGGGTTTCTGCGTCGTGGATTTTTTTTGTCGACCAGACCAAATCAACGCCACCCTCGGGGCCAAGACCGAAGTCCTCAAGCGAAGCAAACATCTCAGGCCTCTGTAGTGCGAGCTGCTCTGCTGCGCAACCGGAACTGCAGAGAAAAACCAGCAAGCATAAAGCGTAAAAACGACTCTTCATATGACCTCTCCTGCAATATCCGAACGGTTTGCTCCCCAACACATTATCCGTGCATACAGGTTGCATTATTCTTTAAGTTCCTATATATTGATTTATAAATCAATCTGACAGCAATCTGAGAGGACATTATGGAATCTTTACTGATCCTTGTTGGCGTTTTTGCCGCCTGGTACATTCTCAACCGCTGGATTCTGCCGCGCTTAGGAGTAAAGACTTGACTCTCCAGCACCTGTGAACTCCCCGTGCGGGAGGATAAAGAAAGCAAAGACAAAAATACCTGAGTAAGCATTACGATAACACACAAAAACGCCTCGACCAACCGGTCGAGGCGTTTTTGTGTCTGCATCCTAAGTCCTTAAAAGTATCCTCAGCGAAGGCTCGTGGCACATCGCGGGCAGGTAAACATGCTGGTTGAAGGGACCTTGTGCCCGCAAGTAGGGCAATTGAACCAATAGCGGCAATACTTGCATTGAGGATCGGAGAGCCCCTGCTTCTTTTTACACTTGGGGCACATGCGATACATCTTGCGGTTGGTGATGTAATCTTCAAAGATCAGGCCGCATTTTGCACAGTTTTTTGCATCACGACGATGGTTGGCTGCCTCACAGCGAGGTGCAGGGCAGACGAAAACCGCATGACAGGAGTCACACCAGTTCTTGCCACGAGTCGTCTCTTTACAAACCGGGCACTTTTCCATCAGAGCTCCTCAAAAAATTCCATGTCAGACCTAAGAAAAGAGAGTACATCGTCCACCAGAACGACTCGAGTTGCAACCAAGATAATCATTTCCTGGTCGAATTTCCAGTCAGATGACGATAGAACCAGAACAACTGCTCAGAAACAAAAGAGCCGGGTCTTCAGAACCCGGCTCTTTACGATTGCAGGGGGAAGAAGATCAGTCGACCTTGAAGAAAGCCACCGGCCCGGCATGGCAGACAGGACAGGGGCCGTGCGGTTCGCCTTCGAGAGTGTTGCCGCAGACTTTGCATACGTAATAGTCAACAGCTTGATTGCTACCGAGGTTATCGAAAGCCTTCTGGTAAAGTTCAGCATGAACTTTCTCAACCGTATTGGCAAAAGAGAAGCTGCGCAATGCAACATCAAAGCCTTCGCTGCTGGCTTCTTTGATCATCTGCGGGTACATGCTGGTGAACTCATGGGTCTCGCCGGCAATTGCTTCCTGCAGGTTTTCTGTCGTGCTTTTAATTCCTCCCAACGCCCGCAAATGAGCATGCGCATGCACCGTCTCGGCAGCGGCAGCAGCACGAAACAGCCTGGCAACCTGCTTGTATCCCTCAGCTTCGGCTTTGTCAGCAAAGGCCAGGTATTTGCGATTGGCCTGTGACTCACCGGCAAAAGCCTCCTGCAGATTGGTTGCAGTTTTGCTTCCCTTCAATTCAGTCATTCCCTTCTCCTCTCAATGAAATTGTTTGACAAATACAAAAGTAGATCAATATTATCGATCGCGTTGAGCATGTCAACCACATGCTGATTCTTACCTGCCTTTTACCAGGATTACGCCGATGTCTGTTTACCATGTCGAAAAATTCGAGCTACCCGTTGTTGTCTTTCAAGCAGACGGCTCCGTCATGAAGGGTGTCGTCTTCCTGAGCGTCAGTGCCTACAGTCACACAGGGCAACAGTCCCTGCTCGACCTGATGAGAGGATCAGGAGACTTCTTCCCGTTCCGTACTGACGCAGGGACTTTCTGTGTCGCCAACAAACAGACCATAACGCATATTCGCTTTGACCCGCCCGCGGATGCGTCGACCTACAAACCTCTGGGTGGCCGTGAGGATGTGGACATCAAGTTTGTCGGAGGAGAGCAACTTTCCGGCACCGTCACCATTGAGGGACCCGACGGGCGCAACCGCCTTTTTGATTTTTTCAACTCGATGAAGGACTATTTCCTGCTGCAAAACCAGCAGGCCTATTATCTGGTCAACGTAAAACAGATTCGCGACGTCAATCCGCGTCCCTGACATTAAACCTATTTCGAAATTTTTTACAAAAGCATCGATATTGACGAATCGAAGCTGGCTGTGTTCTTCCAGTTTTTTTCCTTTAGAGATGCAAAGAGGAGCGCAAATAACGTCCGGTGTAGGACTTTGCGCAGCGGGCAACCTCTTCCGGTGTCCCGCAGACAACGATTTCTCCTCCCCGACTGCCACCCTCTGGTCCAAGATCGATAACATAATCAGCGGTTTTGATGACATCCAAATTATGTTCGATGATCACCACGCTGTTGCCTGACTCAACCAGGCGTTGCAATACACTCAGCAGACGGCTGATATCGTAAAAATGCAGCCCGGTGGTCGGCTCATCGAGAATATAGATGGTCCGGCCGGTAGACCTTTTGCCCAGTTCCTTGGCTAGCTTGACGCGCTGCGCCTCCCCCCCGGAAAGGGTGGTGGCGCTCTGCCCCAGTTTGATATAGCCCAAGCCGACTTCGCGCAAGGTTTCCAGCTTGCGTTTGATGCGCGGGATCTTGTCGAGAAACTCTACGGCCTGGTTGGCAGTCATATCAAGCACATCAGCGATCGTCTTGCCCTTGTACCTGACCTGAAGCGTCTCCCGATTGTAACGCGCTCCCAGGCACGCTTCGCACTGGATATAAACATCGGGAAGAAAGTGCATCTCAATGCGCAGAATGCCGTCTCCCTGGCAAGCTTCACAACGGCCGCCTTTAACATTAAAGGAGAAGCGCCCAGGCTTGTAACCACGCATCTTCGCTTCCGGCAACTGGGCGAACAGATCACGGATATCGGTAAAGATGCTGGTGTAGGTGGCTGGATTGGAACGCGGTGTACGGCCGATCGGCGACTGGTCGATATCGATGACCTTGTCGAGCTGTTCGAGGCCCTCAATAGCACGCACCGCACCGGCCCGCTCCCGGGAGCGGTAGAGCCGCTGAGCCAGGGCCTTGTGCAGGGTATCAAGCACCAGGGATGACTTCCCGGAACCAGAGACTCCGGTGACGCAGGTCATGACACCCAGAGGGATGTCAACATCAACAGACTTGAGGTTATTCGCCGTTGCGCCCTTGATACCCAGATACCCCGTGGCCTTGCGTCGCTCACTCGGCAAAGGAATCGTTCTTCGGCCTGACAGGTAATCACCGGTCAGCGAGTCCGGGTGGTTGAGAATTTCCTGGGGAGTCCCCTGGGCGACCACCTGTCCGCCGTGGCGGCCGGCGCGCGGGCCCATGTCGATCACATGGTCTGCCTCGAGAATGGTTTCTTCGTCATGTTCAACCACCAGCACGGTATTGCCCAGATCGCGCAGACGTTTCAAGGTCTCCAGGAGTCGCCGATTGTCACGCTGATGCAGCCCAATCGAAGGTTCGTCAAGGATGTAGAGGACGCCGACCAGCGACGAACCTATCTGGGTTGCCAGGCGGATACGCTGACTCTCGCCGCCGGAAAGAGTGCCTGATGTCCGATCAAGGGTCAGGTAGTCAAGGCCGACGTTGATCAGGAAAGAGAGCCGTTCACGAAGTTCTTTGAGCACCCGCCTGGCGATTTCCATCTCCTTGGGGAGCATTTCCAGCGTTGCAAAGAAGGATTCCGCGTCGGTGACACTCAGAGAACAGATCTCCTGGATATTGCGACCGGCCACCCGCACACAAAGCGTTTCCGGTTTGAGACGTGCCCCCTTGCAGCTGGGGCAGGGCATGATGTTCATGAACTCTTCGAGTTTCTCACGGGTCGCATCGGAATCGGTTTCACGCAGGCGCCGCTCAAGGTTCGGGATCACCCCTTCGAATGGCTTGTGATAGAAATGTCGGCGATTGGCCTGATCGTAGAAGAACTGTACCTCCTCTTTGCCCGAACCGTGCAGCAGAATCGCCTGGACACGCTCAGGCAGTACGGCAAAGGGTGCGCGGAGATCAAACTTGTAAAAATCCGCCAGCGCTTCCAGCACCTGCAGGTAATAAAAGCCGGTCCGCGTCGACCATGGTGCTATAGCGCCTTCCCGTAACGACAACTGCCGGTTGGGCACAACCTGTTCTGGATCAAAATACATTCGGGTACCCAGCCCGGAGCAATCCGGGCAGGCACCATAAGGGTTGTTAAAAGAGAACATGCGCGGCGTCATCTCCGGGATAGAGATGCCACATTCCGCACAGGCATGCCATTCTGAGAAGAGCAGGCTCTCGCCACCGATCACCTCGACCCGCACCAGGCCTTCGCCGAGACGCAAAGCAGTCTCGAGCGAATCCGCCAGGCGGCTGGTCATATCATCCTTGACCACAAGCCGGTCGACCACCACTTCGATGGTATGTTTCTTGTTCTTGTCCAGGGCAATCTCTTCACCCAGCTCGAACATTTCACCATCGACACGCACGCGCACGAAGCCATCGGCCTGCAGCAGACGCAACTCCTTGCGGTATTCCCCTTTACGTCCCCGGACCAGAGGCGCCAGCAGCAGCAGCTTGCTTTTTTCCGGCAGGGCGAGAACGCGCTCGACCATCTGCTCAGCCGTCTGCGAGGCAATCTCTTTGCCGCAGGACGGGCAATGCACCCGGCCGACCCGGGCAAAGAGCAGCCGCAGATAGTCGTAGATTTCAGTGACCGTTCCCACGGTCGAGCGTGGGTTTTTCGAGGTGGATTTCTGCTCGATGGAGATGGCCGGGCTCAGACCTTCGATACTTTCAACGTCGGGCTTGTTCATCTGCTCGAGAAACTGCCGCGCATAAGTCGATAGACTTTCGACATAGCGGCGCTGGCCTTCAGCGTAAATGGTATCGAAAGCCAGAGTGCTCTTGCCGGAACCGGATACCCCGGTGATGACCACCAGTTGGTCGCGAGGTATATCGATATCGATATTTTTCAGATTATGCTCGCAGGCACCTTTTATGACAATTTTATCTGCCATGTTTCTTATGTTTAACCTTTTCAGCGATAATCGTGTTGGTGACGCGTTGTGGATTAATCTGAAAGCCGTGAGAGAGACGAGAGCTTACCCGCATTCCTGCCTGTCAGCCATCTCGTCGGCCATTTTGACTGCGGCAATCAGGCTGGCCGGACTCGCCTGTCCGGTTCCGGCCAGATCGTACGCAGTGCCGTGATCAACGGATGTGCGCACAATAGGAAGGCCGAGGGTGACATTGACACCATCGTCGAAATGCAGCAGCTTGAGCGGAATCAACCCCTGATCGTGATACATACAGATTACCGCATCATATTGTCCCTGCACAGCAAACCAAAAGAGGGTGTCAGCACTATGTGGGCCGCTGGCAACAATCCCTTCCGCCCGGGCCGCTGCAATAGCCGGAGTAATGTGCCGCATCTCTTCATCGCCGAACAAGCCGCCTTCACCGGCATGGGGATTGAGAGCCAGAACTGCCAGGCGGGGCTGCTTTATTCCAAACTGTTTCTGTAACGAGGTTGAGGCAATGCGTAGTGTTGTCAGGATACGTTGCGCCGTCAGTCGCTGAGGCACCTCTCGCAAGGCACAATGAGTGGTCACCAGGCAAACCCTCAAGCGCTCACCAGCCAGCATCATGACAACCTGGTCAACCTGGCAGCGATCCGCCAACAGCTCGGTATGCCCCGGGAAATCGGCACCGGCGGCCTGCAGCGCCTGCTTGTTGATCGGAGCTGTCACCATACCGGCAGCCTCACCGTCGATACAGGCATCGCAGGCCCAGGAGATATATTCAGCCATCGCACGTCCGGAAGAAGATTTCGGATGGCCGTATTTTTGTTGTGTAAGATCCAGTCGAGAGAGCGCACAAACCGGTAAAGCATGGTTGCCGATGAGGATTTCATCGGAGGCCAGCGCCTGCTGTGAACCTGCCTGCAGACGGCTGTTGAAACCACAAACCGCCGCGGCACGCTGCAGCACGGCCAGGTCGCCAGCGACAACCAATGGTCTGACAAGTTTGGAGAATGCTCCCGAACCGAGGGCCTGAAGAAGAATCTCAGCACCGACACCCGTAGGATCTCCCATCGTTATAATCAGTGGTTTTTTCATATCAACCTCTAGTTTCCATCAGGCACGAGCTATCATTATAGCGCAGGCGTAAAAATGTCCTCAACATGATTTGCGATTTGCCATAGCAGGACAAGAAAGAAAAGCGAAAGCCCACCTGCGACATCAGGTGGGCTTTGTGACTCCAGCTCTCAGGGACTCCCCTTTATTCAGAGAGTAAAGCCGCCTAAGCGCTTATAGCCGGATATCAATGAAAGCTTTTGTCTTAAGGGACCGGGTCCATTCCTTGATGCGGGCGTCGGTCTTCTGATCCAGAATCATCTGGTAAATTTCATCCTTGACAGAATCAAACTGCTTCAAACCGCCAGAAAGCAGCTTATCGACTCGCAACAGATGGATTGCCTCGGCTCCTTCTACAGGCTCGCTGAAGTTGCCTTCATCAACGCCTTTTATTGCATCGACAAATCCTGGAACCAGCTCACCATAGGCAAAACGACCCAGTTCTCCACCCGTAGCGCCATAACTCGTGTTGTAGCTTGCCACCACCAGGGCCAGGTCTTCATGCTGCCGCAAACGGGCCAGGGCTTCTCCGGCGATTCTGCGAATCTGCTGACGTTCCTGATCAGACGCCTTTTGGGATATCGGGAAGGTGAGAGCGCTGATCTGGACCTCCGGAGTCAAGCGATAATCATCCAGATGAGCGCGGTAATATTCCACCACCTCACCTTCAGAGACGTCGACCTTGCTGCGCACTTCTTTACCGATCAGTTTATAGCGCAGTATCTGCTTACGCAGATTTTCGCGGTACGCCTCGAAGTCCAATCCCTGGGTCGTGACGGCCTCTTCCAAAGCCTTCCTGGTCAGCTGATTTTTCTCCTGCACATCGAGCAGTGCTGTTTCAACCTCCTCCTCGGTGGCAGTCATGTTGAGAGCCTTGATCCGCTGCTCAACCAGCGTCTCCTCAATCAAGCGGGAGAGCAGTTCCTGGCGCAGAGCGCCCAGTTGCGCAGGGGAGGGTTGCTGTTCCTGCTTGGCCAGCTGCTCTTGCAGCTTCTGGTCAAGTTGATTCGTTGTGATGATGTCTTTATTGATAACAGCCGCAATACGGCTGACGACTTGTGCCGACACTGAATTCAAGCCAATACTGCACATCATGAACAGGGCAATTGCAAAGAATCTCATGGGTTCCTTATCCTTATTTGTTCTTTCTGTCGTTCTTTTCAAGCTGAGCCCAGTCAACTTCGATCACGGCACGGGCACGCATCTCTTGCAGCCAACCGAGGTAAACCTCCTCCTTTTTACGTCCCTCCAGAATCGACAGGATTTCACTTGTCGCGTCCTTCTTACTGAGACGTGAAGCCTTGCGTTTTTCCTCGACCATAAAAATATGATAACCGTACTCGCTTTTGACCAGGTCACTCAGCCGGTGAACCGGCAAATCAAAAACGATTTCGTCAAATTCCGGCGGCATTTCTCCTCGTCCGAAGAAACCGAGATCGCCACCTTGCTGGGCGTCGGGTGACAGGGAATATTTGGCAGCGACTTCCGCGAAATCCTGCCCCTTGCGCAGCAGGGCCAGGACGTTTTGGCCTTCGGCTTCCTCAGCCACGACAATCTGCCGGGCCCGCACCTGGGTCGGGCGATCAAACTGATCCTGGTTGGCCGCGAAGTAGGCGGTCACCTCCTCATCCGTGACTGAGACCCTGGAATAAACAGCATGGTCAAGGAGCTTTTCCATGATCAGGCTCTCGTTGAGTTCTTCTCTCCAGAACGGCAGAGTCAATCCTCGTTCCTGAAGCATTGCCTCAAAGCTCGAACCGGGGTACTCCTGGCGATAACTCTGCAGCGCTGTTTCAAGATCCTCGTCTGAGAGAGTAATATTGAGTCGTCTCGCCTCGCCATGTATCAATTCGCGATCGATCAGCTGCACCAAAAAGGATCTCTGCAACTCCTCGCGCTCTATTCCGCTCAGCGGCTGATCCTTTTGCAGACTTTTTTCAAAGGCTGCAAGGAATTCGGTCCTGGTTATCTCCTGATCGTTGATCCGGATCAGCGGCGCAACCTTTTCCGCACCCGGTTCGGAATCACAACCCGCAGAGAGGCCTAGCATACAAAAAACAAGAAGAGCAGGAATTCGGAAATGATTTATGCGCATTAGGTCATAAAGAGCTGTTGTCTTAAAGGTGATTCAAACTATCATGGTCGGCAAAATCCTTGCAATTCCTTTTTGGCGGCAGCCAGCACCTCTTCTCTGGACAAACGCCCGAGGCGAATACTCAAACGGTAATCCGGACTGAAACGATACTTCTTGCTATCTTCCAGAAGTGCCAGAAGCTGCTCGGGATCAACTTTGGTGTTCGCCGGAAAGGCAAAGACCAGGTTATAACCGTCAAACTCGGCAAGTTCGACATGGAGTTGCTTCATGAGCACTCGCAACTTCATGACTTCAAGCAACAGTTCCGCCGCAGCCGGTAGCTCACCGTAGCGGTCACGCAACTCGTCGCCGGCCTGATAAATCTCACCTTCATCGCAGGCTGACGCCAGTTTACGATACAACACCAGACGCTGGTTGGGATCAGCGACATACTGCTCCGGCAGAAAGGCGGAAAGGCCGAGGCGTATCTCAGGGTCAATGCGCTCTTCACGGCTCTGCCCCTGCAGTTCCTGAATTGTTTCCTCGAGAAGCTCGGTATACATTTCAAAACCGATAGCAGCCACCTGGCCGGCCTGCCGTGCTCCAAGCAGATCTCCTGCACCGCGCAATTCAAGATCGTGTCGGGCGATACGGAAGCCTGCTCCAAGCTCAGACTGTTCCTGCAGGACCTTGAGCCGCTCTCGGGCATCCCTGGTCAGCAGCCCCTCGCCGGGAATCATGAGATAGGCATAGGCACGCTGATGAGAGCGGCCGACCCGGCCACGCAACTGGTAAAGCTGCGCCAGTCCGAAGCAGTCCGCCCGGTTGACAATCATGGTGTTTGCCGTGGAAATATCAATACCGTTTTCGATGATCGTCGTGCAGACCAGCAGGTTGGTCCGGCCCTCGATAAAATCGATCATAACTTTTTCCAGTTGTTTTTCCGGCATTTGACCATGCCCGACTCCAACCTTGGCCTGTGGCACCAGCTGCCGCAAGAAATCCGCCATGGCATCGATCGACTGCACCCGGTTGTGGACAAAGTAGACCTGACCACCGCGCCTCAGTTCTCGTAAGATCGCATCGCGGATCAGATCTTCATCAAACCGGGTGACATAAGTACGGATCGCCAGACGATCTACCGGTGGCGTGTCGATAATCGACAGTCGCGCAGGCCGGCCAGACTCAAATGCAGAGTCCGCGGAATCGGCGTAGCAGTCAGGGTCAGGACATCGACCTCGGCCCGCATCTTTTTCAATCGCTCCTTGTGGGTTACACCGAAGCGCTGCTCCTCATCGACGACGATCAAACCAAGATTCTTGAAGTGCACATCGCTCTGCAGCAGGCGGTGGGTGCCGATCAGGATATCAACCTGTCCAGCCGCAATACGCTTGAGAATCCGTTTCTGTTCGGACGGCGTACGAAAACGCGACAGCATCTCCACGACCACAGGGTAGTCGGCAAACCGCTGCCGGAACGTCTCCAGGTGCTGGCGAGCCAGTACCGTGGTCGGCACCAGGACGGCAACCTGACGGCTGTCGAGTACCGCCTTGAACGCAGCGCGTATAGCGACTTCAGTCTTACCGTAGCCGACATCACCACAGATCAGCCGGTCAACAGGACGTTCCGAGATCATGTCAGCGAGCACGGCTTCAATCGCTTCGAGTTGATCAGGGGTTTCCTCGTGGGGGAAGGCGGACTCGAACTCACGGAAAAGTCGATCGGGTGGCGTATAACTGAAACCTTTTGTCATCTGCCGCCGTGCCTGAACCTGCAACAGATCGCGGGACAATTCCTCAATCGCTGCGCGGGCCCGCAGTTTAGCCTTTTCCCAGGCACCACTGCCCATCTTGTCAAGCCGCGGTGTACTGCCATCAGCCATGTACTTCTGAACTTTTTCGATGCGTTCCACCGGCAGGTAGAGGCGGTCCTCGCCTGCATATTCGAGGTGCAGGAAGTCACCTTCAACCGTGCCGGTCTGCAGATGGACCAAGCCAAGGTAACGACCAATACCATAATCAGCATGCACAACCAGATCATCAGTTTTCAGATCTGCCAGAGACGATTCAAAGACCCGTTGCCGGCGGCGAACCTTGCGGTGCGTGCGCGGCCCGAAAATCTCATCGTCACAGATAACGATGCGCTTTTCATCAGCATGCCTGAACCCACAGTCCAGTGAGCCAGTGGTCACAGTCAGGCCGACCGGAAACTCTCGACCGGTAATCAACTCCGGCACCCAGGCAACGGGCAGTTCACTTGGAGCCAGCAGATCAATCAGTCGTTCCGCCTGACCTTGCCGGTGGCAGACCACGAGAATGTGCCAGTCATCGTACAACCACCCCCGCAGGTGCTTGACCAAAGGGGCCAGACTTCCATCGTGTTCCACGTTGTCCGGGCGCAGGTCGGCATTGCCGGTTACCTGCACGCGGTAGACAGGATGCTCCTCCTCGAGCTGGTAAACCTGCAACGACGCCAGATCGATGCGAGGCCCCTGATTCAGACGGGCTTCCAGCTCCTGGCTCTCGAGATAAAAAGCACCAGACGGCACAAACGGCTCGCCGTTGCGCCTCGCCCGTCCTTCCCCACAATGAATCGCTTCTGCAAACTCATCAGCAGCAGTTGTGATCGCAGAAGGATCCAGCATCAACCAACTGAATCGGCCCAGGTAGGCAAACAGGGTGTCAAGCTCATCATAATTGAGTGGCAGGAGATTTTCCCGGCCTGGGCCAAGCAAGCCCTCGCGAACTTCATCGAGGATCGCTTCACGGTGGCCACGCAGGATTTCCAGATCGTCACAGCGTTCTTTGAAGCGGCGGGTAAAGGTTTCCAGGTGAATGCCCGCCAGAATCATCTCCCGGGCCGGAGCAAGTTCAAGCCGGATCAGGTGCTGATCTGAGGAGCGTTGGCTGGCAGGATCGAAGCTGCGGAGCTCTTCCAGTTCATCACCGAAAAAAGCCAGGCGCACAGGCTGTTCCAGAGACGGCGGAAAAAGATCCACCAGATCACCGCGGACGGCGAAACTGCCGCGGTCTTCGACCAAGGCAACACGCTGGTAACCGAGCGCTGACAACCCCTGGAGCAACGCATCACGTGGCACAGCTGTACCGACTTCAAGCCGCAGCTGTACAGACTCTAGAACTTTGCGGGGAATAACCTTCTGCTGCAACGCCTTGATCGTGGTAACAATGGCTTTGCCGCGGCCCTTGGCGAGAGACGCCAGAGTGGCCAGTCTGGTCGCCTCAATTTCAGGATGGGGGCTGAGTGGGGCGTAGGGTTCGGTTTCCCAGTGCGGGAAGAACAGGATGTCGGCCTGGCGACCATGGAAAAAGCTCAATGCCCGGTAGAAGCGTTGAGCTTCGGCCTGGCTGGAGGCGACAACCAGCAGGCATTCACCACGCTTGCTGCGAGCCAGCAGTTCGGCAGTGAACCAGGCATCGCTGCTGCCATTCAGGCCGAGAATCTCGGTACGTCCGAAAACCCCCGAGGTGAAGGGTGCCAGGATTCCGGATAGGGTGCAATGTTGTATGCGGGGTTCAGTCTCTGCGGACATACCGGTGCTCGGCGAAAACATACGCCTTATCATTGTGATGTGACGGGAAATCAGTCACGCGGCACTGCCAGCATACGATCCAGAGTCACCTTGGCAGCTATCCTGACCTCTTCGGGAACTGTCACTTGCGGACTCATCGTCTGCAATGCCCTGAGAACGTCCTCGAGAGAAGTCAGTTTCATGTTGGGACAGACCAGCCTCGTGGTCGGCAGGATAAATTCCTTGCCGGGGTTTTCCTTGCGCAGGCGATAGAGGATTCCGGCTTCGGTCCCGACAATGAATCGCTGAGCGGGATTCTCCCGGGCGAAAGTGTACATACCACTGGTAGAGCAGACATGGTCTGCCAGGGCCAGTACCTCGGGAGGACATTCCGGGTGGGCCATGAACAGGGCCTCAGGGTAGTCGGCCATGGCCACCTTGGCATCTTGCACGGTAAAGCGTTCGTGGGTCGGGCAGTAGCCGTCCCAGAAATAGCAGATTTTATCCACTTGGGCGGCGATATAGCGCGCCAGATTGCGATCCGGGGCAAGAATCACTTCCGCCTCGGCAAGCGATTCAACGACCTTGACAGCATTAGCACTCGTGCAGCAGATATCACTCTCGGCCTTGACGGCAGCACTTGAGTTGACATACATCACTACCGGCACGCCAGGGTACTGACGCTTAAACTCGCGCAACCCTTCTGCGGTAATCATATCCGCCATCGGGCAACCAGCGTCCAGGCGAGGCAGCAGTACGATCTTCTCCGGGGCCAGGATGGCGGCACTTTCCGCCATAAAGTGCACGCCGCAGAAGACGATTACCGGCTTGGTGGTGCGGGCGGCTTCAACCGACAGGGCAAGGGAGTCTCCTGTGATGTGCGCCAGTTCCTGGATTTCATCGCGCTGATAGTTATGGGCCAGGATCAGGGCATCGCGTTCGTCTGCCAAGCGGAGAATTTCACTGATGATCTCGTTCTCATTCATGTTACAACCGTTCCCGTGCCTGAAGATTTACGTATGCTAGAGTAAAAACCTTGATATGTCAAATGCTTATCCCCCTGTCCGGGGTCCTTGACAGGACCTCTTTTTGCCGGTATTCTCAGCACACTTCATGGCTTCTAACTCTGATCACGGTGAGACATATGTTTGGCATCGGCTTTCCTGAACTGCTCATGATAATGGCGCTCGCTCTGATTGTCCTTGGCCCGAAACGCCTGCCAGACCTGGCTCGGGCCCTCGGCCGCGGCCTTGCTGAATTCAAGAAGGCTTCCGATGAGCTGAAGCAGACGTTCGCAGAAGAAACCCGCAGCAACGAACTCAAACGACCGCCCGGCCAACCAGGCAAACTGACACCGCCTGGTGCCATGCAGAATCCTTACCCGCCGGAAGCCAATCCACCCGGATCTGAACCTGTCCTCGACCGCATTTCCTCACGTGAAGAGACCAGACCTGTAAAGACCGCATCGTCCGAACCAGAAGTCAAGAAAGAGGACGCCCCGGATGAGTGATGACCGGATGCCCTTGACCACCCACCTTGAGGAACTGCGGAGAAAACTGATCATTTCCGGTGTTTCCTGGCTGGTCGCGTTTCTCGCCTGCTACACCTATGCCGAGCAGCTTTTCAACCTGATTGCCGGTCCGGTGCGTCTGGCCTTGCCGGAGGGGACCGCTCTGGTCTTTATCACCGCGACGGAACCCTTCTTTACCTATTTGAAAATCAGCGCATTGGCCGCCTTGTTGGTCTCCATGCCGGTGATCTTCTGGCAGATCTGGTCCTTTATCGCACCGGGGCTCTACAGGAACGAAAAGCGTTACGTCTTTCCTTTTGTGCTGGCCAGCTGCTTCTGCTTTGCTGCTGGTACTTTTTTCGGCTTCAGCTTTGTATTTCCCATGGTTTTCAAGGTACTCATCGAGTTCGGCACCGGCGACGGTCAACTGAGTGCCATGCTCTCCATGGGCTCCTATCTGTCACTCTCCAGCAAACTGCTGCTGGCCTTCGGTCTGGTCTTTGAATTGCCTGTGGTGATCTTTTTCCTGGCGCGCATGGGCATTGTCGACCACAAGATGCTGGCGCGCAACCGCAAGTTCGCACTTCTTGCCGCCTTCGTGATCGGTGCCATACTCACCCCCCCGGACGTCTTCTCGCAGACCGCGCTCGCCGTGCCATTTATCATCCTCTACGAAATTGGCATCATCGTCGCGCGGCTGTTCGGCAAACGCAGAAAGCCTGAACAAAATGGTGAAGCAGAACAGTCCGCAGGGGATTAACCACCCTGTTTCCACAGAAGCAGCTTTTATTTACTTGGGGGGGCCTTCTTCAGTTCTGCATCAATCACCTGTTTGAAACCCGCAAAACTGCGATCTTTGAGCTGCACGCCGTTGATGTAAACCGCAGGGGTGCCTCTGACACCAACCATGCTGCCCAGCTGCATATCAGCAGCGACTTCCTGCTGCAGGGCCGGGTTCGCAATGTCCTGATCAAAGCGTGCCATATCAAGGCCAACGCCCTCGGCCAGCTGCCGGATCTTGACATCGTTGAGATTATTGTAATTGGCAAATAGCTCATCATGCAACGGCCAGAATTTCCCCTGATTGCGGGCAGCAATGCTTGCGATTGCCGCCGAGTTGGCAAATTTGTGCATGCTTAAGGGGAAATGCTTGTACACCAGCCGCACCTGCCGTGGATAGGCTGCCATCACCTGTTCCAGAGTCGGTACCAGGCGAGCACAGTAAGGACACTCGAAATCATCGAAAACCGTAATGGTGACCGGAGCGTTTTCAGCGCCCTTGACTGCCGAGTTGTTCACCGGCAGCACCTGTACGTAGGACAGCTCGATAAATCGCAGCGCTTTGCTTTTTGTGCTGCCGAGGTAGAGCATCTGGCCGTCTGGCGAAACTTCCAGGCTGGTTATGTCATCACCGACCTGGAAGCGTTCCTGCTGTTGGCCGTCAACAGAAAAAATCTGAACCTCACCCCCTGCAAGCAGCACGAACAGGCGCCCGTCTGCCACGCTTTGCGCAATGTCCAGGGGAGCCTTGTCCAGTGGCTGGCTTTTGACCAGGGTCTTTTCCAGTTCCGCATAAGCCAGACCGGTCGTCAAGAGCAGTCCAAGGAGCAGAACGATCATACGCTGTACTGTCGTCATCATATTTACCCTCTCAAATTTGCGATTTCAGAAAAGGCCAGCCGCCTCATCGATGTAACCCTGAGCGAATTACATCTCCTATAATTACCTGGTGCCGGATTTCATGTCAATCACGGCTCATGACAAGCCTTGACTTTCGGCTTTTGCGGCGTCATAAATTAAACCTCTATGATACCTCCTGCGCTTGCCATACAGAATCTAACGAAAACCTACGACGGGACAATAGCCGTCAACAATATCTCCTTTTCGATTGAGCCGGGAGAGATCTTCGGCCTGCTCGGTCCCAATGGTGCCGGCAAAAGCACAACCATCAACATGATCGCCGGCGTCTCTCGTATCGGCAGTGGTTCCATCAAGATTTTCGGTTTTGACAATCAAAGCGAGTCGCTCACCACGCGCCGCCTGGTCGGCGTCATGCATCAGGAAATCGTTATCGATAATTTCTTTACCATTGATCAGGCCCTGCGTTTTCACGCCGGGTACTACGGGGTTCGCGATGACGCGGCCTGGCGCCAGCGCTTGATTGATCGCCTCGGCCTCAAGCCGCATCTGCACAAAGTCATGATCAAGTTATCCGGCGGCATGAAGCGGCGCTTCATGATTGCCAAGGCGTTGATTCATAAGCCCCGGCTTTTGATTCTTGATGAGCCGACAGCTGGAGTCGATGTGGAACTGCGCCACACCCTCTGGGATTTTGTCCGCGAAATCAACCAGCAGGGGACAACCATCCTGCTGACCACCCATTACCTGGAAGAAGCTGAACTGATGTGTGATCGCATCGCCATTATGAACCATGGCGACGTGATCGCTCTCGAATCGACCAGAACGCTGCTGAACGAGCTGGGCACCCGCAGCATCCTGATTCATCTGCACTCGCCCATCACAGAACTGCCTGACAATCTCTGCTGTCAGGGAGCGGAACTTGATGAGACGGGCACCACCCTGCAACTGACCTTGTCAGCCAGCCAATCGTCTGGCGATTTACTGAAACGGCTGTGCGATAACGGTCTGCCAATCGCCGACATAGAAACCAGAAAGGCCGGTCTGGAAGAGATCTTTCTGCAGATGACCCAGGCCGGCAGGGCAAAACCATGAATCGCCAACAGGAACCGCAATTTATAGCCTGGCTGCCTTTCTATACACTGCTGCAGAAGGAAATCCGCCGTTTTTTACGGGTTGCGTCACAGACTCTGGTGACACCGGTCATCACCGCATCGCTCTATCTTTTTATCTTCGGCGCCACCCTCGGTGAACGCATCAGCGTCATTGAAGGTTTCAGCTATGCACAGTTCGTTATTCCCGGCTTGATTCTGATGGGGGTCATCAACAACTCCTTTTCCAATGTCGCCTCCTCGCTTTTCATGTCGCGCTATCTCGGCAATATCGTCGACCTGCTGGTCACCCCGGTCTCGCCCACCCAGTTCATCATGGCCTACACCCTGGCCGCCATGTTGCGCGGCCTGGCTGTCGGCCTGGTGGTCTGGCTGATCTCCTGCCTGTTTGCCACGCTTCCCTGGGCACATCCTTTTGCCGCAATCGCCATGGCCTGCCTGGCCAGCTTTCTCTTCGCCCAGTTCGGCATCATCGCGGCGATTCATGCCGATCATTTTGATTCCCTGTCGATGTACACCAACTTCATCATCCTGCCGCTGATCTATCTGGGCGGGGTCTTCTACCCGATTTCGATCCTGCCGCCGCTGTGGGCCAGGCTCTCGCACCTCAATCCGCTCTTTTACCTGATCGATGGCTTCCGTTACGCTCTGCTCGGAATCGGCGACCTCCCTTTCCCAATCTCCTTCGGCGTCGCCCTGGTCATGGCCCTGCTCCTGTTCTGCTGGGCAGCCAGCCTGATCGCCCGCAGCTATCGCCTGCGTAATTAGTTTGGCTGGTAGTTGCGATACATAACCATCGGGTTGTAGCGCGGGATAATGCCGAAATAGACGATCGGCTTGTCTGTGGCGGAAAGTTCGCCGGCCTGGCTGCCCGTGTGCAACGAAAGCAGCAATCCCAGCACCAGCAAGGCAACGGTGCAAACTCGGCATCCTGTGCTCATAGGTTCTCCATGGCGCGAACCTCAATCGCGCTCCCAGCGCGGACCCGGCAAGCCGCCGGCCTCGCCATCGACCCAACGGATGAAACGCTCGATTTCAACCTGGATCTCGTCGCAGATCTTGCTTACTTCACTCAGCCGTTCCTCGTGGGTTCCGGTCAACCTGGACGGGTCGGGGAAAACGACCCGGAACCGGTTTTTGTGAACGCCCGGAAAAATCGGACAGTTGGCGTCGGTCTGCCGCGAGCAGACGGAGATCACGTATTGGTAGGCGTGTCCGTAGCGGTAGGCGTCGAACACAGTCTGCTGTTTTTTTCCGGCCAGGTCGACCCCCTTTTCCCGCATGACCTCGATGACCAGGGGATTGATCGGGCGCAGATCGTATCCGGCGCTCTCGGCCTCGAAACGGTCTCCTCCAAGCAAGCTGAGCAGCGCTTCGGCAATCTGGCTGCGGGCGCTGTTGTGATCGCAGATAAAAAGGATCCGTTCTTTTTTCATGGTCTGCCTCCGCAAAACTGTTCGACCGACTGTGCTTGCATCAGCAGCATTTCGGGCCACAGCCGCAGGCCGCCCGCTTCTTCTCGTCCAGCGTCACGTCGTGGCCGGCCTGCTTGAGCAAACCGACCAGCTGGTCATTCTGCGGATAACATCCCTTACTGAAGCATTGCCCGTCCACCAGCACCACGGGCAGACATTGCGGCCCCTCGTTTTTCAGCAGCTCGCCGACGACGGCATTCTCGACGTACGCCATGGGATCGTTGCTCAGGCTGAAGCGCTCGACCTCCACCGCCGGGATCTGTTTTGAGATCTGACGCAAAGCCTCTTGCATCCGTACCAACTCGGGGTCGACCGAGGGACCACATACACCGGTGGAACAGCACATGGCAGGATCAAAGATTTGAATTATCATTGGTTTAACTCCTTGTTTTCACAGGTTCATTTTGTTTCATCTTATGCCGCGTTGCTGATCGGCACGACTTGCCAGGGGATCAAAAAGGTCGGCAGGTTCTGCCCGACAACTTCATCAATATAGCGAAATTCACGTCCGCGGCGCTGTTGCAGCAGCGGATCGCTGATGGTCAAGGGGGCCAGGCTCTGGTTGATGAGCCAACCGGCGGGCTCGATGCCGGCGCGGCGCAGGTCGTCCTGCAAAGCCAGCGCCTCATGCACCGGCGTCGCCTCGGCCAGGGTGACCAAAAAGACCTTGGTGTAGTTGGGATCGCGCAGGCGCGGCAAGAGTTGGCGCACCGCCTCGGGGATGTCGCTCATGGAACGCGAAACCTCTCGATGATACGACTCGGAGGCATCGAGCAGCAACAGGGTGTGACCGGTGGGGGCCGTGTCGATCACCACGAACCCGCCGTCCCCTTCAGCGACCACGCGCGCGAAGGCGCGGAACACCGCAATCTCTTCGGTGCAGGGCGAGCGCAGGTCTTCTTCCAAAAGCGCCCGCGCTTCATCATCCAGGTCGGCACCGGCGGTGGCCAGCACGTCCTGACTATAAGCCTGGGTTTCGGCAACCGGATCGATACGGCTGACCTGTAAATTTGCCGCACTGCGTCCGCCCATCGCCTGGGCGACATGGGCCGCCGGATCGGTGGTGGTCAGGTGCACCTTTTTGCCGCGCGCGGCCAGGGCCGTCGCCATATTCACGGCCAGGGTGGTTTTGCCAACGCCGCCCTTGCCCATGGTCATAATCACCCCGCCGGATTGTGCGGCAAGCTGATCGAGCAGCTGCGCAAACGGCGCCGGCAGGGGCGATTCGACAACAGGATTGGCTGCCGATGGCAGGGTGCTCTCCTGCGTGAAAAAGTTACGCAGCGCTTCGATGCCGACCAGTTCGGTGCCACTCAAAGGGATATCGGTACGCGGCAGCGTCATCAGCGCGGCCGGCATTTCAGCCAAAGCTTTTTGACCCCGCGCGATTAAAGCTGACGCAATCGGATCCGACCCATCCCAGAGCCGCAACAAACCGTTGAGCACCAGATGCTGGTTGCGCACCCCCAGTTCTGCCAACTCCGCCGAAGCCCGCGCCGCTTCAGCCAGCGGCGCTTCGTCCGGGCGGCTGACGACCACCACCAGCGTTTTATCCGGGTCGGCAAGAGCCTGGCGCGTGGCGGCATAAAGCTGCTGCTGCGCCTGCAAACCGGCCAAAGGTCCGAGGCAGGATGTGCCCCCCGAATTTGTGTCGATAAAGTCGCTCCAGGCCGCCGGTAGCGACAGCAGCCGCAGGGTGTGGCCGGTGGGAGCGGTATCGAAAATGATGTGATCAAAACCTTTGACAGCTTCAGGGTTGCCCATCAATCGGGCGAACTCGTTGAAGGCGGCGATTTCTACCGTACAGGCACCGGAAAGCTGTTCTTCCATGCTCCGCACGGCGGCATCGGGCAGCACGCCACGATAGGGGCCGACCATCTTTTCGCGGTAAGCCGCGGCCGCCTCGACCGGATCAACATTGGCGGCAAACAGGCCGGCAACGCCCGGCACCGGGGCGGGCGCGGCGGCCAGCGGCAACCCCAGCACTTCATCAAGATTGGACGCCGGGTCGGTACTGACCAGCAGGACTTTTTTGCCACTGTCGGCCAAAGCAATCGCCGTGGCCGTCGAGGCTGTGGTCTTGCCGACACCGCCTTTACCGGTATAAAAAAGATTAGGGGGTGGATTTTGAAGAAAGGTTGGTGACATTACTAAATACCTTTCTGTAGCAGTTTTATCGCCGCCGCAGGAGGTTTCCTGCTTGGGCTTGTTATTCAGTGTGATAATTCAGTCGCTTTCATGTAACCGCGCGTCAATGACAGAGGAGAAAGGTCGGTTGCTACGATAAAACGTTCAAACATGCTCGCCTCCATTTTTGACTTGTTATTATGCGACTTTTTGATTGGACTTAGCAGGGAACCAGTTGGTTGTCCGATTGGCGAATTTGACCAGCGCCAGCATCACCGGCACTTCGACCAGCACGCCAACAATCGTCGCCAGCACCGCCGGCGAAGAGGCGCCGAACAGGGTAATTGCCACGGCCACCGCCAACTCGAAAAAATTGGAGGCGCCAATCATGCCCGCCGGCGCGGCGATGTCATGTCGGAGACGCAGTTTTTTGCACGCCAGATAGGCAATAAAAAAGATCAGCACGGTCTGGAGAATCAACGGGATGGCGATCAAAACAATATGCAGGGGATTGCCCAGAATAATTTCGCCCTGAAAAGAGAATATCAGTACCAGGGTCAGCAGCAAACCGCCAATGGTCATGTTGTTGAACTTGGTGATAAAGACCTGATTGAAATATTCCTCACCACGGGTTTTGATCACCTGATGACGGGTAAAAATGCCACCGACCAGGGGGATGACGACAAACAGAAAGACCGACAACAGCAATGTGTTCCAGGGGATGGTGATGCCGCCGATTCCGAGCAGCAATGCGACAATTGGGGTAAAGGCAATCAGGATGATCAAATCGTTGGTCGCGACCTGAACCACGGTGTAAGCCGGATTGCCCCTGGTCAGGTGGCTCCAGACGAACACCATCGCCGTACAGGGCGCCGCGCCCAGCAAAACCGCGCCAGCCAGATAAGCCTTGGCAATCTCTGGTGGAATCAAGGCTTTAAACACCACATAAAAGAAAAAGGCGGCAATGCCGAACATGGTGAACGGCTTGATCAGCCAGTTGACCACCCAGGTGACGTAGAGCCCGGTCGGATTTTTGCCCACATGCTTGATGCTGGCGAAATCAACCTTCATCATCATCGGATAGATCATCAGCCAGATCAGCACCGCGATGGGAATCGACACCTTGGCGTATTCAAGTTGCGCCAGCGCTTTGGGAAACGCCGGCAGAAACTTGCCGATCAGCACTCCGCCAATCATGCACAGGATCACCCAGAGTGTGAGATTTTTTTCAAAAAAACTGATGCCTGACTCGGTCTTTGCAGTCATTTTTCTTCTCCTGCTAATGTGATTGTGAGGCTGCTCAGCGCAACTCCCGTTCAAAAAAATCCTTCATCGTCCGGCGAATCTCATCCCGCACCCGGCGGTATTCCGGAAGCACCTCCTCCTCGCTGCCGGGCAGGCACGACGGATCGTCGAAGCCCATGTGCAGCCGCTGGACACCGCCGAAAAACAGCGGGCATTTCTCGTTGGCATCGCCACACAGGGTGATCACGTAATCGAAATCCTCACCGTCGAATTCGTTGAGGATCTTGGAGCGGTGCCCTGAAAGGTCGATGCCGATCTCGGCCATGACTCTGGCAGCCAGCGGATTGACCCGGGTCGCCTCGGTGCCTGCGGAAAAGGCCTCGACCCGGTCGCCGAGAAAGTGGTTCGCAAGGCCTTCCGCCATCTGCGAGCGGCAGGAGTTGTGGGTGCATAAAAACAGAACGCGTCTTTTTTTCATACTCATCTATTTCACCTCATGTCAATTTTTTCGGTTCGTCACGAGAGAGTGCAATATTTGTCTGCTTCTTTGCCAAAGAGATCGAAAGAATCCTGATCAAATTAAGTTCTTTCGACGCACAAACCTACATCTATCCACATAAGCGGATATATCAGGGCAAAAAAAATCAGCAAGCCTGCGGTTTCTGGTTTGCCTGATAATTCCCTAATCTCTCCAGGGCGACGGCATGCTCACTGCTTTGGCCCAGGTGAGCCTGAAGCACCGGCTGCAACGCCTGAATCAACGCGCATTCTTCCGAATTGAACCGATAATACATCCAGACCCCCCGCCGGCTGTCTTTGACCCAGCCATTGTTACGCAAATAAGCCAGGTGGCGCGAGACGGTCGACTGCGGAAGATCCAGCGCGGCCATGATTTCACAAACGCACAGCTCTCCCTCCAGCAACAGTGCCAGGATGCGCAGACGGTTTTCGTCGGCAAGAGCCTTGAATATTTTTGCTTCCTCGTGCATGGATTTACGTATATACGCATAGGCGGATGTTGTCAACCTTTTATCTTCCAAGGGGCAACACAGAAGTTGCTTTTGCGGCTTACTCTCGCCTGCTCAGCCAAATGGTATGACGTTACTTATGCAAACTTTGAGGCGTGGGCCAGGCGAGCCGGGGTACCGTGGCGCGCCATAAAACCACACCTGGACGACACCATGGAGAAAGCACGTAGTTTATGGCCAAAGGGAATAAAAGATCTGCCCATGAACGACAAGCACAAGAAGAGACTCCAAAGTCACTGGCCTAAACTGCAAAATGATTGTCAGATTTAACTTTTACCCCAGCAGTGGCAGCGCCATTTTCAGTGCCAGCAGCAGCAACAAAACCCCGAGAAATTTTTTCACCGCCGCCGGTTTAAGCCGACTTTGCATGAAGCGCGTGCCCAGGCTGCCGCCGAAATAGGCCGCCACGGCCGCCGGCAGCATCAGCCGCCAATCCAGGCCGCCCAGGCTCAGATAGGCCAGTAGCCCACTCAGGGAAGAAAACGGCACGACAAAGGCGGTCAGCACGGCGACTTTTTTGGGATCAAACCCCAAGATAATCATCAACGGCGCGATCAAACCTCCGCCGCCAACCCCCAGCAACCCTGAAAGATAGCCCGCGACCACGCCGATCAGACCGGTCAACAGCCAGGGCCGATCGTTGCGAAAACCCGCGTTGGTGGCGCCGGGGCGAAAAAATATCAGCATCAAGCCCGAAAACAGCAGAAACAGACTGAAAATGGCCAGGGTCAAAGAGCGCGGCAAAGCGTGACTCGACCAGGCTCCCAGGGGCGCCAGGACAAAGGAGGTCAGAATCATCGGCAGGCCAAGGGCAAAATCCAGGCGCCGGGCACGGAAATTAGCGACACTTGCGCCGGTCATGCTCAGGGTATTGACCAGCAGCCCGGTCGGTTTGGCGAGGAGCAAGGGTACGCCAAGCCCGTCAAGGGCCGGCACCAGCGCAATCGCCGAACCGACTCCGCCCAGGGCAAAGAGAAAGCTCAGCCCAAAGGCCAGCAAGGGGATGATCCACGGAGATATTATGGTTGTTTCCATATGGTACGCTTGGCCTTTTCGCCAAATACATAATTAAAAAATCTGGTTATCCACTTTTCTCAAGTGAGACTCTGATTGGCTGTTCAGAAGCAGAAAAGCAAAAGCAATTGGCCGCTGCCAACAGTAGGTGCCCCGAGGAAATCAAATCTGATCACATCGGATAAACCTTTGAATCAGACTTGAACGATCAGTTTTGATCAGATGGATCTGCGTCCAATAAAGCCCTTGCTGTTTTTTTGCAATTTGAGTTCTCTCACATGGCTGCCAACTAGAGTTTTGTAGATAACCAGGTAAAAAATGCATGTTTGCAAACCTGCTTGGTGCTTAGTGTTGGTCGTCCGCGTCAGTCGGCCGGCCGGTGAGGCATTGACCGACTTCAAATTGCAGGGTGACGTGGTTAATGCCAAATTCGTCGCGCAGTAAGCTTTCGATGGCCGTCGCAACCGGCGCCGTCTCTTGCAGGCTGGTGAGGCGCGTGTTGATGTGCGCCTCAAAGTGCAGGTCATGGTCATCGACCTGCCATAGATGGATATGGTGCACGTCGCAGACCTCGGGCAGCTGCTCCAACCGACTTTCGAGCTCAGTTAATACAATATGCGCCGGCACTTTGAGCATCAGTACATCAAGGGCCTGCTGGATGATTTTCCAGCTTTCCCAGCCGACATAAGCCGCAATCAGCACGGTCAGCACCGGATCAACCCAGTATTGCTGCCACAAGGTGATGGCCAGGGCGCCAAGAATGACAGCGACGCTGGAGACCGCATCGGAGAGCAGATGCAGATAGGCCGAGCGGATGTTGAGATTACTCTGTGCGCCGCGCCGTAACAGCCAGGTGCCGATGAGGTTGGCGATCAGTCCAAAACTGGCGACAATGAACATCAACAGACCGTCAATCTCCTGCGGGTGGAGCAGTTTGCTGTAGGCCTCGCGCAGCAGGTAGAACGATATGGCCAGCAACACCCCGGCGTTGAGAATCGCCGCCAGAATCTGGGCGCGTTTCAGGCCGAAAGTATACTGGTCATTTTTCGGCTTGCGACTCAGACGCAGGGCAATATAGCTGACGATAATCGCCACGCCGTCGCTGAAGTTGTGCAGCGCGTCGGAAATCAGCGACAGGCTGCCGGACATTACCCCGCCAACGATCTCCACCAGGGTGATGGCAAAGTTGAGCAGCATGGTCACGAGCAGACGCTTGCCGCTGGTTTCACTGGGGTCGTTATGGTGATGGTCGGCCATGCTGTTCAGCCTTGACAGGGAATGCAGACCCGCCCTTCGGACGAATCCTGCAGTTTGTTGACGAAGGTCAACTCACCGCACTTTGCACAGGGCTGAGCTTCGAAGACCCCTTTTCCCTGTGTCACTTCGACCTGCTTGATCTCGCTGATATCGAGGAAGTTCTGCTCCGGCATGGCCAGGATGTTGTTGACCAGCGGGTCAGCCACTTCCGGGGCAATATCCTGCGGCGGCACGCCGGCCTTGCGCTGCTGGACAAAAGGTGAAGCCAGCGCTTTAGTGAGAAATTCCGGCTTTAAACTCACCCGCACAGCCCGGCCGCTTTTGCTGTCGATCAGGGTGAAAGCCATCTTGTTGTAGTAAAGCTTTTTGATGTTCGACTTGCCATAGGTGCAGCCGGTAGCGGTCATCAATCCATCGACAAAACAACCGGCGGCATGCCCCTCGCCGGTTTCGGCAAGCAGGCGCAGCTCCTTGTCCTGCGAGCGCTCGACACCGAGCGCCTTCATCGCCAACAAACCGGCGCGCAGGCCCATGGGCATGGCAGGGCATTTATGCCCATGAAATTTAAGGCCGGTTTCAAACAGTTCATTGAGGTCGCTCATAATCGTTGTCTCCTTACGGTTAAAGGCTCAGTCGCCCAGATTGCGGCGCACCTGGCTGAGAATGCGGATACTTTGTTCAATCTCGACCGGGTCGATCCCGGCATAGGCCTGTTCCAGTAGTTCGTGAGAATGCACCGACAGTTCATCCCACACCGCGGTGGTGCGTTCGGTCGGCACGACGCGCTTGACCCGCCGATCCGTGGCATCGGCCTCGCGGGCTGCCCAGCCATCGCGTTCCATGCGGTCGATCAGTTTGACTGCCGAAGGTGGGGAGATCGACAGCAGTTCGCACAGCTCGCTTTGAGCCAGAGGACCATGGGCCATCAGGTGTGCCAGGACCCGGAACTGGGCCGGGCTGACCCCGGTGCCTTCCAGCCGGCGGGCAAGGTCGGCGACAAACGCCTTGAGGGTCAGGGAGCAGTGAAAGCCGAGGCTTTGGTGAGGATCAAATCGGGGCATAAGTTATCTCGCTGATAATTAGTAGGCTAACTATATATCTGCATCCGATTCCTGTCAAGCCCTATTATCGATGACAAGACAAACAAACTGCCAGGACCGATTAGGTGCGGCATGAAAGTGTGTAGAACTTGACTTTCTCCGAGCAATTGCCTACTTTATTTGTATCGATGCGTAGAAAGGAGAATATTATGCAAGCCACCATATCCAGCAAATTCCAGGTGGTCATTCCCAAACCGGTCAGGGACCATCTCAATCTCAAGGCCAAGCAGAAGTTGACCGTCATTGAAAAAGACAAAATGCTGATACTTATTCCTCATTCAACCCTGGAGGAGTTGCGGGGGCTTGCGGCAGGAGCCAGAACCGATGATTATCGCGAAAAAACGGAGCGGATGTGATGATGATCGTCGATTCTTGCGGATGGCTGGAGTGGTTTACCGACGGGAAACTGGCAGATCTCTATCATGAGTTCCTTGCCGATCCGGACAAGCTCCTGGTGCCGTCGATCATTCTCTATGAAGTCTACAAGGTCTTGAAAAGAGAGGCAGGCGAAGAGAAGGCTCTGCTGGCGGTCGGACACATGAAAAACTCACGGGTCGTGCCCCTCGATGAAACCCTGGCCTTCGCTGCCGCCGATGTTGCTCTCAAGGAAAATCTGGCCATGGCCGACGCGATCATCGTGGCGAGCGCCCGCGCACACGACTGCACCATCATCACCTCCGATGCCGATCTCATGCACCAGGCCAACGTGCATTACCTGCCGAAAAGTTGATTGACCCAGCCCATCTGAAATTTTCACACGCGCTGACATCGAACAGCCTGAGCTCAGACCTGGGCGGCCCCCCAAAACATTCCCATGATGGGATATTCAGGCCGAAGCCGGTCCCCCACGCCTGCGGCCCCTCGGCAAAGCGGACATCGACCAGCACCGCCTTGCCGGTCAGCGCTCGCCTTTCAGGGCGTACAAGATTGCATTGATGGCATCGCAAAAATTCATCGACTCGCTGCTTCGACGTACGTCAGTACGCCTCTTTGCTCGACAATTACGCGACTTGAATTTCACGCTTTTTGCTTAACCATCCACATTGATGCTTTTTGCGACAGCATCAACATGAAAGTTAAAATTGGATCAATAATTAAGCGAAAGTTTTTCATGGCCCTATGCGATATACTCATGGAAACATTGATCAATTTAAGGAGACATAAAATGCAGTCAACCTACCTGAAAACGTTGATTGAGGTGGCTCGTACCGGCAACCTGACCAGGGCGGCGGACACTCTGTGCGTCACGCAATCGGCTGTCTCAAGGCGGATCAAGTTTCTTGAAGATCAATACGGTCAAGCCCTGATTGATCGGTCCGGGCCTGTGCTGACCATGACTGCGGCCGGCTACGTAGTTCTTGAGAAAGCAGAATTGATTCTTGAACTTGAGCAGGAGCTATTATCCAAGCTCATTGGCCTCGAAAAAAAACAGCCGTTCACCTTTGCCTGTACTCCTGCTTTCGGCATCGTTCACCTGCCGAACATTCTCCGCGAGTTCATGCTCTCCCAGGCAGAGACGGGAGATCTGAAGTTCGTGCTCGACATGCCGGAAAAGATCGTTGAGGGTCTGCGAAAAGGAATGTATGAAATGGCAGTGATCGAACACTGCCAGTGCTTCGACCTGTCGGATTTCGACAAGGTCGCTCTCCAGGGGGATGAAATGGTCTTCGCCGCAGCTCCCGGCCTGGGGATTTCCTCACCGGCCAATATAGACCAGCTTTTTCAGCAGACCTTATACGGTCGCCACGAGGGGTGCTGCTCCAGAACCCTGCTCAACAACAACCTGCATGCTATGGGCAGAACCATCGAGGAATTCCGCCGCATCGTCGTTTACGACAATCTGCACGTTATCGTTCAGGCCCTGTTGAACGGTGATGGCATCGCCTTTATTTCCAGCGATATCGTGAAAAGCTACGTGGACGCCGGGACACTGACGACTTGCCGGGTCGAGGGTTTTGTTCATCAGCGCAAGCGAACTTTTCTCTTCAACGGTCGGTTGCCGGGAATGAGTCTGGCCGAAAAGTTCGCCGAGAACCTGCTTCGGCACTTCGACGCACAGCTGCAGGTAGCCCCGGGCCTTTCTTGCGGCGGCTGAGCACGTAGCGACATACAGTACATCCAACCCAGCAAAAAAATGCGCATGACAAAGTGCGGCTCGCTCCTTGTAAGTTAGAAAATTTCAGGATTAGACAAACAAGGGGTAGCGGAAGGAGTGAAAAACCGGTTGGCAGACCATGCAGAAGGCGTGCAGGGTTGTCAGTGGAACTGGATTATTTAAAAACTTTTGTAGTGGTAGCCCGCACAGGCAACATCACCCGGGCGTCCGAGATTCTCTGCGTCACTAAGCCGGCAGTTTCCCGGCGAATAAAACTCTTGGAACAACGACTCGGCAAGTCCCAAAACCAGCCCGGCTAAATGTCCCCTTGAGCCTCTGCCGGAATTCTTCCTAAGAGATTTTATTCTGACTGTTTTTATCGCGACCTGCCAGGTCTTGAAGGCACCGGCCGGAAGAATTACCCCACCTTTCTGCTGCATCTAAAAAAGGGGCCCGGATTACCGGGCCCCCATACCTGAAGCTATTCTACTGCAGATCTCAGATCACTGACCAGGGTTACAAAACCTAAATCCTAGTCGTCATCACCGCTGATTCTGGCGAACGCGTGGCACTTGCTGCAGGAGTTCGGCATGATGTCGTGGTCGAAGCCGCCGGAAGCCCGCTTCAGGACCGCGCTCTGGCCCGGCCAGACGATGTCGAACACGTGGGAGGCCACGTTTCCTTCGGCGACGGCCGTCTTGCCTTCTCTGTCCAAGGCCAGGTGGTACATGCCGTCGACGTTGATATCCTGTTGCCGACCGATCTTCGCCATATGGCAGGAGGAGCAGTTGCCCACCGACAGGTCCGGATCGGTTGGCGTGTAGAGCGCGCCGCCCATGCCGGCCTTCTCCTGCATGTGCTCGGCCACCGCCTTGGCAACCCGGTCTCGAGCCGGCGCCCGGTCTCTTTCTACAACAGCGACCGCCGTCCCGCCCATCGTCACCGTCCGGCCGGCGTCGAGCTGCAGCACGGCCACGTCCGCCGTGCTGACGTCGACAAACGGCCCGTGCGTGGCGTGGCAGGTCAGGCACAAGGTGTTGTTGGCATAGGTAACATTCTTGAAGGTGTAGTCGCCCACCTTCTGGGCGGCGGGTCCGCCGTCAAGGTCGTGCGCATTGTGGCAGTCGAAGCAGACCAGCTTCTCGTAGGGATTGTCGTAATGGACCGAGCGGCTCAGCTCCAGCAGTTCCGAGGAATGCACGCGGCCGTGGACTAGGTCGGGCCAGGTGACGTACGATCCCGACTTCCAGTCCTCAACGCCGACCTTGCCCGGGGTTGAGATATCGACATTCATCGGCACGTTGAAGTTGGTGAAGAAAGTCTCCAGGGTGTTGAGGCCCACGATGAAGGAGCCGTTGCCGAAGGTGGCTTTGTAATTAGCATCGTAGGCCGGCTTGAAGACGCCGGCCGGGGTAATGCTGCGGCCGTCGTGGTTGGCATGGCACTGCCCGCAGGACTCGTTGGCCGCTTTGGCCGTGAGGTGTTGCGGCATGATCAGCTTGGTTGCGTCAATGTTTGCGCCGTTGAAGTGCTCGGAACCGGGGCCGTGGCAGCGCTCGCAAGACACGTTCATGGCAACGTAGTCCCAGTTGGTCACGATTTGCTTGTAGGTCGTCGGCGCCGTCGCGCCGACAGGGGTATAGGTGATGTCCTGCATGTCGAGGTTCAGGCCGGTAGTGTGGCAGCCGGCGCAGTTGCGCGACAGGGTGTTGTACGGCGGGCACCAGGCGTTCGGGGATTTCTGCCAGAACCCCGGGAAGCCCTGCTTGCCTTGCGCGTCGGTCTCATTAACCAGCAAGGGCGAACCGACGGCGGTGCCGTCCTGCATCAAGAACGCCGGCATGTAGGCGACGTAGTCCTGCGGTTGACTGCCGTCGAAACGGTCAATTCCCAAGTCTGCCTTCACATGGTTATCGTACCACTGCTTGATGTAGGGAACGTCCTGGAGGCGGCACATGTAGCGCTGCTTGCCTTCGCCGAAATTGGGGTGGCGATCAGCCTCAACGTGATTTTCGTCCGCCCAGCCCTCGCCCCAGTTCCCTTCGCCGCCGATGGTGGCGGCTATCGGAATCCAGGTGGCGCCTGCGGTCTCTGTAGCGCAATCAATTTGATCTGCCGTCAGGGTCCCGACATCGAAGAATTTGAACAGGAACTGATCGCCGGTGCCGACCGGGTTATAGCGCACGCCGGCTTCCGCCGCAGTCTCGCGGCACAACACCACATTCACCAGATCAGCCGCAGCAGTTTTGCCGGTGACAGGGCTCTGGACTTTCAACAGGCTGCCGTTGGGGGCCAGGGGCAGGACTTTTCCGTCATAAGCCGGCCACAGCTTCTGATAGGCCAGGTGGCTGGTTCCTTCGGTCACGAAACGCGAATGGATGGCGGCTTGATCAGTGCCGTCGTAGGCATTGACGATGTCCGTGTGTAAGGATTGATGGCAGGCGTTGCAGGTCGTGCTTCCTATATAGGTGGCACTGTCACTGGGCCGACCGGAGAGGGTGATCTGCACCCCGGCAGCCGTGGCATTGCCCGGGGCGTTGATCGCGCTGCGGTTCCCGCCATCCAGGTAGACGTCCGAGGGCGAGGTCACGTTGAGGTAAATAAAGCCGGGGGTCAAGCCGCTGAAGCTGAAAGAGCCATCGATGGCGGTACTTGCCGATATGTTTTGACCTTCTACGGCAACAGTGGCGCCCAGGATGCCTGCACCCGTGGTATCGACCACTTTACCTGTAATGGCGGCCAGTGGATCCGGTGACGGCTGGTAATCTATGCCGTCGGCGCCGTCTATACCGTCTATGCCGTCGACGCCGTCCATACCGTCTATGCCGTCGACGCCGTTTATGCCGTCGACACCATTCCTGCCGTCATCACCGTCATCACCACATCCTGTCATAACCAGCAGAAGCAAAATAAGTAAAACCGAGAATAACCTTTTCATGCACGCCTCCATGTGTTTTTTGCCAACCAACGTTGAGCGGCCAGAGAGAAAAATTCGGCCCTGATCCGCCCTCTTAAGACAAACCACCTTCAACCCCGGACTTTCACCTCCTTCGTCTTCAACACGCAGAGAATTTTCGGCCTTTCACCAGGTGTCGGATCGACACTGGGTCTGCCAAAGGTGAACTGAACTGCAATGTTGGGGTAAATCGGATTTGATCGGCCGCCTCGGATAATTTAATCAACCACAAGTTCAGTCGAGCTTCTTTGCCAAGGCTTATTAAACATTAATTAAGTTTTTTAAACACTACGGGGTTTCAGACAAAAAGAACAATGAATGTTTGGTATGGTGGCATGCATATCAGACATGTATATAATTGAAATATTTACATTCTTGCATACTGTGAGCTTTGCCGGACAGTTCCTCGCAGGCGGGCTCTACTCCTTCTGCTCATCACGCGAGCAGAGTCCTCACCTCTCCAGCGGCAACTGAAGTGATGTTCCGGAATGTCTGAAAAAAGGATGAGCCCGCCAATCTATTGTTCGGCGGGCTCATCCTTCTGAAAAAAAATCCACAGGGAGCAGCGATTCTATTGTCTCGCAATAAAACGCCCATCAGGGTTGTGTCTTCGGCAAAAGCTCCATGAAATACTTTGCATCTTCACCGCGCAGATTCTCCATCAGGCCAAGCAGGCCGTCAGTCAGGTAGCGGGCGTCGAAGCCTTTTGTGCGCAGGTAGACCATGGCTATGGTGGCCGGTCCTTGCGGACAGGCAGTGATGATGATCTTGTCCCTGGGCAGCACAGAAACGCTTTGCTCCGGCCCCTTTTCAAGTTCTTTAAATCAGTTCGGGTATTTCGCGTCCAGCTCTGATTGGATCAATTGATACAATTCTTTGTAGCCAAAGGTCTGTAGTGGTTTGCCGTTGACAAAATAACCGGGAGTTTTTTGCACATTCAGTTTTTTCACGTCAGCCATATCCTGCTCGATGATTTTTGCAATGGCAGGATCATGCATGTCTTTTCTGATTTGTTCGATATCCACGCCTGCTCTGGGAAGAACTTCCCATAATTTTTTCGGCTGCCAGTTGCCGTGGCTGGCCCAGATATTCTGGGTTTTAAACATCACATCCAGGGTTTCCCAGTACTTCCCTTGCATTCTGGCAGCTTCCAGGATCTTGACGAAATCATCAGCACCGTCATGGAAAGGGGCGTAACGCAGCACGAGTTTAATTTTGCCGGGGTTGTCATCCATGATTTTCTTGATAAAGGGGGCAAAGGCGGCGCAGGTTTCACAGGCCGGGTCCATAAACTCAACCAGGTAAACTTTGGCATCGTCACTGCCGAGCGTTTGCGAATGATCTCTGACAAAGAGCTCAGCGTTATTGGAGGCCATAAAACCATATTTTTCAGCCTGCTGATCCTTGTAATAGTTACTGCCGATAACGAAGGCAAAGGCAAGGGCGAAGCATGTGACTCCGATAAGTGCGTACTTCATTTAGACGTCCTCCTCTTGAGAATAATTAATAAGGCTACGAGGGTTGAAAATGCGAAAAATGACATCATCGGGATTGAGACGAAACCGAACAGCTCAATATATTTTTCCGTGCAGGAAACCCCCTGTGAGCAGGGCTGGATGTTTTCCGGGATGATTCCGGCATAGAGCAGGCTGTGATAAAGGGCGATCAAACCACCCAGGATGGTCAAGGGCAGGGCGTACTTGATCACGCTTTTGTCAAAGGTTGGGAACAGACCCGCCGCAAAAATAAAAATTAAAGGAAACAGGCAAATCCGCTGATACCAGCAGAGGACACAGGGTTCATATTCCAGAACAGAACTGAAAAAGATGCTGATCGTTGCTGAGACGCTGACCAGCAGCCAGCAGAGGAACAGCAGCGTCCAGTTGGTATTGGTTGCTTTGTCAGGTTGTGCCATATTTAAAGTCTCCAAACTCTGGCGATGATTGAGATAAAAAAAACGGGCCCGTGCCGCTTTTCAGCCGGGGACTATCCCTGCAGCGGAATAAATCGGTAGAAAAACATGGTGATCGGCCCCAGCAGACCGAACATCAGCATGATGCCAACCGCAATCAACATAATGCCGGTGCCGATTTCAATCTTCCGCATATGCTTGCGCAGTCGCTTGAACACGCCCAGGAATTGGTGGAACAGCAGCCCCGAGAGCAAAAAGGGAAGCCCCAGCCCCATGGAGTAGAAGGTCAACAAAATGGTGCCTTCGCCGACCTGACCGGAGCTTGCCGCGACCATCAGGATCGACGCCAGAATCGGGCCGATGCAGGGGGTCCAGCCGGCAGCAAAGGCAATTCCAATGATGAAGGTGCCGAAAAAACCAGCCGGTCTTTTATGCAGGTGCACCCTTTTATCGCCGAGCAGGGCGCGAAAGGAAAACAGGCCGGTCGTGTGAATGCCGAACAGCAGGATCAACAGCCCGCCAATCTTTGCCACCCAGTCCAATCCCTCGCGCAGGAAGGCCTGAATCTGGCCGGAGGCGATACCGGCAATCGCGCCGAGCAGGATAAAAATAACGGAAAACCCGAAGACAAAGCACAAAGTGTGGAGGAAAACCGTCAAGCGGACCTTGGCTCCGGGGTGAGCATCATCCAGTTGATTGAAGGATAGACCGGTTATATAGGTCAGGTATGAGGGGATCAGCGGTAACACGCAGGGCGAGACGAAGGATAGAATCCCGGCGGTAAAAGCGATCCAGTAAGTGATGTCGGCTGTTTGCTGTAACAATTGATTATCCTTTGGTGGCGTCGCAAAAACTCACCAACTGCGGCGTTGCTGCAATCGCCTCACGGCTTCGACGTACATGGGTACGCCTCATTGCTCGGCAATTGCGCGCCTTGCATTTGGCGCTTTTTGCCTAGCCATCGTATTTGATACTTTTTTGCGAATGCATCATCCTTTGGTCAAACTTTTGAAATAGGCGACCGTTTTCGCGTTGGACCAGTCGATGGCGCCGATGATCTTCTGGTCGACAATGCCGTCTTTACCGATGATGAAGGATTCCGGGAACTTGTAGACGCCGTATTGTTGCTGCACGACGCCCTGATCATCATAGAGGACGGTAAAATCATGGGGGTTTTTCTTGAGGAAATCAGGAACAACCGAGCGACCGTTTTTCTCCGTATTGATCGCCAGCATGACAAAATCTTCGTCGACCATAAGTTTATTCAGCCGCGCCATCGAAGGCATCTCCTCTTTGCAGGGCGGGCACTAGGTCGCCCAGAAATTCACCATGACGACCTTGCCGCGCAATGCAGACAGGGCGACCTTATTGCCTTTGGTATCTTCGAGCTGAAAGTCAGGGGCGGCATCGCCGGCAACCACTGCCTTTGTAACCACTGCCCTCGTTGAAGAAAGGTTGGAATACATGTAGACGCCACCGCCTATTAACACGAGTACTACAAGCAAAATCAAATTACGCATAAATTGCCTTTCTGCTTTCACTGTTAAAAAATCGCCATGAAAAATTACGCTATAGATCGACTCTTTTCATGTTTGATTTATGCGACGATCAACATCGATTCTTCGCTATTTACTCGCTATCGCCTGATCAATTATTTTGAGCAGTGCGTCGAGCGGTTTATAGCCTGGAGCAAGCTGACCGTTGGGAAGGATCAGGGTCGGGGTGCTGGTGATGCCGAGGGATTTGGCCACGGCCAGGGTTTGTTCGATAGCTTTACTTTCGCAGCTTGCTTCCGGAACCTCTTGTCCGGCGAAAGCGAATTCCAGCTGCTCCAGCGATTTATTGCAGACAATCGTCTCGGCGATTTTATTCGAACTTGGATTGAGTGGCATCAGTTTAATCTGAAACAGCAGGTCAGAGCGTTTTTCAACCGCCGCCTTCATCACTTCGTGCAACTTGACGCAATAGGGACAGAGGGGATCGGTGAAGACAATGATCTTATTTGCCGCCTTTGGGTTGCCGAGGAGTAATGCGTCATCGGTTGGAATGCGGGACAGATCGACCGGGTTGAGTTTTCGGTAACTCTCTTCAGTCAGATTTTTCTTGTCTTTCATGCGGATGATGTTGCCGCTGAACAGGTAAGCCTTGGAATAGTCGAGATACAAGGGGATATTCTGATTTTGCGTTTTCATGCCGATTTCCCAGAAACCGGGGATCTCGGTCTGCTCTACAGACAACACCTCTCCTTGCAGACCGGTAAAGATCTCTTTGGCTTCATCTTTCGTCAGGGTATGGCAGCTTCCACAGTCTGCTTCTTCGGCATTCATTTGCTTGAATGCACTGGCGGACGAAACGAACAAAAAAAGACTGACCAACAGATAAATCGTAATGCGCATTGTTCTCCTCCATCTTCTGTGAGTTGTTAAATCTAAGGTCGTATGGGGTTTTCGATAGGTATAAATCCTGGCCATTATCTCTGTCGCCATCAATAGCCATCATCATCTGTTACGCTCAGGCGATATCGGGCCGGTCGCCGCGGGCCCGTTTGCGATAAAAAGAGACCAGCGTCAACAATACCCCGCAGCCCATGGCGATCGAGCCGGCAAAGGCCAGCTTTGCGCCTGGGTCATAGTAGATGGTGAGGATGCTGCGGGAAGGTAACGCCCGCCACGCATCGTCTGCCCGCAGGAGGTCGGGATAACCACCAGTCCATTCCAGATCAAGGGGGCTTTGCTGCGGGTCTGCACGAGCTTGAGAAGCTGCTCCCCCTGGTAGAGAGCCAGGGTGTTGAGCATCTCCATCGGGCGGCCGCTTGGGGCCAGGACCGGACCACCTCGCGAAGGGCCGGCGCATGACTCGGGGCCATGGCTGGTCACTAAACTTTAGCTTGAGGAAGATGTACACCCCTTACGCCTTAGCTGTTTTTACCGGCGCATAGTTGTTGAAAAACGTATTGTATTTGTCCAGTTCTTTCATTTTTGCCCCAGCAACTCTCTCACCGAATCGGCCCCTTCGCCCGGCGGCGACAGTTCAAGATACTTAAACGTTGCTGTAAATCACACCAACGACGCCGCCGACCTGCTCGCAGCGATGCTTCATCCGCGAACCTTAGCTTCCGTGCCCGCCAAAATGCATGTCACTGCCATGGTGGCCGCGAGAGTTCCTACTCTGGACTTCCTTTTCCTGCTGCTCCTCGGTTAAAATTGCCGCCAGGTCTTTCTGCAATTTCCGCTGCTTGACAATTTGGTCAGCACGTAACTCCGCATGCTGGACCATGACCTTGCGCAGAGTCGCTTCATCCTGATCGCTGCTGTGCATCAAGCCATGACGACTTGTGTGTTCAGTTTCATTGCCTTGCCGGTTCTGCCAATACGTGGTAAGCACCTCTTCAATCTGAGCTTTCTGGGACTCATCCAGTTCAAGAAAAGCATCCATTTGCGCAATACGGGCAGCAACATTCTGCTGCACTTGCCCATCACCTGCCTGATCATGATTGACGGTATGCTGCTCGCCACCATGATGACTCCCTTGGCCAACAGTGTAAGGGTTTGCCATGGCAAAACTAGCGATCATTAAGACTGCTACCAGGATTCCTGGAACAAGAATACGTTTCTTCATTTTTATCACCTTTCAAAACAGGGCGCATTGGCCCCTATTCAGGAGATTGAACTACGAACCAATTTTCACCCAATGAAACGCATGAAATTGATGGTTATTTATTTTCGGGAAATACGCGGAGGTGGCTTAATGTAGAAGAACAACTGTACGTAGGGCCGTTAACGCCTGCAGAGGGGGGAGTTGAAGTGCACGAAAACGGCTTTGGAGATAGACTTCCGGCAAATTTTGCTTGAAACCGCGAAGAAAATCAGCTGCAATAAAAACTTTTAAAGCCGGTTTAAGTTTAAAACAGTCCTTGTTTGTCGACGAAATGACCGAATCATACGCTCGAATATGTGAGCAATCATTGTCGATATCATACAATACAGCTTCAAGACCGACTTTCGACTCATTTCGTTGATGTTTTTCCGTATCCGGAAGGCAGGCCGCGACACGGGAGCCGATGGTGTTGAGTTTAAGATGGGAGCTGCCTTTTGCTCCTGTACACCAGAACGCTTGACTGGTGCCGGTGTACAGCAGCAAACAAAGCAGAATCAGCAGGCGCGAAAACAACTTATGGCGTAAAAGCTTGTTCAACTTGACTCCAGTGTATAGAAATCTCTGTTAGAATTAAGCGTTGGAGAGAATACTAAAAAGTTGCCACAAAAACAAGGGTGAAATCCCCCTTTTGACCCTGCTCATTTGCACAGATGCCCTCAAAAAAAGTTGTGTCTCAAGGTTTATCTCCTATACCAGAGGAATAAACCCGGCAATTACTGCGGCCGCGATCATGACTCTTGGCCGCAGCCGCACCTTGGCACCTTCAATGAGGACCGTGGTGAGATCTGATCCCGGCCGGCGGCGCAGTTCTTCGACCACCGTCAGCAGCAACACCCCTTCATTGACCGTCGAGGCCACCACCACCAGCAGGCCAATCAGAACGGTTGCACCGGTTGGAATTCCGGCAAAATAAAGTGCGTAGATCATGCCGGCGACGCAGAACGGCACGCTGCCGAGGACCAGGGCCGGCAGCTTCAAGCTGTTGAACTGAACCGCCAGCACCACAAAGGCGAAAAACAGGGAAAAACCAACCATTTGCAATTTGGTTGCGCGCATCTCATCCATCATCTGTGCTGCATTCGACGACGCAGTTTTAGGGGCTGCGCACCCGGGCCTTCTGTAATTCTGCATCGAATTCGAGTACATTGTTACGACAGAAGTCGATGCAGGTCCGACAACCGCTGCATTTTTCCGTATCGATAGTTGGATACCAGGGAATTTTCTCCCGGGGGATGCCGCGCCATTCACTCATGATGACCTCCCTCAGTGCTCTGCCGCCAGCTCCTTGATCGCCGTCACCGCCTCATCGGTCGTCTTGTTACGGATATCGAGGGGAATGTGGTGGCCTTTGTCAAAACCGACCGCCTCGAAAGCGTCACGAAACATCTTGCATTGCATCTGCGGATCACAGGCAGCGACGAAGAGCTTGTCCGTCTCGCCGCCCGCAAGCAGCGTCTTCAAAAATTCCTCGCCGTCGCCGAAGCAGAGCTGCGGGTGCAGGCAGACGTAGTCGAACATTTTTTCCCGCCGCACATCGGAGAGGACACCAAAGATGTTCATTTTCGTGAAACTGGGACAGGTCCCCTGACAGTTGCAGAAAATAAATCCTTTTTTGCCGGCCATGCTCGTTCTCCTTTTCAACTTGCGGTTGTAGCGCTGCGTCCTTTTACAGCGGCGCCGTATAGATCATCCAGATGCCGCCGGCCATCACCAGCAGTCCGCAGACCCGTTTGATCCAGAGGGTGCCGCGCGAGCGTTCGTTCCAGTTGAGATACTGCTGCACCTGTTCGGTAAAGGTGCCGGCAAACACGATCACCGCGCAGTGTCCTATTCCGTAGGCCAGCAGCAGAGCTGCGGCATAGAGCATGCTTTCGGCCGCCTCGGCTAAGGCGACACCGATCACCGGCCCCATGAAGGCGAAGGTGCAGGGCCCAAGAGCAATGCCGAAAATCAGCCCGAGCAGCAGGGCGGCCCAAAGCCCTTTGAGCTGCATACCAATGGACCCAGGTCCGCTCCACGGCATGGGGATCACTCCCCAGAGGTGCAGGCCGAACAGGAAGAAGATACCCGCAACCAGCCAGTTGCCCCAGGGGCCGAGATCGCCGAGCATGCGCCCGGCCAGGGCGGTGAGCAGGCCGATCAGGGCAATGGAGCACAGGATGCCGATGGCAAACAGGTTGGAAATGATAAACGCCCGCCGGGTGTTCATCTGCCCCTGCTCGTCGATAAAGCCTACGAGCAGCGGAATGCTGGCCAGGTGGCAGGGGGAGAGCAGGATACTCAACACCCCCCATCCGGCAGCAGCACTCAGGGCCAGCACGGGAGCCCCGCTGACGGCCTGACTTAAAACCGTGAAGAGTTGCTCGATCATCAGTTCTTGTCCTTGAAGTTGTAACCAAGCTCCCGCCACTTGCCGAGAATATCCTCAAGGCCATAAAAACCGGTGTGACGATAAAGCTCGCTGCCGTCGGCAGCGTAAAAAATCTGTGTCGGAATCATCTGCACACGGTATTTGGCCGCCTCGTCCCGATACTTCCAGACATCGACAAACACAACCTCAAGCTGCCCGATGTAATCTCCCCGCAACTGATCGAGGATCGGCGCCATCTTGATGCAGGGGATGCACTTGTCGGCACCGACGTCGACCAGTCTGGGCAGATTCTGATCGGTTGTAGGTCCACTCTCGGCAATAGTCACCGACTCCGCTTGACTGCAGGCACTCAACGCCAGCAAGAGAAGCAAACCGATGGATATACAGCGCGACTTGATCAACCGAATATTTGTTACGTTCATGCTTATGCTCCTCCTGCCGAACTCAACAGCTTCATGACCTGATCCGGCTTGAGCAGCTTGCCCTGGGAGACCAGCCGGCCATCGATGGCCAGCCCCGGCGTGGTCATGCAGCCAAACGTCATAATCTCGTTGAGATTCGTGACTTTTTCGATCTCCACGTCTTCACCGAGTGCTGCGGCTGCTTCCCTGGTATTCTTCTCCAACTCGCTGCACTTGTGACAGCCCGTACCGAGTATCTGGATTTTTTTCATCATTTGTTCTCCTTTGTCTTCAGAATGTTTTGGAATTTGTAGGGGCAAGGCATGCCTTGCCCAGGGCGATGCATGCGTCGCCCCGACATGTGGCAATCGTTAAAATAGCGCTCCGTAAAGCAGGCCGGAGAAGGTCGCCATGACGATCACCAGCAGTACAAACACTACGGTTTTTTTGGTGCCCATCACCGAGCGGATCACCAGCATGTTCGGCAGACTCAAGGCCGGACCCGCCAGCAGCAGGGCCAGCGCCGGTCCCTTGCCCATGCCGGCGCCGATCAACCCCTGCAGAATCGGCACTTCGGTCAAGGTGGCAAAATACATGAAGGCACCGACCACCGAAGCAAACAGGTTGGCCCACAGCGAGTTGCCGCCGACCAGTCCGGCGATCCAGCTTGAGGGGATCAACCCCTCGCTGCCAGGACGTCCGAGCAGCGCCCCGGCGATGAGTACGCCGATCAGCAGCAGCGGCAGAATCTTTTTGGCAAAATCCCAGCTGGTGGCGAACCATTCACGCAGTTCCCCGTCATCATCCTTGCTGGTGGCGGTCAGGGTCGTGAGGCC
>JBPPMB010000245.1:0-18751 GCA_051305855.1 Desulfuromonadales bacterium
CCGCAGAGGCTTTCCACCACGACCTCGGCTCCCCGTCTGCCGTGAGCACGCGCCAGCACGAAAATTTTCAAGTCGTTATCGCTGCGCACGTCGCCGTCGCCATCCGGGTTGTCACGCAGGTAAATCTCCACAGCCAGCCCGTTGACCTCGCTCACCCAGGCGGGGGCTGTCGGGTATGCCCGGGATACGGCGCTCATCAGAAAATTCTGCCAGCCTGCGGAGCTCGCATAACTGGCGCTCAGTTGCTGGCGCGCCGCTTCAATGCCGGCCTGCGCTGCCCAGAAAAGCTGTTCGCGGTCGGCAGCATCAGCAGCCTGACGGGTTGACTGCCAGACCTTTTCGGTAAGGACATGGGCAAGCGTCAGCAGCACCGTCAATATCAGTATCACGCTGACCAGAGCCATCCCTCGCTCATTGCAGGCCATGGTTTTTCACCTCGACCAGCTGTGTCACCAGGCTGCGCCGGTAATGGTCCCGGAAAGGGCCATAGCTGCGGTTGCCCAGCATGTACACGTTCTCATCGGTATAGCCCTGATCAGCACGCAGATCCCGTACCAGCAGGCTGATGCGCACACCACGCACATCCTGCGGCCTTGTCGGCAGATCGACCAGAAAGCCGTCTTCCAGCAGATATTCGAACTGCAGCCCGTCCACCGCATCGTCGAGAATGTCCCGGCTGGTGAAATCATCCCGCCGCAATCTATGACTGCCGGCGGCAGGATCAAGCCGAAATAAATAGGCACGCACGCCGAGGAGTTCCGTGTCGGCGGGGATATCTTCGATCAGGGGTTGATGCAGCTGCAGGGACAGGTCGGCGAGATGCACGACATAGCAGACGCGATGACTGGCGAACACCAGGTGATTGATCGCTTCGGGAGCCGGCAGCAGTTCGCGAGTCGATCCCGGACTGAGGTTGGGCCGGCGATTCAGCAGCACTGCGCTCTCGCCGGAAAGCCCGGGCTGCGCCAGACGCAGCGGCGGCGCGAAGGAGATGGCTTTAACGATCGTCAGGCGATCATCGTCATCACTGTTGTCCTCGGAGAGGATTGAAAAAGGCAAGACTTCAAGTGGATCGCCACTGAGACTGTCATGAGTCAGGACAAGCGAAGTGCCGCCAGCCACCAGCGGCACCGGGCCGAGCAGAAAGGCGGCATCGCGGATATCGTTGGCGAGGAAGCGAATCAGACGCTCGGCCCGGTCCTGCAGATCGTTGCGGCTGATTTCGCTCAGAATGCGTGACTGAAAGTCGATCACCATCTGCAAGATCATGGTGCCGATGATAGAAGTGATCGTCATGGCGACCAGCAGCTCAATCAGGGTCGTGCCTCCACTGGCATTTTTTTTCATGGTGCCGAGCGGATCGTTTGCAACCGGTAATCATGTGTCCGGCCCTGCTGCTGCCAGCGTGCCGTGACCGTGAGCCTACTCTGATCTGGCCGCGGCGTGCCCTGCTCGACTAGATGCAGAACTTCAATATGCGCAACCGTCAGCGGCGCGGCGGCAACCATCGGCAGGCTGGCATAGTCGACCACCTGCAGCTCAGCCATCATCTCACCGGCCAGACGCCGCGCCTGTGCGTGCAGGCTGTTGCCGTGATTAACCTGCAGATTGGTGATCAATAAAGGTAAAAGCCCCATGCTGGCGATCAGAAAGATCACCAACGACACCATCACTTCAACCAGTGTAAAACCATTGTCCCCTCTTCCATGACAGTTTGACATCGTCCCCTCCAGACAAATTGCATAAAATGCTCATAAAACTATTCAGCACATAAGCGAGTGCATGTGGTCTGCAGCCATTGCCTGCGTCCAACGTTGTCACTTAACTTCCCGCAAGCAACAGCTGCAGCCCACATGCTGTGCCGTTGAGTCAGAGAGCTGAATAGTTACCATTTTTTTAGAGTGCTTTGACCAGGCCGCCGTCGACTAGCACGGTTTGGCCGGTGATATAGGTGTTTACTTCCGAGCAGAGGAAAACAGAAAGTTTTCCGTACTCGTCGGGAACACCGTAACGACCTAATGGAATGGTCTTGAAGGTATTTTTCTGAATCTCTTCAACTGTTACGCCAGCTTTATCGGCTCTGAGCTGATCAAGTTGATCTATTCGAGCAGTGCCAATCCGGCCTGGAGCGATGACGTTGACGAGAATCCCGTCCTTACCCAGCTCCTGAGACAGTGTTTTCGAAAGTCCGACAACACCACTGCGAAAGGTATTGGAAAGAATCAGGTTGTCCAGAACGGCTTTGACTGACGATGAGGTTGAGTTGATGATGCGGCCGGTACCTGCTTTCCTCATGTACGGGAGCACTTCTCGGATCGCACGAATATATGAGAGTAGTGTCAGTTCATAGGCTTTTTGCCAGGCTTCATCGTCAAATGCGTCAAAGGTTCCGGCTGGAGGACCGCCCGTGTTGTTGACCAGAGCATAAACCGAACCGAATTTGTCAACGGTAGTTTGAACCAGTTGCTTGATATCTTCCGCCCTGGTGATATCGCCGACGAAGATCTCCGGTCCATTTCCAGTCAATGCCTTGATATCGGCTTGAGCTTCCTTGAGTTGATCTTCAAAGGGGCTGAACAGCATGACCTTGGCTTGTTCACGGGCAAATTCAGCGGCAATGGCTTTGCCCAGTCCCGAACTTGAGGCCATGACAATCACGGCTTTATCTTTTAATCCTAAATCCATCTTAGTAACTCCTTAGTTGGTGGTAATTTTCTTATCTATGACCGGGTTGGCAAGAGATGCAAAACCGTCGATGCGGCACTCAACCGTATCGCCATGTTTGATATGCACAGCACGCGGTGTTCCAGTGGAGATAATGTCTCCGGGATACATTCTCATGACTTTCGAGTGATAAGAGACCAGAGAATCAGGAGGGAAGGTCATATTGGCAACGAGATTCTGCGCATGGATCTCACTGTTGATCACAGTCGCCACATTCAGTTTCATCACATCCTTAATTTCATCTGTTGTGACCAGTTGCGGACCAAAACTGAAGAAACTCTCGAAGCTCTTGGAAATGGTAAGGTAGCGTGGATTTCTACGCAGGATATCTTCCGCCGTCATGTCGATGATGGTGGTGAAGCCTGCGACGACGCTGAGCCAGTCCTGCCTCTCTAAATCAATACATTCCCTTCCGAAAACGATTCCCAATTCCGCTTCCGCGGTGGTGGCGTCGGATTGCAGTGGGATTTTAATCTTGTCGCCGTGTCCAATGATGGTTGTATCAGGCTTGAAAAAACTGGCCGGATCGGTACTCGGCGCTTTTTCCGCTAAGTCTGCGGCATGGTCGACATAATTCAGGCCGATGCCGAAGATTTTCCGCGGTTTTCGATAAAGAGGTCCGAATGTGGCGGCAGCGATCAGAATCCCTTCGGATTTCAACCCGGCCAGCGATTTCTTGCCGTCGTTTCGATACCACGAATTGATTTCATCCAGCTGGCCAGACTGCAGAATCGAAAGGATCTTCGTTTCCCATTTTTTGTTCAGTTTTTCATTGATGGTTCCAAGGGTTACAACGTAATCATCCAGAACAATGGACGCTGTCTCAATCCCTTTGATTCTGATCGTTGCCAGCCTCATAGATCTCCTCCCTTTTGCTGCTGATCACACAAAATTTTGCAAGCCGGATAATTTTCCGCAGATTTCATACGAGCAGAGTGCCAGTTATGATTCACTTGACACTGACGGTAAGCTCACCGACATCTTCAATAAAAGCTTTGATTGAATCCCCGCTTTTGACCTGGCTGACACCTGCCGGCGTGCCAGTAAGCAGCACGTCACCAGGCAGCAGGGTAAAAAACTGCGTGGCCTCTGATATGATCTCGGGAATGCGACGCATCATCAGGGAGGTTGAACCGTTCTGTCGCATTTCATCGTTCACCCACAAAGTCATGCTGAGATTATGCGGATCGACCACTTTTTGTGCGGGAACAAAATCTGAAAGTGGGCAGGAGGTGTCAAACCCTTTGGCTATCTCCCAAGGAAGGCCTTTACTCTTCTGGATGCTCTGCACATCGCGCAGGGTAAGATCAATAGCTACGGCATAGCCTGTGACCAGGTCCATAGCTTCGGCTTCGCTCACGTTTTTGCCAATTTTCCCAATCAGCACAGCCAGTTCAATTTCGTGTTGGCAATCCTGAGAAATATCAGGGATATGGATCTGTTCCCCATCATGAATTATGCTTGTTGAAGGTTTGATGAAAAGGACCGGCTTGTCTGGAACTTCGTTACCCAGTTCTTTGACATGATCAAAGTAATTGCGCCCGATACAGACGACCTTGCCGATATTAATGGTTGTTGATTCACCTTTTATTTGGGCACTAGGCATCATGCTCTTTTCCCTCAATTCTTGTTTTTGCTATTCAGTTGGGCCACCGTTTCCTCGTTTATTGCCATTCTGCGCAAATTTCCAAAGCTTGGGAATCCAGGAAAAAAACGGTGTGCATTGCAGGATCGAAATCAGCGCAATGGTCAGCAACACAGCTGAGATAGGCGTAGTGGCAAAAATTCCCCAACTTCCGCCGCTAATTAAAAGGGATTGGTGCAAACTGACATTGAGTAGATTCCCCAGAATAAGTCCGACTACCATTGGTGCGGTCTGAATGTTCAGTTTATCCATCACATAACCGAGCAGGCCAAAAGCTAACATCAATCCGACATCAAAAATGCTGTTGTTGATCGAAAAAGAACCGATAACGCACAGAACAATGATCATGGGGGCCATAATCGTATCCTTAACCCGGGTAACATAAATACTCATGCGGGTCATCAGCAAGCCCACGAAAAGCATTGCAAAGTTCGAAATCAAGATCGCCCAGATCAGGGTGTAGGTGATGTCAGCATGCTCGGTCATCAGTGTCGGCCCAGGCATGATGCCATGCACCATCAGCCCGCCCATCAGCACGGCAGCGGATGAACTCCCTGGTATACCCAGTGAGATGGTTGGGATCAGCGACCCACCTACTACCGCGTTGTTGGCTGCTTCGGCCGCCGCAACACCTTCCGGGTATCCGGTACCGAACTTTTCTTTGTGTTTGGAAAAACGTTTAGCTTCGTTGTATCCGAACCAACAAGCTGTGTCGCCGCCGGTTCCAGGGATCAGGCCGGTAAAGACCCCGATAAAACCGGATCGGACCATAGTCACGAACATCCCTTTAAATTCTGCCCAAGTCGGCAGCATTCTGTCAGTGATACTGTTAACAACTGTTTTGCGGTTCGGATCATCCTTCTTTTCGATCAGCCTGATCGCCTGTGGAATCGAGAATAGGCCGATCAATGCGACGATGAATGAGACCCCACCGAACAAATTGATGTTGCCGAATGTAAAACGCGGGAAACCTGTAATGTTGTCCATACCAACCATCGCTAGCAGAGCACCAAGAGTCCCTGAAAGCAGACCGAGAATGGTCGACCCACGGGACAGAGATGCGATGATGGTAAGACCCAGAACCGCGACGGCAAAAAGTTCAACAGGCCCGAACTGCAGTGCAACCTGGCCGAGCAGCGGGGCAATGGTCATCAGTGCGATACTGCTGATGAGACCACCGACAAACGATGCGACCAGGGAGATCCCCAGTGCTTTTCCCGCTCGTCCCTGCTGGGCCATTGGATAGCCGTCAAGGATGGTGGCTGCAGCGGCTGGGGTTCCCGGAGTTCGGAGCAAGATGGCTGAAATCGAACCACCGTACATGGCACCCATATAAAGAGAGGCAAGAAGACAGAGGCCTGAAGCTGGAGCTAAAGGGAAGGTGAGCGGCAACAGAAGCGCAATTGCCATCGTGGCAGAAAGACCTGGCATCGCCCCGACAAACATCCCGATTATCGTACCAAACACAACAAGCAGAAGATTGAGTGGCTCCATTACACCAGAAAAACCCATGAGAATCGCATCGAAAATCACGACATAATCTCCTTACCCATTATCCAGCAATCCCATTGGGACTGGCAGGTTGAGAAATAAAACAAACAACAGATAGACAAACCCCGTAAAACCAATCGCAATCGCTATAGCATAGGGAAGCTTCGTGGACCGGAGAAAGCTCAGGATGCCGATTAGAAACAGAGGGGTCGTAATGAAATATCCCAGGGTTTCGATAGTCATTACATAAAGGAATAGCGCAGTCACAAACACGCCAATGCGGATAAAACTACTGCGTTCAGTCGGGGCACTTGCGGTCGCCGTGACCACTGCCTCACGGTCATCAGGTGAATCGCGAAGGTCTGCATTAAGGCCTTTTCTCATCAGCCAGACTTGCTCTGCCACCATGAGCAATGACAGCAGGGCCACCACGCCTATCAGCAAGCGTGGCATTTGATAGGCCGCCTTCGGCATTTTGAGGGTGTCGATGAAAAACACAATCGTCAAGCAATTGAGCGCAACAGCGAATGCAATGTAAGAGCCAAGTTTTTTCATTCAGGAATCTCCAGAAAAACCCGGAGCGCAAGGCTGCACTCCGGGTTAAAACAGCCTATTTATTAAGCTGGTCTTTGACTTCGTTCCAGATCCCAGTGAACATTTCCTCCTGCTGTTGCAGATAGACCGTGTACTCATCTCCATACATCATATCGAGATTCAACGCTCTCTCTGCTGCCGTTTTCTGAAATTCCGGATCGTCACCCATGGTTTTGAAGGCCTTGACGAGTACCTCGAGGGCTTCTGCAGGGATTCCTTTCGGGGCGCTGTAACCACGGGAAGAACCAGAGACGATGTTGTAACCAAGTTCCTTCATCGTAGGCACGTCCGGGAGAAGTGGATTGCGCCTATTAGCAAAGAGAGCTAGGGGCCGCAAATTTCCTGCCTTGAGCTGAGGATAGGTTATACCGAGATTATTGAAACTCGCATCAATCTTGCCGCCCATCGCTGCCTGCCAGGAAGGACCATCCCCCTGGAAGGGGATCATCTGGAATTTGAAGCCCGTTTGTTTTTCCGTAATCAGCGTCGTAAAGAAATCGTCTCCGCCGACACCTGAATTGCCAACCGTGATCTTGCCCGGGTTCAAGCGCACTGCTTCAAAGAATTCCTGTGCTGTCTGATAGGGACTATCTTTGCTGACGACGATAATGCCAGGGTCGGTGACCACGTTTGCAATCGGCGTTAACTCACTGATGTTATAAGTTATTTCTGGGCTCATGATGTAATTGGTCATCAGCATTGGCGTGTTGGTTATGGAGATGGTGTAGCCATCGTTTCTGACCTGTTTTGCCAGTTTAGTCCAAGCAATAGCGCCGGTTGCTCCTGGGATATACTGATTAACAAACGACTTGCCAACGGACTTCTCCAGAAAGGGTTGGGTTAACTGTGCCAGGGTATCGCTGCCACCACCGGCCTTGAACCCCTGCAGAACAGCGATCGATTTTGTTGGATAATCTGCAGCGACTACCATACTGGCAGCAAACATCCCAAACCCGACCACTGCCACCATCAGGCCTGCCATTGTTTTCCTTACATGGTTCATCAGAAACCTCCTTGGATTATGGCCTTTTGAAGCAAAAGACCTGGTTGATTTCGTTACTGAGAAAGCGAAGGAAGACCTGTGATCGCCATACCGTTAGGATCTACAGCTTTTACTATTGATAATTCAGGTCTCAACAATACCAATTTCATGACAGCGTTCTACTGATAACAAACCGACCAAATGATGTCAATTAAATTATTGATAATAGTTTCGATAAAAATGGCCGTGCTGATTGGAAATTTAAATCGGTATAAAATCAATCAATAAATTCAGTTAAATCACTAAAATTATTAAGGAGGGGTCAGTCACATAAAACTGGCGTCAATGGTGCGCCACATCTAAACACGGAATCCAGGTTATCAAGTGCAAGTCGAACCATGGCCAAACGTGTTTCTACCGTGGCGCTCCCGGCATGGGGAGAGAGGACCAGGTTGTTGAGTTTGAGGAGCTGTGGATTTATATCTGGTTCTTGCGCAAAGACATCCAACGCTGCCCCGGCGATCCTTCTGGACTGCAGGGCATCGATGAGTGCCGATTCATCGACGACCGAGCCCCGCGCAATATTGATTAGGTAACCGTCAGGACCTAGAGCGTTGAGGATATCCAGATTAACCATGTGATGTGTAGACGCACCACCCGGGACGGTCAGGACAAGAATGTCAGACGCACTTGCCAGCGCGAGCAAAGAGGTTTCATATCGATAAGGCAGCTTCAGTGTGTTACGACAATAATAGCTGATGCTGACGCCAAACGGGCTCAGGCATTTGGCTAAGTCCTGACCAATACGACCCATGCCCGCTATACCGACCCGTTTTCCTGCAAGGTTGTTGGTTAGCGGATATGGTTCGGTTAACCATTGCCCGTTGCGGATATATCGGTCTGCCATCGGAACCTGGCGGAGGAGTGAAAATATCAGCCCGAAACCCAGTTCGACGACCGCCGCATTCAGTACATCGGGAGTATTTGTGACAATTACTTCTGCCTGACGGGCTAATCCCATGGGAATGAGATCATAACCGACGCCACAGGTTGCTATGACCTTGAGTTGAGGCAGACCTGTGACAAACTTTTCGGCGACATCACAATTACTGCGGGTTATGATGCCCAGAATCTGATCCTTGAGTTGCGGGGCCTGGTTTAGGTCATCTATCTGCCAACAATTGAATCGGTTGCAAATTTCCTGCTGCATCAAGGAGGGGAAGGAACCGATTTGCAGAATGTTATACTTCATATCAGGGTCTCTGGCTGAAAAGCAGTTTTGCTCTTGACAATATTTCAGCCGTCCAGATATTGTCAATTATATTATTGATAATTTTTGTCGTGGCAGAAACCATAATTTTCTGATACGGGCACAAGACAACAGAAACGAGGAAAGAGGTTTTTGATATGAACATGATCTCCAGAAAGGACGAACCTCAAGACCAGGTTGTCAAAATGGATCGCGTGGAACAACTGACGCGGCAACTTGAAGAAGACATCGCACTCGGTCGACTAAAGCCGCGTGAACGCCTTATAGAAGATGAATTGATGCAGCGCTTTGACACGAAACGTAATGTCGTGAGACTGGTGCTTTTTGAATTGGATAAACTTGGAATGGTTGTTCGCGCTCGCAACAAAGGCGCATTTGTCAGGTATTTTTCTCCGAAGGAAATTGAGGATATTTACGTTGTTCGTGAATTGCTCGAAGGGAAGGCTATAGAACTTATTCCGCTTCCAGTCTTGGAGCCGATAATCGAAGAGTTGCGACGCATTCATAATGACTACATGGTAGCCAAGCAAAAAGGAATTCAGTCTGTAGTCTTCCGAAAGAATATTGATTTTCACAAGACCATTTACCAGGCATGCAATAATCCGGCATTGTTTGAGGCGATAGAGGTATACATGATGAAATCTCATGCCATCAGGTCTTATACCTTTATCAGTCCTGAACTAATTGAACAGATGGCCGATGAACATTTGGCGATGATTGATGCCCTGTTGAATGGTGATCTTCAACTTTTAAAGAAACTCATGATGGAACATTTGAAACCAGCACGGGAAATCTACTACATGTTAAATAAACTGTAGTGTGTTGTAGTTTTGATTTGTCGGCAGATTATGCAGAATCCTAAGGAGTAACAATATGGATCTCAAAGGTATCTACCCCATCGTGCCGACCCCGTTTCTAGATAATGGAGAGGTCGATTATGCCAGCATCGAAAGGCTGATCGACTGTATGGCCGAAAAGCAGGTGCATGGACTCGCTATTATGGGCGCGCTTGGCGAAGGCCCCAAGATAAACGATGATGAGCGAAGTAAAATTATCGAACTTTACCGCAAGCGCATGCCGGCCTCGATGCATCTGGTTGTCGGCACCCGTGCGCCTGCCACCGATCCGGCCAAGCTTATGGCCTGTAAGGCACGCGAACTGGGCGCAGACGCACTGCTGCTCGGACCCCACGGAATTCAGAAAGACAAGCCGTTGCTGGAATACTACCAGCAGGTCTCTGATTCAGTAAAAATTCCATGTATCATCCATGATTATCCGGCTGTCACCGGGATCACCATGTCGGTCGATCTGATCACCAAAATGTTCGAGGCCGCCGAATACATCCAGTACATCAAGCTTGAAGATCCACCGACTGGAGCCAAGATGCAGGCGTTGCAGAAAACCGTCGGTGATCCGCTCAGAGTTTTCGGCGCACTGGGGGGTACCTATGCTCTGGAAGAACTGCAACTAGGAGCGGTCGGGATCATGACCGGCTTTATTTATGCCGAGCTGCTTGTACGGCTTTACAACCTTACCCAAACCGGAAAATGGGAGGAGGCAAAGGAGCTGTTTTACGATTTTCTACCGTTGAACCGCTGGGAATTCCAGCCGGGGATTGGTATCTCGTTACGAAAGAACGTGCTCAAACGTTTGGGTGTCTTCAGTTCAGCCAAGGTTCGACATCCAGGGATGGATGCCGACGACAAGACGATTGAACAGTTGATTCAAATTGTAAAGTACCTCAATAATAAAGGCTATACTCTCGCAATTTAAACATGCGTTATCAAGGCGATCCATTCTGATCTATTTTTAGAGAGGGCGGATTCAACCAGCAAGTGCAACGGCTGATTGCCAGTTGAATATGCCCCATTCAAAAGTTCGGTGTATTACTTTAAATCAGCCACTTTTGCACCGCGGAGCACATTAGCCGGAAGCCTCTCCGGCGCAGGTGTCACCTGAAAATATTTTATATTCCTTACTGGGATCACGAAAAGTTCCCCGTCGATCTCTGCCATCAGGCGGTCACTTTCAAGAGCTTTTTTAACGGTTATTGCTAATGTCGTGGGGTCAATATCCTGTGTCGGCCAACGCAGGGCAATCTTGCTGCCATCCATAAAAAAAATAGTCCCATAAATTTCTGACATCTTAGTTCTCCTTCCCGAGATATATGCTAAAAGCATCGTTTAGATCACTGCCAACCAATATTGATACGCATTGTCAAGAGTTTGCACCTTGTCCTGCGGATTCCGGCAATGATATTCCTCAAGGAATTAATTGCCGAGCAAAAGGGTGATCGATTGATTCTGAGGCCTGAGATTACAGGTGACATACGAGCAGGCTGGCAATTATGTTATCCTTTCGCGTTGGGTAATCTTGTCTTATTCTTTAGCGATAAGTATGCCAGCACTCTGAAGTGCCTGATTTCAAGTAGTTACTTAATTGACCGAAACCATAACTACGATATTCCGTAATGCTGATTGTGGGATATTGTGAGACTTGACAAAACTATGGAATATTGTGATTCAGAAGGATGAGTCGCAACACGATATGCAAGCGACGGGATACGGTGACTAATCTTGACCAAGTGGAGAGTGAATGATGACACAGGAACGCGCAGTGCTTGCAGGTGGCTGCTTTTGGGGCATGCAGGATCTGATACGTAAGTTGCCAGGGGTCGAGGCTACCCGGGCGGGCTACACTGGTGGTGACGTGCCCAACGCCACCTATCGCAACCACGGAACGCATGCCGAGGGTATCGAGATTCTGTTCGATGCGGAGAGGATCTCGTACCGCCGTCTGTTGGAGTATTTCTTTCAGATCCACGACCCCACCACCCTCAATCGTCAGGGTAATGACCGGGGCACGTCCTACCGTTCAGCAATCTATTATGTCAGCGAAGCGCAGCAACAAACAGCTCTAGAAACGATTGCCGATGTCGACGCTTCGGGTCTGTGGCCTGGCAAGGTCATCACGCAGGTCGAGCCCGTCGGTTCTTTCTGGGAGGCGGAACCCGAGCACCAAGGCTACCTGGAGCGTATACCTCACGGCTACACCTGCCATTATCCGCGCCCAGGTTGGGTGTTGCCCCGACGTGCACCGAAGTGACCGCCTGTGTATGAGGAACTGGCAAGCGTGACGCCATCTCCGTCGGCTTCGGCAAAGGCGGCATTGACACCATCGCCACTGTCATCAACCCACGTTGACTTGACAGATATCGTTTTTCATATAATTTTCATTTTAATATGTATTCATGCGTAGTATTATGCCGGACTACTGCTGAATGAGCCAATCCGCGAAAGGGAGGCGATCATGCATCATTTTTTCTGGTACAATAACGGGCTTTGTGGACCTGGCAGTTCTTTTCATGGTCCTTGGGGATTCGTGATCAACCTTGTGTTCTGGTGCCTGGTCCTAGCTGCTCTCGTATGGTTTTTCCGAACTGTGACGCGTACCCCGGACGTGTCATGGGAAGAGGCTTTGAAAATGCGCTACGTCTCTGGTGAAATCAACCGGGAAGAATTTAAACAGATCAAGGAGTCACTTCAATGACTCTCAAAGCAAGCATACGTCACATTAGCGGCGCATTCACCGGCGGTGCCTTGGGAGCGTTGCTGGACAGTGTCAATATCTGGGGCATGGGGGTCCTCGGCATTTCAGACCTCATTGGTATCACCATGAAACCAGAGTTCAGCGCACCCTGGGCTTACCAACGCATGATCTGGGGTGGCCTCTGGATGCTTTTGTTGTTGCTGCCCATCTTGCGCAAACGAATAATCTTGCGTGGAATGCTTTTCAGTCTCTTTCCTTCGGGCATGATGCTATTCCTGATGCTGCCATCCATGGGCAAGGGGTTGTTGGGCCTTGGTTTTGGTGTCTTGATGCCCGTTGTGGTCGTTGGATTGAATTTTATCTACGGAATCTTTGCCTCTCTATGGCACGCGAAAACAGTCAGCTAGTCGAGGATTGTGAGCTATGCCAAACATTTATAACAGTAAAGCCCTCGATTTTCGAATCGGGGGTTTCTTATTTGTCACGATCAACGAGAGTGACGGAATGTGGTTTAGTACAGTTTCGTTTCGTGTTGTATCAACCTAAAATTTACGGACATCCACGTTTATTTTTATAGAGCAAACCGATAGTTTAGGACCATCAAAGACGTGCTGTGAGAGGCAGGCCTGAGAATCCTTCTTCAAAACCTCCTGAATACAAAACCTGGCCCTGCAGTCCCTCCAGACTGTGGGGTACTTTTTGTAATACAGGGGGAAACATGATCGGACGATAAATGTGAGTAGTTGGAAGTGTTTTCAAGCAAATTATAATTCTTGATTTATGAAGCATGTCATTGATTGATTTACATGACAATCATTCCGCTTAAATAAGAACAATATCCTAAATGAATAGATCAGGCCAACGACGACCAGGGAAAGATTAATTTATGATGGTAGCAACAGTGCGTTTGATGGTGATAATAATCGCAATGGTCGGCCTTCTCGGGCCCCTTGTCTCTTGCAAGAACGTAGCGCAGATGGCAGTACCAGCTCCCGGGGTTGCGCCTGACCGACGGGTCGAGCGCTTCGAGTTCAGCTCTGGATCACAGCTTGAGCAGTTCATCAGCGATCTCAACTACAAACCAGAGGATTGGCAGGCCGGCAACCGAGAGGTGCCTAGACTCTACATCACCGACATTCCTCCGCGATGGCGCGACAAAAATTCCAAAGAACTCGACACAGTGACCAAGAAACAAGTTTTCTTCCAATTCCTTAGTCCCCTGATTCTGCACTCTAACGAGCTTATTCAGACTAATCGGGATCGAGTCGCGTCTATTATCGGAGCGCTACGCGCAGGTGCATCGGTTAGCAATGAGGACCAAACCTTTCTGTGCGAGATAGCTGAGGAGTACAAAGTGTCCGTGTACAAGACCGTCCTTACTGATCACGCACTTCAGGATATACTGCTCCGTCGTGTCGATACCGTTCCACCATCTCTCGTGCTGGCGCAAGCCGCCGAAGAGAGCGGTTGGGGTACCTCCCGATTTGCCGTCGAGGGCAATGCGCTGTTCGGCATGTGGACCTGGGGTGAAGAGGGCATCACGCCGGTGAAGCAGCGCTCCGGACTAGGTAACTACAAGATAGCTTCCTACAAAACGCCACTTCAATCGGTTATAGCCTATATGCACAATCTTAACACCCATCAAGCCTACAAGAAGCTACGATCGCGGCGGGCCGAGTTGCGTAATGCCGGTTCCAAGGTGACCGGATGGGATCTCGCGAGTACGTTGACAAAGTATTCCGAGCGAGGGCAGGCATATGTAGACTCGCTACGGTCCATGATAAAGGGGAACAAGCTCCAGTCGGCTGATGACGCCTTTCTCGGCGACGGACCCACAATCCTGCTCATCCCGGTCGAAGAAGGAGTCGACAGAATGGCAAGCAGCTAGGAAGCTGTCGGATGTAGAAAATCCACCTCTACAATATGTCACCATTCCCGGTACACTTCAGCCTCTCCCTCCCAGTTTCCGCCAAGGCCTGCGCAACATGATAAATCCGCTGTGATTGCCAGTTCAGACTCTGGTACAATTGGTCATGTGTTTTTCTTCAATCATGCTGCGGAATGAACGATGACCCGCCCCGACGATCATCATAAACGTCTGCTCGATGCCGTGACCACAAATTTCGCAGTATTGCGTGGTCATCCTCAACCCTTTGGCATCAGCAATCTGGCTGGAGGCGTAAATTTTGCCGTCTTCTCTCGCCACGCCACGGCGCTCAGCGTCGTACTCTTTCGACCGGGCGATCATGACCCAATGGTGGAATTTCCTCTCGATCCAAAAATCAACCGTACCGGAGATGTCTGGCATATTTGCCTGCAAGGGTTGGTCGCCGAATTTGAATACGGCTACCGGGTAGCACGTGGCACTGGCAACGACTCGCCGGTTCATCGCTTTGATGATAAAGTGGTTTTACTTGACCCTTACACCAGAGCTGTCTCCGGTCCCTCACTCTGGCGAGCTGGCACCCGAAAGGCCTCTCGAGCCGGCAGCTGGCGCGGCCTGTTGGTGGAGGACTCCTTCGACTGGGAGTTTGACCAGCCGCTCAACCGTCACCTGGCAGACTCGGTAATCTACGAGATGCATGTGCGCGGCTTCACCCGCCACGACTCAGCGGCCGTCGAGCACCCCGGCAGTTTCCTCGGTATTGTGGAAAAGATCCCTTATCTGAAGGAACTGGGAGTGACCGCCGTCGAACTGCTGCCGGTCACCGAATTCGATGAATCCGACAATTATCGCAAGAATCCCCTCACCGGAGAAGATTTACGAAACTTCTGGGGCTACCACCCCTTGAGCTTTTTCGCCCCTAAGGCCGCCTACGCGGTCGGCTTGACCGCCGATGCTCAGATCTGCGAATTCAAGGAAATGGTCAAGGCACTGCACGCCGCCGGCATCGAGGTCATTCTCGACATGGTCTTCAACCACACCGGTGAGGGCAACGAACTAGGGCGCACCCTCTCCCTGCGTGGTCTCGACAACAGCGTCTATTACATGGTTGACCCGGAGAGCGGCGTCTATGCCAACTATTCCGGTTGCGGCAACACCGTCAACTGCAATCATCCTGTGGTTCGCGACCTGATTATTGATGCCCTCTGCTACTGGGTCACCGAGATGCATGTTGACGGATTCCGCTTTGACCTGGCTTCAATCCTCGGCCGCGGCTCCGATGGCGAAGTCCTGACCAACCCGCCGCTGCTGGAACGAATCGCCGGCAATCCGCTGCTGGCCAATACCAAGCTGATCGCCGAGGCCTGGGACGCCGCCGGCCTTTACCAGGTCGGCACCTTCCCGAATTTCGGCCGCTGGGCCGAGTGGAATGGCATGTTCCGCGACGACATCCGCCATTTCATGCGAGGTGACAAGGGCATGGTGCCGGTGCTGGCCACTCGCCTGGCCGGCAGCTCCGACCTTTACCAGGATAATGGCCGCGCCCCCTACCACAGCATCAATTTCGTCACCAGCCACGATGGCTTCACGCTTGCCGACCTGGTCAGCTACAAGACCAAGCACAACGAAGCCAACGGCGAGTTCAACGCTGACGGCGACAGCTGCAATCACAGCGACAATTACGGCGTTGAAGGGCCGACTGATGATCCGGTCATCCTCGCTCTGCGTGAACAGCAGGTACGCAATTTTGCCGCCCTCCTGATTCTCGCCCACGGTGTACCGATGCTGCTGGCAGGAGATGAAATGGGGCGCAGCCAGAGTGGCAACAACAACGCCTGGTGCCAGGATAACGCCATTAGCTGGCTCGACTGGGGCGACCTCGAGCGCAATCGCGACCTGTTCCGCTTCTTCTGCAACCTGATCGCCTTCCGCCAGGATCATGCCCTTCTGCGACCGCGCCATTTCGAGGGAGAGGAGAATGGTGAGAGGCGTCTGACCTGGCACGGCTACGAGCTGAATCGACCGGACTGGTCAAAAACTTCTCGTTCTCTGGGCATGCACCTGCAGGGTCAGCCGCAAGAAGCCGAAATTTACCTGATCGCCCACGCCGATGAAGAGGCCGCTGTTTTTTCCCTGCCGAGTGCGACCAGGCAGAAGCCCTGGCGAAGGTTTATTGATACCGCCCTGGAGGGCGGCCAGGCAAGCTGTGCCCCGGGGACAGAGCAGCCACTGACAGAGCAAAACGGTTATCAGGTACAGAGCCGTTCAGTGGTCGTACTGGTAAGATAAAGTGTCAAGGTATCCTCTATAAACAAGAGGATGTCAGACCATACGGACCGAAGAGAAGCACCGTCATCAGAACGACAAAAACCGCCGAATAGACCCAACAGGATTATGCCAGGAACCGGACATTTACTCCAAGGTCAAGATCTGGTCGGTCACCTCGGTAAACGCCACATCATGGCTGATCAAAAAGAGTTGATCATACCAATGCTCGGTGACTTCTTCCTTGCCGACATCGATGGCGCGGAAAGCGTGGGCCAGGTTTTCGCGACAGCTGGCGTCAAGGTTTGAGGTTGGCTCATCGAAGAAGGCGATGCGTGCACCGATGGTCTGCAGCATCGCCAGGCGCAGCGCGACCACGGCACTCATGATCTGGCCGCCCGAGAGTTGGTCATCGGCCCGCTCGCGCAGCTCACCGACGACCATATCGCGCAACACAATGCGGTAATCATCTCCCCATGCCAGCTCCTCGTCGACCTCGGCAATGATGCGATAGATACGATTAGCCCGATGGCTGATCTCCTCGCGGAAGCGTTCCGAGAGATAGCCGGAGACGTTGCGGAAGACCCGGTTGCGCAGGAACTTGACCAGCTCATCCTTCTCCTTATACGACTTGACCTGATTCTGTTTGACCGCAATGTCTTTCTCGATTTGTTTGAGCTTATTGATCTCGGTGGCAAGGCGGGTCACTTCAGCGGTCAACCTTTCAACATTCGCCCCTAATACTCCCACCACAGGCCCCAGTTCGTCCTTCTGCTTGCGTAATGTTTCATGCACTGCGGCGTTATACTCTTTGCCCGCTTTGCCGTATGCCTCATTTTTGACAATCAACTCATCCTGCAACTGATTGAAGAGTTTTTTGAAATGCTCAAGATCCGTCCGGCGTTGTGCCAATTCAGCTGCTTGCTTCTGGTTAGCAACATATAGGTCCCGCTCTCCCTGATATTTTGTCTTGTCCTTGTCCGCCGCATCGATATCAGCTTGCAATTGGCTGTAGCTTGCCAGTATCTTCTGTTTCTCAGTGAGCTGTTGCTGTACTGAGGCCTCTTCCTTTTGCAATGCAGCAAGGCTTTCCGCTTTTATCTCGTTAGCAGTGCGACGTACTGAGAGCTTCTCAATCTGATCGTCCAGGCCTTTAAGCTTGACTGCAACCTCCTTGAGTTGATCGTTCGCATGGCTGGCTGCCATCTCTTCCTGATCAAGTGTTTCGACACCGCCCGCCAGGCGCTGACGTTCTTTATCCAGTGCTGAGAATTTAGCGGAGAAGACATCACCCGGCGGATTTTCGGCGATATTGAGACAAGGCTCCTGAAAGAACGGGCAGATCCCCTCGGCGAGTTTCTCGTTCCCCTCTTCAAGTCCTGCACGACGTCCTTCGAGTTCACCGAGTTGTTTGCGCACCCGATCGATGGCAGAACGAATTTCCGGCAGACGTCCAGCTAACGCTTGCTGTTTTTCATCAATGGCCAGAGTTTTCCGGCTCTCGGCAAGAGACTTCTCTTCGGCGGCAAGTTCTTCCCGGGCTTTTTCGATCGCTTTCGATTCGACCTTGAAGCGCTCACCAAGCCTGCCCACCTGGTTATTCAGGTCAGCCGCCTCCTGCTCAAGCCGGCGCTGAATCTTGACCTGTTCACGCAACTCGACCAGACGGGCTTCTGCCTGCTCGAAGGCTATCTTGCCGGAGGCGGTCTGTTCAATAACCTTGTATGCCTTGTCTGCCTCGCTAACCAGCAGTTTCTGATGACTGATCTTCTCTTTGCCATTATCAATACGCGCCTTAAGCGTGCCGATCTCGACTTCAAGGGCTTTGAAGTCCTGTTCACGTTTATTGACTTCGACCAGCAGGGTTTCCAGTTCCTTGAGTTTCTGCTGCTGCACCTTCAGCTCAGTGTCAGTCTCTTCAAGATTCTGTCTGGCTGTCTTGTGTTCATCCTTTTTCGTCGGAAGTTCTGCCACCTGATCTTTAAGAGGTCCGATCGCGCTTGCCAGCGCGTCAACCTTCGCCTTGATGACGCTGGTCAAAATCCTGGTCTCATTGAAGGTCTTGCGCCAGGTATCGATACCAAGAATCTCGTCAAACTTGTCACGGCGCCTGGCCGGTTGTTTGATCACAAAAGGACCGAGGAATTCATTCTGAAACGGGCCGATCACCAGCTCGAACTGTTCGGCAAGCGAGCGACCGGTCTTAAGTCCAAGGAGTTCCTTCAGGCGCGCCTCGGTCTCCTTGCTGTCTTTGTGTTCCTCAACCTCGAAATAACCACCGACCTCTTTGGCCAGAAGCCACTTTGAGGGTGTGCCGACGGTTCGGCTGACACGATAACGCTCATC
>JBPPMB010000046.1:0-38781 GCA_051305855.1 Desulfuromonadales bacterium
GCCTTCGGTGGCGGCGTGATTGCTTGGGCCACAGACGGTGCAAACACAGATACAAAGCGTGAGGTAACTCACGGTATCATCGCCTTCGGCGGCGGAATCCTCATTGCCGCAGTGGCTTTTGCGCTGCTCCCTAAGGCAATGGTCGCGCTCAGCCCAGTGGGTCTTGGTGCCACGTTCTGCGCAGGTGGGCTATTGTTCTGCGTTTTGGATGCGCATCTGAGTAGAAGTGGCGATTCGAAGGCTCAGTTCTTGGCCATGCTAATGGACTTCCTACCTGAAGCGCTCGCCCTTGGTGCAGTTTTTGGCCAGGACCATCGACTGGGCGTATTGCTAGCCGCCTTTATTGGTGCCCAGAACCTGCCTGAGGGTTTCAACGCTTTCCGGGAGATGACGAACGTCGGCATCAGATCTCGTGTGGCACTCATGACCCTGCTGGCCGTCAGCCTGCTCGGCCCGGTTGCCGCATGCACTGGATACTTCTTTCTTCAGAATCAGGCAAAGGTGACTGCGAGCATCATGACTTTCGCCGGAGGCGGCATAATGTATCTGATTTTTCAAGACATTGCTCCGCAATCCAAGATCAGAAAACACTGGATACCAGCGCTCGGCGCAGTTCTGGGTTTCGCGGTTGGAATGATCGGAAAACAGTTGGTCGACTGAAACAACACGGACGCCCAAGTCGCTCGTTCGGGCGTAAACTACGCTGCGCTTCGTTTGCGCCAAACAGCTTGGCGGTACTGTACCAATTGAGTACACTGTACAGTTTGATGCGCTTGGTTTTTGCTAATTACCGGACTCCTGCCATAATTGAAAGTGAGAAAGCACTGAATATGATGAGCCTGGATTTCTGATGGCGAAGTGTACATTTAGTCATGTGATTCCAAAAGCGTAAAGAGGTGTGATGATGACTGATGAGATTCTAATGAATACCAGTATGTCCGGGGATGCGGATATGGATACGGAAACCGATAAACAGTTGCCGGATGAGGGGGCTGTCTGGAAAGAGCGATATCTGCGCCAGCTTGCCGATCTGGAGAACACCAAAAAGCGTCTTACACGCTCCTCCGCTCAGGAGGTCGAGGCACAAAAGGAAACGTTACTGAGAGACATTTTACCCGTTGCTGATGGCCTTGACCTCGCCTTGCTGCATACTTCGCCCGAAGAGGATAGCCGGAACATCTTGCAGGGAATCGAAATGATCCGCAGCCTTCTGGGGAAATTTTTTGCCAAATATGATGTCGAAGAGATGGAAGCTCTGAACCAACCTTTCGACTCCAGTTTGCACGAAAGCATAGGGATGGTCCGGTATCCCAGCGTTGCCCCCAACACCATAGTGAGGGTCGTGCAAAAGGGTTATCTGCTCAGCGGCAAGCTATTACGTCCGGCGCAGGTGCTGATCGCATCAAGTTGATTCGTAAATCCGGGTCGGGTCCAAAGATCGACTGTTGACCTTGGCAGACTAGCCCTTCTGGATGAGACGAAATGGAGGCCGCATGGAGTATAAGGATTACTACAGTATCCTGGGGGTAGATCGTAAAGCGGACGCGAAGGAGATCAAAAAAGCCTACCGCAAGCTGGCCCGAAAATATCATCCTGACGTCAATCCGGCCAACAGTGATGCGGCCGTGAAATTTCAGGAGATCAACGAGGCCAACGAAGTACTCTCCGACCCCGAAAAACGTCAGAAGTACGATCGCCTGGGTTCGCAGTGGCAACAGTACCAGCAAAGCGGAGGAAAGCCCGAAGACTTCAACTGGGGAGAGCGCGCGGCAGCAGGTAATCAGAACAACAGTTATCGAACGGTCACTCCCGAGGAATTTGAAGAGCTGTTTGGTGCTGACGGCGGATTTTCGGATTTTTTCACGAATCTGTTCGGCGGCGACCGGCAGCAAAGCCGTGGAGATAGGGGTGGCCAGCAATTTTATCATCAGGTGCGGCCGCGGCACGGAGGAAACCTCGAACATTCACTTCAGGTGAACCTCAATGAGGCCTACCATGGTACAACGCGGGTGTTGCAATGGGAGGATGGTCGCAAAATTGACGTCAAAATTCCTCGCGGGGTCAAAACGGGATCCCGTGTCAGGGTTAAGGGACAGGGAGGTGCTGGTACTGGAGGAGGAGGATCGGGGGATCTTTATATAACCATTGAAGTTTTGCCAGACAAACGGTTTCTGTGTGACAACGATGATCTGAAGATAACGGTTCAAGCAGATCTGTTCACCATGTTGTTAGGCGGCAAGCTCTCGGTTCCCGGCATCGACCGCACAGTGACCTTGCCTATCCCACCGGAAACAAGTAATGGACGGGTTTTCAAGCTGCGCGGGTTAGGGATGCCCAAAATCAAGAATCCTGGCCAACGCGGAGATCTGTATGTCACCGTGGAAACCGTTCTGCCGCAAAAGCTGACCGCGAAAGAAAAGGAACTGCTTGAGCAGTGGAAATCTATGCATTAAATGAATCGTTCGTGCCCAGTTGTGCAATTCCAGCACGACTGGTAAGGAGAAGGCTATGAAGAAATACCCAATTGCGCTTTTCTGCAATGATCCGGAGGCTCACTTCGAATATCGGATTGTAGCCCGCATGACAAGGGTATCAGAGGAGTTCATTCTCCAATGTGAGCATGAAGAGTTGGTCACTTCGCATACTATGTTGCATGGCGCAAAGGGTTTGAGTGCTACGGATGTCAGTAAACTTAAACTCATCCGTTACCTGCACGAAGATATGGGTCTGGCCTTAGAGGCCATAGATTTCGTGCTGCGCTACCGGGAGCGAGTCAAGACGATGGAACGTCAGCTTGATGATATGGAGCAACGACTCCGCCAAAAGGAGCAGGAACACCAGACAGAGATTCTAAAGCTCAGCCGACGGTTAGCGCAGATGTTGGGTGGTGAATAGACGGTAAGTACAACGGAAGCCAGATTTTACAAAAAAAGGGACATAGGCGAAAAGCCTAAGTCCCTTTTTTTGTGGAGCCGCTGATCCGAATCGAACGGACGACCTGCTCATTACGAGTGAGCTGCTCTACCGACTGAGCTACAACGGCATACTTTCATAAGGTTCAGATATTTAGCACAAACGCTCTTGTCTTTCAATCAATTTCACACGGCATTTGTGCCATAAGATCACTGGACTTACAATGCCAGCGGTCCTTTGAAAAATCTTCAAAATTTATATGAGCCCCGCTTCCAGATCTTCCCAGAGGTCTTCAACATCTTCAAGTCCGACCGAGATGCGCAGCAGGTTCCTGGAAATTCCCTGTCGTAATTTGTCTTGTGCCGGAATCGCAGCGTGGGACATCGACCAGCAGTGAGTAAGGATGGTTTCCACGCCACCAAGACTGGGGGCGATGATCGGCAGTTTGACGGCTTCCAGGAGTTTTTTTACCTGGGCGTCCTCTTTGAGTTCAAAAGAAAGCACTGCTCCGGCACCGCCTGCCTGAGAGAAATGCAGCTCTCGGTCTGAAAAATCGACAAGACCAGGGAACCAGACGCGAGCAACGGCAGGATGCGCCGAAAGCCTCTCAGCAAGAGCAAGTGCGCTGGTTTGGCCTGCCTGCAGACGTACCTTGAGGGTCTTGATTCCCCGTGAGAGAAGAAACGATTCGAAGGGCGAAAGCACGGCTCCAAAGGAATTTTGAAAATATTTCAAACGCTTTGCGAGCTGCGCATCGGCAGTCGTGACCAGGCCGGCAAGGATGTCGCTGTGGCCACCGAGAAACTTGGTGGCACTGTGGATGGTCACATCAATGCCGAGATCAAGGGGGCGCTGCAGCAGCGGCGTCATAAAGGTGTTGTCGAGCATGGTGATCAGGCCGTTGTCCCTGGCGATTGCCACCATGGCCCGCAGATCGGTGATTTTAAACAGCGGGTTGGACGGGGTCTCGATAAAGAGCGCCCGGGTCTGTTGGGTTATGGCCGCTTTCACGGCCCTGGCATCAGTGGTGTCAACCAGGCTGATGGTCACGCCCTGCTGTGGCAGAACACCGGTTATAAAGCGCCAGGAGCCGCCATAGAGGTCGGAGGACGCGATCAGGTGATCGCCGCTTTTGAGCAGTGAAAGGGTGCTGCCGATAGCGGCCATCCCTGAAGCATATGCGAAGCCGCGCACTCCACCTTCGAGCAGGGCGATTGCGTCTTCGACCTGCTCACGACTTGGGTTGCCGCTGCGGACATAATCATAAGCACCGGAGGTGCCGCCCTCGTGATGGTAAGTCGATGCCTGGTAGATCGGAACAGTTGCAGCGCCCGTCGCCGGGTCGCGGTCTTTGCCCTGATGAACGAGCAGGGTCGCCTGTCGATATCTGGAATGTGTCATGCTTCAAAACTCCACGAGAAGATACATTTTTTAAAAACTTGGTTATCTACAAAACTCCAGTGGCCGCTCTATGAGAGCACTCAAGTTGCAAAAAAAAGCAAAGGCTTAATTGTCCGCAGAGACAATCTGATCAGGGCTGATAGGTCAAAGACCCAAGACTCAAGACTCAAGACCAAAGTCTTATGGTTAAGCAATTCAACGATTCAACGATTCAACGAGCTCAAGCCAGAGCCTGTTCAAGATCAGCGATGATGTCCTCCGGAGATTCCGTGCCGACGGAAAGCCGCAGCAGGCTTTCACAGATGCCAAGACGCTTGCGCTCGGCTTCCGGTATGTCACCGTGGGTCTGTACGGCCGGCAGGGTCATCAGAGATTCAACGCCGCCCAGGCTTTCGGCAAAGGAGATCAAGCGCAGACGCTTGAGCATGGTTCTGGCCAGGTCGTCGTTGTTTACCCGAAAAGAGAGCATGCCACCAAAGCCGCTCGTCTGCCTGCATGACAGCTTGTGCCCTGGATGTCTCTCCAGCCCTGGATAATAGACGTCCGTGACCTTAGGGTGCAGTTCCAGCCAACGTGCTACAAGCATGGCATTTTTGCAGTGTCGTTCGATGCGCAGAGCCAGGGTTTTGAGGCTGCGCAGCAGCAGCCAGCAGTCGAAGGGCGGCAAGATGGGCCCGGTCGAGTTCTGCAGAAAATAGAGCCGATCGCCAAGCGCTGCCTCCCGGGCAATCAGGATACCTGCACAGAGATCGTTGTGGCCGCCGAGATATTTGGTGGCGCTGTAGATGACAACATCGGCACCGAAATCAAAAGGCCGTTGCAGTATCGGGCTTAAAAAGGTGTTATCGACTGCAAAGATCAACTTGCGCTCACGGCAGAGTCGACCTAGCGCGGCCAGATCGGCGACGCCGAGCAGGGGATTACCCGGAGTCTCAACCAGCAGGGCTTTGGTTCGGTCGGTAACCGCTTTTGCCACGGCGTCTGTATCCGTCGTGTCGACGTAGGTGACGGTGAGGCCGAAGTGGGCAAAGACCTGATCGAGAACACGATAAGTTCCGCCATAGAGATCTTCGCTGACAACCAGGTGATCGCCCTGGGAAAAGTGCAGGAAGAAGGTGGTCAGTGCAGCCATTCCAGATGAAAAGGCCAGGCCGCGCGCGCCTCCCTCCAGTTTTGCCACTCCCTCTTCCAGGACCTCCCTGGTCGGGTTGATTGAACGGGTATAGTCGTAGCCGGTTGATTCTCCGACTCCTGGATGACGGTAGGTCGCGCTCGGATGGATCGGCAGACTGATTGCACCGGTCCGTTCGTCGACGCCGACGCCGAGCTGGACCAGGTTGGTTTCCTGGGAATACTCCTGGGTTGATTTCATCGTTCCTCCTTCAGGCAATCCCTTCGTAAAGAACGCTTGACAGGTAACGTTCTCCGGAGTCTGGCAGGATGACGACGATGGTTTTCCCTTTCAACTCCGGTAGCGCTGCCAGCCTTGCTGCAACGGCAGCGGCAGCCCCGCAGGAAATGCCGGCAAGCAGTCCTTCCTCGCGGGCCAGACGATGGGCGAATTCAATGGCTTCATCATTGCTGACCTGTTCAACGCGGTCAACCATATCCAGATCGAGAGTGTCTGGAATAAAGCCGGCACCAATGCCCTGGATTTTGTGCGGACCAGGCTGCAGGACCTCTCCGGCTAGTTTTTGGGTGATCACCGGGCTGTCCTTCGGTTCCACTGCCACCGAAATGATCTGCTTGCCGCGGACTTCTTTGAAATAACGGGAGATCCCGGTAATAGTACCACCGGTGCCGACTCCGGAGACGAGAACATCGACATCACCATCCGTATCATCCCAGATTTCCGGCCCGGTGGTTTTCATGTGAATGTCCGGGTTGGCCGGGTTCTTGAACTGGTTCGGCAGAAAATAACGATCCGGATCGCTTGCGGCAATGGCTTCCGCTTCAGCGATCGCTCCGGCCATGCCCTTGGCTCCTGGGGTCAAGACCAGGTTGGCACCGAAAGCTTTGAGGACCTTGCGGCGCTCCAGGCTCATCGTTTCCGGCATAGTCAGAGTTATCGGGATGCCGCGTGCTGCAGCAACAAAGGCGAGGGCAATACCGGTATTGCCGCTGGTCGGTTCAATAATTTCCCGTCCAGGACCGAGCAGCCCTTTCTCTTCAGCATCCCAGATCATTGAGGCGCCGATGCGGCATTTGACAGAATAGGCCGGGTTACGCCCTTCGATTTTTGCGAGGACTGTAGCGCCGTCCCCGGCAACGACACGATTCAGACGTACCAGGGGAGTGCGTCCGATCGAGAGCGAATTGTCCTTGTAAACCTTACTCATGGCAGGCTCCTTGAAATAATCATTCGTTGTTGTCTTCCCGTTTAACCCGGCTATTAAGAACTGCATCTGCAGTGAGGTGAGATTGTTGTGACAATCTGCCCTTCGCTAATCCACACCAGAGAACCATCGATAACAGCATGTTTTTCAATGGCAGGCGCCTGCAGATTGATACGGCATGTCATAGTTTTCCTGACTATGCGGTTTTGCAGAGAACTTGTACAATCATTAACCGGTGTAATATCTACAAACTACATATACACATTAACTCAGTCAAGAATAAATTTGCAACATAACAGAAATACATGCAGGTCTTGACGTATCGGTCATTGTCTACAGCAGTGGTTTTTGCCAAAAACACGCAAAGATCTGTAAGCGGCATAGAGTGGTTAAGAGAAAAGCGGTGTGTGTGGGGAGAGTCGGAAGCGTGAAAGTGATGTGAATACAGACGCAATCAGCCGCCCAGATAAGCCTTTTTAACATCCGGATTTCCCAGCAATTCTGAACTGGTGCCTGATGCAGCAAGCTTGCCTGTGTCCAGAACATAACCGCGATGGGCCAGATGCAGGGCCAGGTGGGCGTTCTGTTCGACAAGCAGGATGGTCATCCCCTCTTCGTTAAGCCGTTTGAGGGTGCGGAACAGGTCATATTTAAGGCGTGGGGCCAGCCCCATGGAGGGTTCGTCAAGCAGCAGGAAGCTGCAGCCGGTCATCATGGCGCGGCCGACTGCAAGCATCTGCTGTTCGCCGCCGGACAGGGATTCGCTACGCTGCTTGCGGCGTTCGTGCAAGCGCGGGAAGAGATCAAAAATCCTTTGGTATTCAATCTTAAGGTCGGTACCCCGCTCTCGGGCATAGGTGGCCAGCTCAAGGTTCTCCATAACGGTAAGGTTGCCGAAGATGTGTCGTCCTTCCGGGACCAGGGCCATCTTCAGGTTTTTTACCACATCACTGGGACGGGTTTTCAGGATCGATTCACCGCGAAACTTGATATCGCCGGCGATCACCCTGGGTGCTTCCGGAGGAACCAGACGGCAGATGCTGTACAGACTGGTGGTTTTTCCCGCACCGTTGGCACCAATCAGAGTGACGATTTCACCCTCATTGACATGAAAGCTGATCCCATGCAGTGGCTGGATGTTGCCGTACTTGACCTCAAGATTTTCGACGGAGAGCAACATCAGATAATTTCGTCTCCCAGGTAAGCAGTGATAACGGCCGGGTGGTTGCGAATCTCTTCTGGCACGCCCTCGGCGATGGTCTCACCAAAATCGATGACCTTGATGTGCGTGCATAGTTCCATCATCACGTCCATGTGATGCTCGATCATCCAGATGGTGACATCAAATCGGTCGTGGATCCAGCGCACCAGGCGGATCAGTTCGTGTATGTCTGAAGAATTCAAGCCGGCAGCTGGTTCATCAAGCAGCAGCAGGCTCGGCTTGCTGGAAAGGGCCCGGGCGATCTCCAGTTTGCGCTGGGTGCCGTAAGCGAGATTCTTGGGGAATTCGTCGGCGAAATCCTGCAGGTCGAATATCTCCAGCAACTCGCGAGCATCCTGCTCGATCTGGCTCTCCCGCGCCTGGTAGCGAGCGCTGCGGGCGATTGCGTGGAAGAAGCCGTACTGCAGCTTGCCGTGCTGTGCGACGCGGATATTGTCGAGCACCGACATGTCGTTCCACAGGCGAATGTTCTGAAAGGTTCGTGCCACACCCAGACCGGTCACCTGATGAGGTTTCATGCCGGCAGTATCTACGCCATTGACCAGAATTTGACCGCTGGTGGGTTGGTAGAAGCCACTCACCAGGTTGAAAACCGTGGTCTTGCCGGCACCGTTGGGGCCGATCAGGCCGATCAGGCCGCCAGGCTCCATGCACACATTGAAGTCGGACACCGCGCGCAGTCCGCCGAATTGCTGGGTCAGGTTCCTGATCTCAAGGACCGGAGCTGATTCAGTTTTTACCATTACTTCTGTCATATTCTGATTTGCCACAAAGGCACCAAGACTCTAAGAAAAACAAAAGCATGTTCGTTAAAAATCACAAAGTGCCTGATTTAGTAGCGATTCCCTTACTTGAACTTGTAAAAACGCTTTAACCACGGAAAAATATCTGAAAGCTCCCGGTTGCCCATGATGCCCTCAGGACGGAACTGCATAACGATGATCAGCAGCAGCGGGACAACAACCCATTTGATGATCTGTAGTGGACGCAGGGCTTCGAGCAAAAGGGTGAAAAGAATTGCCGAGAGAACCGAACCGCTCAATGAAGCCATGCCACCAAGGTAGACCATGACCATAATTTCTGTTGACTTCAGGATGTTGAAAGAGCCCGGGTTGACGTAGCCGATGATGTAAGCAAAGAGACCTCCGCCAATCCCGGCCAGACCTGACGATACCATGAAGGTGACAGTCTTGATCTGGTTGGTATTGACACTCATGATTTCAGCTGCTACCTCGTCCTGGCAGATGGCATTGACCCCTTTGCCGAAGGTCGAGGACACATAGCGGCGAATTGTCCAGACGCAGAAAATGGTAAAGACAAAGACCCAGATCGGCATCCAGGGGAGGTCGACAACGTCTTCCATCGCTGAGATCACCTGTTTCATCCCCATGAAACCACGTGAACCACCTATGACACCAAGATTCTCGATGGCGCTGATGACGATGTAATTGGCTGCAATGGTGATAATCGCCAGGTAGTCGCCACGCGTCTTGTAAGACGGGATGGCGACCAGCAGGCCGGCGAATGCTGCGGCAACTCCGCCCACCAGTATGATAAAGGGGAATGCATAAATGGCCCATTCGGGGTCGAGCAGTGGCACGCCAAAGACCTTGTCCTTGGCAAACAGCCAGACACCGAGCAGCGAGGAGACATAGGCTCCGACACACATGAAACCGGCATGGCCACAGGAGAATTCCCCCATATTGCCGTTGACCAGGTTGAGGCTGGAGGAGAGGATTATATTGACCCCCATGAACATCAGCACTGAAAGCGTGTACAGGCTGAGGAGTTCCTCGTAGGCAACATAAGTCAACAAACCGCCGCAGGCGATCAGGATCAATTGTATGGAATAACGTCTCAGCATAAAGTCATAAATTCAATAGCTGCAATGACATACAAGCGTAATGCAAAGACGTAAAGAGGTAAGAAAGTCGCAAGGAAACTAATTGTTTTTAAGACCGTTTGCCTGAACAATAGTTCTTTTTGCGTCTTTCTTCTATTCCTTTGCGCCTTTGCGTTGATCTTTATAAGGGTTGCTCTTCACTGTAATGACAAGACTTAAATTTTAGTCGTTTTGGCCACGCCGAACATCCCGGTTGGTCGGAATGCCAGGATGACCAGCAATACGGTGAAGGCAATCAGGTCCCGGAATGTCGACGGGAAGAAGGCGACCACCAGAATCTCTACTGCGCCGAGCAAGAAGCCGCCGAGGAAAGCTCCACGAATATCGCCTATACCGCCGACCACGGCGGCAATAAACGCTTTCCAGCCGATCAGGGCTCCCATGTAGGGATCCAGGATCGGATAGGACATCGCAAACATGATACCTGCAAGACCGGCCATACCTGAACCGAGCGCAAAAGTGATCACGATGATGTTGTCAATCGGGATGCCCATCAGGGGGACAGCGAACTTGTCGTAGGAAATCGCCCGCATCGCCATCCCGACCCTGGTTTTGGTGACGATTTTATGCAGCGCAAAAAAAGCCAGAATGGTCGTGACAATCACGGCGATCTTCAGGTCAGTGAATATGACGCCGCCAAAATTATAGACAATCTCCTTGATCATCGGCGGAAAGGCTTTACGGCTGGCGCCGAGCAGGGCCAGGTTGGCGTTTTCGAGAATCAGGCCACACATCAGGGCGGTTATGACGACATAAAGCCGGTTTGCACCCTTGCGTCTCAATGGACGGTAGGCAATTCGCTCCAGAGCTACCCCGACCATCGAGGTCAGGATCATGGTGAGCGGAATGGTCAGCGCCAGAGCTGCCCAGCCGGATAACCCGGCCGTGGCGAGAAAAAAGGTCGCCACAAAGAAAGCGATGTAGGCGCCGACCATGAAGATGTCGCCGTGGGCAAAGTTGATCAGGGTCAGAACGCCGTAGACCAGGGTGTAGCCAAGGGCGATCAGGGCGTAAAAGCTTCCCCACTGCAGGGCATTGATCAGATTCTGGATAATGGTTGCGAGCACCGGGTTCAATCCTGAAAAGCGTTGAAGAAGTAAATGACAGGCTGGAACTGGGTTCCAGCCTGTCATGTTGTACCTTAATCCGGTTTTCTAAGCAACCGGCGAATTCCCATATTACGGACAGACCGATTCGGTGAACTCAAACGTTCCCGTGTCACTGATCTTGACGACCACGGCACACTTGATCGGGTCGCCCTGCTCGTCGAACTTCATGGAGCCGGTGATACCCTCGAAACTGGTAATGGCAGCCATGCCTTCGCGAACAGCTTTGCGGTCTTTTTTCAGTTTCCCGGTCAGCTCTCCGGCATTTTGCATGGCCAGCAGGACGACGCGAGTCGCATCCCAGGTCAGAGCGGCGACGTCATCAGGCACCGCGCCGTACTTGGCGTTGAAGCGGTCGATGAACTCCTTGGTGGCGCCGGTGGCGCCGGCTGCGGCGTAGTGAGTGGAGAAGTAGAGACCCTTGCAGTCGTCGCCGCACAGAGTCATCAGTTCTGCGGAGCCCCAGGAGTCGGAGCCCATGAATTGTCCTTTGTAGCCGAGTTTGCGAGCCTGGGGTACGATCAGCGCGACCTGGTTGTAGTTATCGGGAACGAAGATGAAATCAGGCTTGGTAGCGATGATCGTGGTCAACTGGGCGGAAAAATCCTGGTCCTTGGTGCCATGACTTTCAAAGGCGAGCACGGTGTTAGCGCCCATCTTTTTCTCGAACTCGTCCTTGAAGATCTCGGCCAGTCCCTTGGAGTAATCGTTGGAGAGGTCATAGAGCACGGCCGCATTCTTGGCCTTGAAGGTTTTGACCGCAAAGTTCACGGCCACCGGGCCCTGGAAGGGGTCGAGGAAGGCGGCGCGGAACACCCATGGGCGATCGAAAGTGGTGGCGGGGTTGGTCGACCAGGGGGTGACCATGACGGTCTCGTTGTCGTTGGCCACCTGGCCGGCCGGCACAGCCTGCTTTGAGGAGTTGGGCCCGATCATCGCCAGGACTTCGTCCTTTTCGATCAGCTTGAGGGCCGTGGTGACGGCTGATTCGGCCTTGGCCTCGTTGTCCTCATAGATGAAGTCGAGCATGTACTTCTTGCCGCCGACCTCGAGGCCGCCAGCGCCATTGATGTCAGCCTTGAGCATCTCTGCTGATTGTTTTGACATTTCACCGACCTTGGGGATGTCACCGGTCAGCGGAATGTTGAAGCCGATTTTGATTGTGTCGGCTGCCAGGGCGGGGGTCGCAAACAGAGCGACCAGGGACATTAGGACAAGAAATCTCAGTTTTTTCATCTGTCTCCTCCACGGGTTGAAAAGTACTAATCACGTTATGAGCCACGGGATGTGGGATCTCAACGCTTTATACTATTATTTGACCTGTAATACCGGACGCTTAAGTACACCAGTAAGCAGTGTGTTTGTCAAGTAGAACAGCATTCTTTTTTATCCGTGATGCTGCTAAAAAACTAACCAAACAGAGAGTCATGAGGTTCGCTGAAGCAGTCGGTCAGCACAGTCATCTCAGCAGCACACAGCTCTGCGAAGCGTGGCTAATGTCCAGCGTTGGTTTCACCGGAAAGGCGCGCTGACTTGCTCTTGACGAGAGCCGACTCCCGGTTCGCCAGCCCATGATCTCACTCGGGGAGGTGCCGCACCATGGCGAAGGCATCGCTCAGTACTTGATTTTTGCAAAGGGCGATTTGATCGATGCGCGGAGAGCTTCTTCAAGGGTGTGAATACCCTGAGCTTCCAGTAGCGGGATGAGTCTCAACAATATCTCGGCGGTAATCAGCGCATCGCCCAGGGCGGTGTGACGGCCTGAGATCGTGATGTTGAAGCGCTCGGCGATCGCATCCAGGGAATGGCCATCCTGGTTCGGGTGGACCACGGAAGACAGCAGCAGGGTGTCGAGTACCGGGTTGTCGAAAGACAGACCCGTAGCATCCTCTTTCAGTTGCAGAAAACGCATATCGAAAGCAGCATTGTGAGCGACCAGTACAGAACCGGCGGCAAAGGCATGAAAATTTGGCAGGACCTGGGTGATGATTGGTTGTGATGGGAGCAGCTCCGGATCGATACCGTGAATTTTTACTGATGACTTCGGCACCGGCCTTTGCGGGTTGACCAGCATATCAATGCATTCATTATGCAGCAGGCGGCCGTTGACGATGCGCACGGCCCCGAGCTGGATGATCTCGTCCCCTTGCGTAGGGTTCAATCCGGTGGTCTCGGTATCGAACACCACAAAGGTCAACTTGCGCAGCGGTACCTTGCCGAGGGCATCCTGGCCGGGCTGGTGGAAGAGGTCAAATTCGTATGAGATCGGGCGGGGAGACACCAGGGATTGCATTCCGGCGGTGTCCTCGTGAAGGTCAGTCGGCAGGGTTATGCTGATACCATTACAATAGTTCGCGTCGGTCCCAGTGAGCGTGATGCTGCCATCATGTTCGTTGATAATGGTCGCGGGAGAATCCGCGGCGCCATCGCTGTCCATGAAAAGCGGTGAAGTCTGCCAATTGACGATGGCACTGCTGAGAACCACTCGATCTGACCAGTTTAATGCAAGCATTGCCAATGGACCATCGTTGTCTTTTATCTGCAGCGACATTGCAGAGACGCCGTACTCGGCCTTCAACAGCCCTGCCAGGGTTGTTACCGCCTGCACGATGGCATAACTGTCAATTCTCAACCAGACGGCCTTCTCCACCTTTGCCTCAGCCTGCATAGCAAAACGGTCATTGAGGTTTTTCGCGATCACTTTCAGAAGGGTATCCGCCAGCACATTCTCCCGATTGCCATAGGCTCGACGATGCTCACTGTAAAGTTTTCTGGCCATGGCCAGGTGCTCCTCAAGATCGTTGGTGACCTGGACTATGGCCTGCCGATGCATATTGCAGGCTTCATCACCGGTTCCCGGCATATCGCAGATGATGTTGATCCCTTTGTGCAGTTTGCCCAGGGAGCTCTGCACGGCGTCAACCATCCTCTGCAGCAGCCGATCACTTTCGCTGTCAGCATTGATTTCACCGGTAATATCCTCCAGGGAGAGAACGAATCCGGAAATGAACCTGACGTCTTCCTCACTGGTGGTAATCGGTGCCATATTGACGCGAATAAAACGCGAGCCGAACAGTTCGGTCATCAGGCCGAGAGCCGGTTTCAGTTGATTACGGGCAAAGGCGTGGTCCATTAATTCCAGGCTGTGCACCAGCAGGGCCTTTTCCAGAACACCGAAAATCGAGCGTCCCAGGCCGATAGCGCCGCCATCCTGGTTGCCGTTGGCAGGTTTCAGCATCTCTTGGGCCAGACTGTTGTATAGCTGAATCCTGCCGTCCTTGCTGCAGACCACGACTCCGTAGGGGAGTTCCGACATCAGTGCGGCCAGGCGGTTGCGTTCCTCCTTAAGGGCCATGTTCGACTGCTGAATCCTGCCGTCAACGTCACGCTGCAGTTTCTGGTAAGCCTCGGCAGATTCATTGATGACATTGGCCAGCATGACCAGTTCGCGGGCGCCTTCGACGTTAATCCGGAAATCAGGGTTGGCTGTCGTGATCAGGCGGGTCTGCTCAGCCATACGCAGGACCGGTATGATGTAATAACGAAAGAGCAGGCTGACCATGGTGCAGATGAAAGCGACCAGTATGATCGATCCGATAAATGGGAAGGGGATCAGTTTGTCGAAGAGCTTCTCAAAAATGGCCTGCTCTTCGGCTGACAGGATCAGATAAGTGGCAGCGAAGCTGCCGAAAATGTCTGTAAAGATAACAGCGATGATGCCGGTCAGAAAGATCCAGTATTTGACGGCAGGCGAAAGGCTGTTGCCAAAATTATTTTTCAAAACGGACTCCTGGGTTCCGGGTATGCAATTAAGGATAGTATGCGATAAAAGAGTGCAGGTTCAACTGGAGCTTGGTCTTTTTAGCAAGGCGAATTTAGCGCTTCCAGGAGAAGATTGATCAACCCGGCAGTCTCATGCCGGGGATTGTAAGTCTCGGGGGCGGGGCAGGAAAGTTGCAGACGCCTCGCCTGATTGAGCAGTTGCAGAGCGCATTGGACGAATTGCGCCTCGGTTGCATAGAGCAATCCATTGATGCCGTGTCTGACCACCGCGGCATTGCCGGGGATATTGTGCGCCAGAATCGGAACGCCAAGGGTTGCCGCTTCCAGGAGTGCATTCGCTAGGCCTTCCGTTTGCGAATTGTTGAGAATGACATCGGCACCACGCATGGCATTCGCCATGGCTTCGACCGGAATGGTGCCGAGATAGCTGGCCCACGGCCGCTTTTCAGTCGCTGCAAGGAACCGGCTGCAATAGCTCTCATCCAACAGGGGGCCGCAAAAGGCAAGATGGCAGGCCGTGCTTTTCTTGGCCACCAGATCGAACATGTTCAGCAGTTGCAGAACACCTTTGATGGGGCGTATACCAGCCGGGCAGAGAAAGAGGGTTTGTTCCTTTGCCAGGTCATGTGTGCTGTGCAGGTCATAGGGCAGAGTTCCCAGGGTGATTCCAGGTTTCAGCACGCGCAAATTTGCCGTTAACTCCGGATGTCTGACTGCGAGTTCGGCGGCAATCAAAGGGTTCTGCAGGACAACAAAAGTGGCCTGGCGCATAATGGCGCGGATGACTTTGCTCTGCTGCGGGTCATCCAGGCCGAGATTGACATCGGTGCCGGTGAGAAGGACCACGCTGGGAATGCCCAGGTCGCCTGCCGCTTCCTGCCAAGGCTTCCCCGAGCGATAGGCGTGCAGCAGCATGGTGACATCGGGAGCGAAGTCGAGCAGCGATTGTCTGAAAGCGTCGGTTGGTTGCAGATGGGTGTCGTGAATCGCGACCCTGTGCCCATGTTTTGCCAGGCCGTGCTGAAAGCGCCGGGCGGTGACCCAGTTGCCGCTGACCTGGTTTTGGCTCGGGACGACGATCAGGATGCGCATTGCAGATTTCCAAAAGTGATCGGTCTGATCCGGCGCCGCGCAATAATCTCCTGTGCCTCGCTAGAGAGGAGGGCTTGCAGCTCAATCTTGCGTTGTGGGCCGTCGAAAGAACGTCCCTGCACGCAAGGATAACCGGGATGAGTCATCAGTTCCCAACAACCTTCAGGAAGGCCTTCCAGGAGTCGACAAAGGCTGGTTGTGTCCAACCGGTTCAACAACGGCATCCCCCAGAGACCGTCCGGTGCCCTGACCCCGGCATCAAGAATCTTCCTGTGCGCATCTTGTCCGAGTTGACGGTAAAGAGCCAGTTCCTCACCAAGGGGTCCATCCGGGTCCTGTATGGCTGGTTCCGCGATGAGAGAGCTGCGCATGGCATGAATGCCATATTCCCGGGCCAGTTCAATCACCATGGTCGTCAGGCAGGGAAAAAGCTGACAATGCTGGTGGCTGTCGAGGTGGTCAGGCTGCAGGCCGCAGTCGAAAAGACGCTCGATCTGGGCCGCAAGTTCATTGCGGATCGAGGCACGATCGCAGGCTTCGGCAACGAGACATCGACGCAGCTTGCGCTTGCCCGGCAACTGCCCTCGGGAGTCAGTCAGCCCTTCGATCTGACCTGTCAAGGTCGAGCCGTCGGCCAGGTTCAGATGTACACCGACCGGCAACTTGGTCTCTTTAATCTGTTCGACAGATGAGGCAAAGGATGGCCCGTTGGCGAGCAGGGACGCGCTGGTGACAATCCCTTGCCTGAAAGCTTCCAGAATCCCCCGGTCGCGATCTGTATTGATGCCGAGATCGTCGGCATTGACAACTAATGCAATCATGGGATGAATAGTAATGCAGGTTGGCTCCGTTTGCACCTGTGGAATGCAGCGGCATAAATTTCTCGTTGCAGAGTTGTGGCTGAATGAATTGCCATCCTGACATCAAGCAAAACAAGATAAGCCAGCAGCCAGCGCGAATAGCTGGATTACCTTGTAAGGTCTTCTTTATTGATATCTGTCTGCAAAGCGAGTAACGTCTTTTAATCCCTATGCTTTCCCCTTAAACAGCCTGGGTGGCTGAACCGGCGGCGGCTCAGTTCAATGGTGTCTTATGCAGGAATCAGATCAGGCGGCACATGCTCCGGCGTCATCAAAAGGCCCGCACTACGGTTGGGTGGTGGCTTTTGTCGGCACTCTGACGATTTTCGCCTGCCTCGGTTTGGCCCGTTTTGCTTTCGGTATGCTCCTGCCGTCGATGCGCGAAGCCCTGGGCCTGTCATACGACGATATGGGTTTTCTCGGCACCGGAAATTTTGCAGGTTATCTGGTGGCTGTCGCTATGGCCCCTTTTCTGTTGCGTCGTTTCAGTCCACGTCAGCTGATCGCCTCAGGTCTGTTCTTCATCGCACTCTGCATGTGCGGAATTGCTGTGGGTGATAGCTACCTCCTGATCCTGTTGCTTTACACCTGTGTCGGCGTCGGCAGCGGTTTGGCAAATATTCCGATCATGGTCCTGGTCTCGTACTGGTTCCGACGGGAAAAACGTGGACAGGCTGCGGGATTGATTGTAATCGGCAGTGGTTTCGCCATCATCTTCTCCGGCTTTATCATCCCCGTGCTCAATACGCGTTATGGTCAGAGTGGCTGGCGTGTGAGTTGGATGCTTCTGGCCCTGATTATTCTGCTGGTTGCCATGATAGCAGCGGTACTGATTCGCAATGACCCTGCGGAAAAAGGCTTGGAGCCGGTTGGCAGGACACAGGAGCTTGAGTACGACCCATCGGCAAGCCGGGGGCGTTGCAGCCCGGTGCGGATTTTGTCTCACCTGGGCATCCTCTATTTTATCTTCGGTGCGACCTACGTGATTTATGGCACGTTTATCGTGACAACCATGGTTGAGGAATATGCCTTTGCTGAGGTCAGTGCCGGTCGTTTCTGGTCCTGGGTCGGATTTTTCAGCCTTTTTTCCGGGACTCTCTTCGGCCTGCTTTCCGATAAGATCGGCCGCAAGAGCGGCTTGATGGCTGTTTTCGGGGTGCAGTCCCTGGCGTACCTGCTGGCGGGTTCTCGTTTAGGACCTATGGCGCTGTTTGGTTCGGTTGTGCTGTACGGTGCCGCGGTCTTCGCCATTCCGGCAATCATGGCCGCCGCCGTTGGTGATTACCTCGGCAAAGCCCGGGCAGCAGCGGCTTTTTCAATCATCACTTTTTGCTTTGCCATCGGGCAGACTCTTGGCCCGGCAGTGGCCGGTATGGTTGCGGAATCAACCGGGACGTTCACAGGAAGTTATCTGACCTCTGCGGTATTAACTGGTCTTGCGGTTATCTGGGCGAGATTCCTGCCGGATCCGCAGCCAACAGGCTAAATTATCATCGGACCAGTAACCAAAACGAAGGTTCGCTACTTAAAGCATCAGGAACGGAATTCCTGAATTTTCTTCAAACAGCACTGTCGCGAGATAGAAAATATCGATTTTTACCCTGTAGAAGGCACATCCAGGTGCCTTCATGTCTTTGGTGGCAAACAGGCCTTTTTCGGGGTGATAGAGCAGAAAAAAATAGGGTCTCGATGTTATGAGACCCTGGAGGCAAGTTTTAAAGCTGTTGAGAAATTGTCAGGATTATCGATTGCGATCGTCTAATCCAGGTCATCCCAGAGTGGTATGCCTCTTGACCGGGTTAAAATCCTGCCCAGAGGCTCTGGGGGCGACAATGTGCAATTACGGCCAGCGACTGTGTTTTGCTTCCGGGTGTGCTGCTGACCCCCTGTGAATTATCTTAGCTTGCACTCTAAAGGGTCGGGTGTGACAGGAACGTGGAAAAAATGTGAAAAAAACGTGAAGAGTTATTTGTTAAGGGTGACACTGAAACAGCAGCCAACCGGGGTGTTGTCACTGACGGCAATAGTCCATTGCTCCCTTTGACAGATGCGCTGCGCCAGGGAAAGTCCCAGGCCCAATCCCATACCGTTCCGTCTTCCGGACTCCCCGCGGTAAAATGGCTTGAAGATAGATTGTTTGTCATAGTCCGAAATCCCGGGGCCCGTATCGCAGATCTCAAATCCTGTGGGCAGGATTACCAGGGTGATCTCACCTTCTGCAGTATGGTGAATTGCATTGCGAACCAGATTGATGAGTACTGTGCGCAACATGGCCACGGGAAACATCTTGTTCCGATCTCCTTGTTTCGTCGTTTGATCCTGCAGAGAAAAGGAGATTCCCTTCGCTTCTGATTGTTGCTGCCACTCCTTAAGATTCCCCTGGATGATGCTTTCGAGGGTCGCGCAGTCCTGCTCGGTGGCGCTGCCACGTGCCAGGGTCAGAAAAGCGTCCACCAATTCCTGAATCTCTCTGGCGGCCTTGCTTATGGTGTTGATCCTTTGTCGGGAATAATCATCGAGCTGATTCTTTTCGATGAGCAGGTCACAGGAGCTTTTAATGACCATGAGAGGAGTGCGCAGCTCGTGACTGACATCGCTGGTGAACAATGTCTCCCGCTGCAGTGACTGCTGGAGCATGCTGATGGTCCGGTCGAAAGACGTTGCCAGGCGACCCACTTCGTCGTTGGCATACGAGGTGGATAACGGCGGGGCATCGAGCAGAAGTTTCTCGCGGTTATTTACCTGGTCGGTCAATTTTCGCACGGGGGCGATGATTCTTCTGGACATTATTATGCCGAGCATCAGAGAGGCGAGGACACTCAAGAAGAAGCCAGCAATGACAGTGATTTGCAGTAAATTTTCGTGCCGCGCAAGGTTTGTCTGCTCCTGCACAAGGTAGAAGGGTGTCTCCTTCTCTTTCTGCATCAACACATGAAAGGCATTCTTCTCAAGTTCAACCTCGCTGAAACCCGGTTTCAGATCGCGCAGATAATAAGGCAGATCCTCTGTGCCGCTGTAGAACTGGGTCCCAAAATCGAGTTGCGGGTTCTGCCCCTGTCTGTAGTCGACCAGGATATTGGGAAACTTCCTGTTGAGCTCGGCTGTGACCAGATCCTCCTCGACCATGTTGATAGCGGCCATGATGCCGAAGCTGAAAAGGCTGCTCACCACGGTTGTCAGAAGAACGAACGATATGATGATCCTTTGCGACAGGGGGGATTTAAATTCCATGGTCAGTTGCTTTCAGGCAGTAGCCGATACCATGCACAGTGTGCAGCAGGGCTAAACTGAACGGCTTGTCGATCGTCTGGCGCAGGATGTGAATATGGCTGCGCAGGCTATCGCTTCCCGGCAGGTCCTCTCCCCACAAAAGTTCCTCAAGGACTTCGCGCCTGACCACATGGGGGCTTCTCTTCATCAACTTTTCCAGCAACTTGAGGCCGATCGGACTGAGTTTCAAGGTCTTCCCCTGGCGGGTTACTTCAAGACTGTTCATGTCGTAGGACAGGTCACCGACCTCTAAAATGTTTTTAAGGCTGGTCTGTCCGCGACGAAGGACAGCTTCTACCCGAGCGTGCAATTCAGGAAGAGAAAACGGTTTGACGAGGTAGTCATCTGCTCCCGCATGAAATCCTTTCAGTTTGTCATCGACACTGTCTCTGGCTGTAAGCATGATGATCGGGGTCTGCAAGCGGGCGTCCTGGCGCAGCCGTTGACAAAGGGTAATGCCATCCATCCCCGGCAGCATGATATCGAGGATGATCAGTTCAAAGGGCTGGGTAACAGCAAGGTGAAGGCCGCCCAGACCATCGTATGCGCAGTCGACCAGGTAGCCTTTCAGCTCAAGGTAATCGGCAATGTTTTGCAGGATCTCAGGTTGATCTTCGATAACGAGTATACGCATTCGCAAGCATCCCCCGGCTACGGGTTGCACAAAAGTGAGATTCAAGTCCCAGCTGCCAGCCTCAATCCACAGGCCAACTCTGGCAGATGATCCGCTTAAAGGCTCAGTATGCGAAAGGTTCCAGACGCACTTCGGGCAGCAGGCTTTTCGATCCGGTCAGGTATCCGTCAACGCAGCGGGCGACTTCGCGCCCCTCGCTGATCGCCCAGACCACCAGGCTCTGGCCGCGACGGCAGTCGCCAGCTGCAAACACACCGTCGACCGAGGTCATGCGGGTTTTGGGGTCGGTCCTGATGTTGGAACGCAGGTCTGTTTCACAGCCGCTCTGTTTGATCAGTTCGCTCCGAGGGCCAAGGAAACCCATGGCCAGAAGGACGAGATCACATTTCCAGATCTGCGCACTTCCAGCGATCGGCTCCGGACGGCCGTTTACCCAACCGACCTTGACGGTCTCCAGGGCCGAGACCTTTTTGTCCGCACCGATGAAACGAGTTGTCATGATCTCATAGTGGACATCACCACCCATGACGTTCATCTCTTCAACCGAGCTGCTGACACGCATGATGCGTGACCATTGCGGCCAGGGATTGTCTTCTCTGCGCTCCTCAGGGGGGCGTTCGAGCAGCTCGAAGTTGACAACCCTGGTGGCGCCTTGACGCATCGCGGTGCCGATGCAGTCCGAACCGGTATCACCACCGCCGATGACGATGACTTTTTTCCCCTTGGCGCTGATTGTCTGCCGGTGAGGGTGCAAGGCAGCAATGTCGGTATCTCCACAGTTGGCCCGGTTCTGCTGAGGCAAGAACTCCATCGCAAAGTGGATACCTTCCAGATTGCGACCCTCGACCGGGAGGTTGCGCGGTTCTTCAGCACCGGTTGCGATTACGACTGCATCAAAAGACGACTTGAGCTCGGCAAAGCACACATCCTTGCCCACTTCGCAGGAGTAACGGAAATGGATGCCTTCAGCGACCAAAAGGTCGATGCGACGTTGGACCTTCTCCTTGCGCAGCTTGTAGTGCGGAATGCCATACATCAACAGTCCGCCAGCTCGGTCGGCTTTTTCAATGATGGTGACACTATGACCAGCACGGTTGAGTTGCTGGGCACAGGCCAGGCCGGCAGGGCCGCTGCCGATGATGGCAACCGTCTTGCCGCTGCGATGGGCGGGTGGCTGAGGGACAATCCAGCCTTCCTCAAAACCTTTGTCGACGATGGAAACTTCGTGCAGCTTGATCGTCACCGCCGGTTCGTTGATGCCGAGGACACACGAGGTTTCGCAGGGTGCCGGACAGATCCGACCGGTAAACTCCGGAAAGTTATTGGTCGCATGCAACGCTTGCAGGGCCTGCTTCCACTGGCCCCGATAGACCAGGTCGTTCCATTCCGGGATCAGGTTGCCCAGCGGGCAGCCGGTCATGCAGAAGGGAACGCCGCAATCCATGCAGCGAGCGGCCTGGGTCTTGACCTTCTCCTCACTCGGATAGTTGTAGTGTTCATCGTGATGTTGCAGACGCGAGTTAACGGGTTGCAAGGTCCTGTCGCGTCGACCATGTTTTATAAATCCGCGTGGGTCACCCATGGGTGGCCTCCTTCTCTTTTTCAGCCCTGGTCGCCCGCTCGGTTAAAACCCGACGGTATTCACGGGGGAAGACGCGAACGAAACGCGGCAGGTAATCGTCCCATTCAGCGAGGACCTCGGCGGCGCGTGGCGAACCGGTCTCTTCGTAGTGGCGGGTAATGAAATGCTTCAGCCACAGGGCATCATCGTCATCGTGGGTCATCTGCTCGAGATCAATCATCGCTGAGTTACAGCGGCGACGGAAGCGATTGTCGTCGTCCAGAACATAAGCGAAGCCACCTGACATGCCAGCGGCGAAATTCCGTCCGGTGCGTCCAAGACAGATGACGCGGCCCCCGGTCATGTATTCGCAGCCATGGTCGCCCGTGCCTTCGACAACCGCTGTGGCGCCGGAGTTGCGGACGCAGAAACGTTCCCCGGCTTTACCTGCGAAGTACGCCTCGCCACCGGTGGCACCGTAGAGGACGGTATTGCCGACGATTGAGTTCTCATTCCAGATGAAGGTGGCCCTGGGGTCGGGACGGATGCTGATTCGTCCTCCGGCCATCCCCTTGCCGACGTAGTCATTGGCTTCACCGACCAGCTGCAGATCGATGCCGGGGGCTAAAAACGCACCGAAGCTCTGCCCGGCAATGCCGGTCACCTTGATGGAGATTGTGCCGTCGGCCAGCCCTTCACGACCGTGCTGCATGGCAACCTGGCCCGAGAGCATGGTGCCAAAGGTGCGGTTGGAGTTGCGGATCGGCATCTCTATCGAAACCTTCTCCTTGCGCTCCAGCGCTGGTGCTGCACGTTTGATCAACTGGTTGTCCAGCTGCTGCTCGAGGCCGTGCTCCTGCCGCTGTATGCAGCGGGTGGCGACTTCGGTGCCGACCTTGGGCTTGGTCAGGATGCGGGAGAAGTCGAGACCCTGGTTTTTCCAGTGCTTGATTGCCGCGTCCATTTCCAGGTACTGCGTCTGGCCGATCAGCTCATCCAGAGAGCGAACACCCAGTTCGGCCATCAGCTCACGGACTTCCTCGGCGAGGAAAGTGAAGTAGTTGACCACGTGCTCGGGCTTGCCGGTGAACTTGCCACGCAGGGCCTCGTCCTGGGTAGCGACGCCGACCGGACAGGTGTTGAGATGACACTTGCGCATCATGATGCAGCCGACCGTGACCAGCGCCACGGTGGCAAAGGCATATTCCTCGGCGCCGAGCATGGCAGCGATGATCACGTCGCGGCCGGTACGCAGCTGACCATCGGTCTGCACGATGATGCGGCCACGCAGGTCGTTGAGCACCAGGGTCTGCTGGGTCTCGGCCAGGCCGATCTCCCAGGGGATGCCGGCGTGCTTGATCGAAGACGTTGGCGAGGCGCCGGTGCCGCCGTCGTGGCCGGCGATGATGACCCGCTCTGCGTGCCCCTTGCTGACCCCTGCGGCGACGGTACCGACGCCGACTTCGCTCACCAGCTTGACGGTGATATCGGCCTTTGGGTTACAGTTTTTCAAGTCGAAAATCAACTGGGCCAGGTCTTCGATCGAGTAGATATCATGGTGCGGCGGCGGTGAGATCAGGGTCACTCCCGGGACGCTGTAGCGCAGCTCGCCGATGTATTCGCTGACCTTGTGGCCAGGCAGCTGTCCACCTTCACCGGGCTTGGCCCCCTGGGCGATCTTGATCTGCAGCTCGTCGGCATTGACCAGGTAATGCGGCGTGACGCCGAAACGGCCAGAGGCGACCTGTTTGATGGCGCTGCGGCGCTGGTCGCCGTTGGCATCCGGAGTGTAGCGTCGCGGGTCCTCGCCGCCCTCGCCGGTGTTTGATTTGCCACCGATCCGGTTCATGGCGATGGCCAGGGTCTCATGGGCTTCGGTGGAGATCGAGCCGAGACTCATGGCGCCGGTACAGAACCGCTTGACGATGGAACTGACAGGTTCGACTTCTTCCAGGGGAATGGCCTGATTCTGCTTCTTGAACTTGAAGAGTCCGCGCAAAGTGCAGAGCCGCTCACCCTGATTATCGACCTGTGCGGTAAAACGCCTGAAGTCCTCTCGGCTGCCGGACCGCACCGCATGCTGCAGCAGGGCGATGACCTCCGGGCTCATCAGGTGAACCTCACCCTCTCGCCGCCAGGAGTATTCGGAGCCGCGATCCAGATCCCGGTTGGGATCCACCTGCACGGCGTAGGCGTGGTGGTGACGCATCAGGCTTTCGGTGGCGATCTCCAGCAGTCCAGCGCCGCCGATACGACTGGCGGTACCGGGAAAATATTTAGCGGTAAACTTCTGGTCCAGGCCGATGATCTCAAAAATCTGGGCACTGCAGTAGCTCTGCAGGGTGCTGATCCCCATTTTCGAGAAAACCTTGAGCAGGCCCTTGCCGACCGCTTTGATGTAGTTCTTGGTGTACTGATAGATGATATCGGTCTCTTCATCAGCCTGGTTGTTGCCATCCTGGCCGGCAAGCATCTTCTGGTTGACCATGTCCTGAAGGGTCTCGAAGGCAAGGTAGGGGTTGATCGCCGTCGCACCATAGCCGACCAGAAGGGCGAAGTGGTGGACTTCGCGCGCTTCACCGGTTTCAACGATGAGTGAGCACTGGCTACGCTTGCCTGACCGGATCAGGTGGTGATGGATTCCGGACAGGGCCAGCAATGCCGGGATCGGTGCTTTATCGGCGCAGACACCGCGATCGGACAGGACCAGGATGGTGCGACCGGCATCGACCGCTGCCTCGGCCTCGGCAAACAGGTCCTCCAGGCGTTGCTCCAGAGCTTCGGGACCTTGCGTTGCGTCGAAAAGGGTACTCAGGCTGGTGCCGCGGAATCCGTCAATGTCACTGTGTCGTAACTGTTCCAGGACGTCGTTGGTAATGATCGGATGGTCGAGCTCCAGCATGCGGCAATGTTCCGGGCCTGGGAAAAGGATGTTGCGCGCCGGTCCCAGATACTGGGTCAGACTCATGACCACCTCTTCACGCAGGGGATCAATCGCTGGATTGGTGATCTGGGCGAAAAGCTGGCTGAAGTACCAGTAGATGAGCTTGCTGTGCTTCGACAGGACAGCAACCGGGGTGTCGGTTCCCATCGAACCAACCGGTTCCTGGCCGTTGACAGCCATCGGCGCCATGATCGTGCCCATCTCCTCCAGAGTGTAGCCGAAGCTCCCCTGCTTGCGCCGCAACTCGCCGCGGCTGGGTAACCGTTTGGCGGCCGGGGTCGGCAGGTCATCAAGTCGAATCAGATGATCACGCACCCAGGAAGCATAGGGATTGGCTGCAGCCAGATCGCCTTTGATTGCGTAATCTTCCTTGAATTCGCCGGTTTCGACATCGACCAGGATCATCTTGCCGGGGGCAAGACGTTCTTTACGCAGGATCTTCTCGGGTGCAATGTCCAGGACTCCAGCTTCCGAGGCGTAGATAATCTCGTCGTCGCTGGTAATCCAGTAGCGGGCCGGACGCAGGCCATTCCGGTCGAGGATCGCGACGACCTGACGACCATCACAGGCCACGATGTTGGCAGGGCCATCCCAGGGCTCCATCATGGTGGCATGATATTCGAAAAACCCTTTAACATCGGCACGCAGGTGGGCCTTGGAGGCCCAGGCCTCGGGAACCATCATAGCCAGTGAGTGGGCCAGACTTCGACCAGTCAACACCAGGAGTTCGAGAACGTTATCGAAACAGGCGGTATCGGAACTGCCTTCGATGACGACCGGGTCCAGGTCAGCGACCGCATCAGCCAGTTCGAGGTGTGCGAACAGGGCAGTGCGTGCGCGCATACGATTGATGTTGCCGCGCAGGGTATTGATCTCACCATTGTGAGCCACGTAGCGGAAAGGCTGGGCCAGGTCCCAGGTCGGGAAGGTGTTGGTACTGTAGCGCTGGTGCACAAAAGCAATCGCACTGACGAGACGTTCATCGTCCAGCTCAGGAAAGAAGGTGCTCAGTTGCTCGGAGAGCAGCATGCCTTTGTAGAGGATAGTGCAGCTTGAGAGCGAGCAGACGTAGAACATCTCCTTGCCGGCAAGCTTGCCGTTGCGGATCGCGTTTTCAGCACGCTTGCGGGCCAGGTAGAGCATCAGGTCAAAGTTGTCGGCCTCGATATCACCCCGACCCGCAAAGACCTGCATCACCCAGGGCTCAACGGAACGGGCGTTGCGGCCGATGGTGCTGCCGTCGGTTTTGATCTCGCGCCAGCCGAGAACGCTGCAGCCGACGCCGGCCAGTTCGCGATCGAGCACCGCGATGCACGCTGCTCGGCAGGCACCATCCCGGGGCAAGAAGACAATGCCGGCACCAAATTCACCCGCCTCTGGCAGGTTAAAATCACAGACTTCCCGATAATAGGTATCAGGCATCTGGATCATCAGACCAGCGCCGTCGCCATCGAGGGGGTCGGCACCCACGGCACCACGATGCGTCAGATTGCAGAGGATTTCGATGCCACGCTTGACGATGCAATGGCTTTTCCGGCCTTTGATGTTGGCAATGAAACCGACGCCGCAATTATCATGCTCGTTGGCTGGATCGTAAAGGCCCTGAGCGGGCGGCATACCTATATGGGCTGTCATGGTTAATCCTTGTTATTGGGAACGGAGAAGCAAATGATTCGGTTATGCACGCAAACGTTCCGGAATATCCACACCGCAAGCGTCGCGAATTGATCGGTAAAATTCATTCGCTGGGTCCTTCAGGTTCGCTTGGCCTCTTGTCAGAGAGATCCACTGGCAACGGTTCCAGCTTAGATTCAATGCTGCGCAAATGCAAGTCACGCTGCGGGAAAGGAATACTGATATCCTCTTCGCGGAAGGCGCTGTCGATCGCGAGTCCCAGATCGCTTTTAATTCTGAGACGCTTATTGATGTCGGAAACCCAGACGCGCAGCTCGAAGTCGATGGAGCTGTCGCCGAAACCGGTGAAAATTGCCGAAGATTCCGGGTCGTTGAGAATGTCGGGATGTTCTTGTGCCACCTGCGTAAGAATCCCCAGGACCTTGCCCAGCGGGCTGCCATAGGCGACACCGACTGTCAATACAATACGCGAAATGTTGGTTGTGAAGGTCCAGTTGGTGACTTTCTGCGAGATCAGCTCCGAATTCGGGACGATGATCTCGGCACGGTCGAGGGTCTCGAAAACCGTTGAGCGCAGGCCGATCCGGGTGATAGTTCCCCATTGATCGTCGATATTGATGGTGTCGCCCACCTTGACCGGGCGTTCGAAGAGCAGGATCAGGCCGCTGACAAAGTTGTTGACAATATTCTGCAGGCCGAATCCGATGCCGACACCGAGAGCTCCGGCGATGATGGCGAATTTCTGCAGCTCGAGTCCGGCCATGCTGACAGCAATGAAAAAGCCGACGCTGAAGAGGGCATAGTGCAGCAGTCTTTTCAGGGCGGTTTTAACGCCGAAATCCATCTTGCGTGGTGACATGTAGTGAGCATCGGCAAGGGCCTGCAAGATCCATGAGACCAGGTTGGTCAGATAGATGACCAGTGCGACCATCACGACCATGTAAATCGAGATGCTGAACTCGCCGATGGTGTATTCAAAGCCCAGGATGCCGGCCATGACTTCATCGACGCTATTATAGAGGTTCCATACGACCGGCAGGAAGAGGCCGGCATTGACCAGGATGAAAAAGCGTGCCAGGGTTTTCATCCGCTCGGCAGTGCTGACGCCGAGGAGCCTGATGAACGTGCGTTCTCTGACCCAGCTCAAGTACAAAAGCTCATTGATGCCGCCGTCTGCCAGATGGATCGACATCCTTACCATGAACAACAGGATGATGGTCCCGAGTACGGAATCGACCAGTTGGATGGAGAGAGTGGAGAAGCCCAGCAGTGCTGTAACCAGGCCGATCAGGGCGAAAAGGCTGATCAGGTAGAGTGAGACGACGTAAAACCCGAAACGACCCGGCTGCTGACGTCGACGCCTCTGGGCGAACCAAAAGCACATCGGGGCAGCGACCGCACAGAGGATAACCTCGTACAGCTGATATGCGGGCGTTGGCAGACCACTGACCTTGAGGGCCTCCGAAAGCAGGTAGATCACGGCCAGAGCCCTGATCAACCGTCTGCGTCGGGGTATTTCTATCATTGCTGCGACCAGAACCGTGCCGGCAATCGTAGCAGTAGTCAGCATGAGCCAGTTCCAGGAGGGGGGAAGGTTGGTGTAGAAGGTGCTGGTTGCTGCAATCGTAACGAAGGTTGCGCCGGCGATGGGGTGCTTAAAAAAGAAGCGCCACTCGGGACTGATCAGTTCAGGAGACCGCCTGTGTCGAAAGAGGATTCTTGCGATAATTAAAGCGATAAATAACTGGAGTATGACGATCCAGCCCTGACGCGGCCAGAATTCATCGGGAAGCTTGACGGTTGATCTGATGTTTTCGCGGTATTCGCTGAACAGCTCCCGTGTGAATTGCTGATAAAAATCAAGACTGAACAAAGAGTAAGCATTCCGTCGGAAGGTTTCTTGCCGCAGCTGATCAAGGGTGGCATCTATCAAGTTGAGCCGTCTGGAGAGGAGCTCCTGGCTCTGAGCGAATTCCTCCTGTTTTTTGACCAGCTGCGCTGAAGCTTCGGCTATCTGTTTTAACAGGGCATCAATGCTTTGTTGGGCTTTGATGAAGGTCTCTTCAGGGATATTTACCTGCTCCTGCTGAAGGGTTTCCCGCCATTCCTGCCAATATGCTTTTTCCTCTGCCCATTCCAGGCGAAGATCTTCAATGTCTTTGAGTTTTACGGAAAGCTGTTTGAGCAAAACTTCCTGCTGCTGGTTGATCTCAACGTAGCTGGCCTGCGCTGACATCAGACGGTTCAGCGGCCAGTTGACTGCCTCCTCCCAATGTGCAAACCGCTCTTCCAGTCTCTTGAGTTTATCGGTCAGTTCTGCAAGTTGCCGGTAGATTATGTCTAATGAGCCCACCTGGGAGAGGATCGCATCCGCCTCGGTTATTCCGGCAGCGACCGTTGTCGCCTTCGGGATCACTTCATTAAGTCCCGGGAAAGAGCTTTTCGCCGCAGGGGTTTCTTCAGCTCTGACCGTAACCACGGCGAGAATGGAGAGAAACAGGCTCAGACAGGTGATCAATCTGATGGTGAACCAGGCCGTTGATCGTCTCTGCAGGCTCATAGCCACTTTTTCCTCCTGAAGAAGATGAGCATGCCGATGGCGCAGCTGGCCATAAATCCCAAGAGCACGAAATAGCTATAGCGCCATTTGAGTTCGGGGATGTACTCGAAGTTCATGCCGTAGATGCCGGCGATGAAGGTCAGCGGGATGAAGATCGAAGCCATGATGGTCAGAACCTTCATGATTTCGTTCATGCGGTTGCTGACCGATGACATGTACAGGTCCTGCAGACCGGAGATCGTGTCGCGGAAAATCTCCAGGGTGTCGATGGCCTGGACTGTGTGGTCATACAGGTCGCGCAGGTAGATCTGGGTTCCCTCGCTGATCAGCGGGGAGTCTTCCTTGTGCAGTTGGCTGATCACTTCGCGCAGCGGCCAGACCGATTTGCGCAGCAGCAGGAGTTCGCGCTTGTAGTGATGGATCGTCGTCAGCATGGTCGAATCGGGGTTGCTGATCAGTTCTTCCTCTAACTGGACCAGTTGGTCACCAATCTTTTCCAGGATATGGAAATAGCTGTCAACGATCGAATCGATCAAGGCATATGCCAGGTAGTCGGGGCCGCGCTGGCGGATTTTACCGCTGCTGCGCTGCAGGCGGTCACGAACACCGTTAAAGACATCCCCCTCGAGCTCCTGGAAGGATATGACATAGTGCTGACCGAGCAGCAGGCTGACCTGCTCAGTCGCAAGGGTCAGCGTCTCGTTATTGAAAAAAAGCATCTTGAGGATAATCAGGCTGAAGCCCTCATGTTCATCCAGCTTGGGGCGGTGATGAGTGTTGAGGATGTCCTCGAGAGCCAGGGGGTGTATGTCGAAACGCTTGCCGAACTCATCAATCAGTTCGACATCATGAATACCGCTCAGGTTGATCCAGCTGACAGTGTCTGTATTCCTGAATGACATGGCTTCATCCAGGGTAATGTCATTAAGTGTTTCCAAGTGTGACTGGTCATAGTCGATCAGAGTGATGACCGGCTTCTCGGTTTTCTGCTTGCCTACATGGATCAAGGTTCCCGGCGGCAGACCGACGGCCTTTGCTTTGAGCTGGAACATATCCCGGTTGATCGGCCGTTTGAGAAAGTCGAAAGGGATCAAATGTTTCTTCGCCATACTCATTGCACTCCGTGGTTGGCAGCGTGAGCTGAGCTCGTATCGAGAGGTGTCTAACGCTCCAGGCCGAAATCTTCTTCGGTGAGGGTTGATGTGTAATCATCAAGCACATCCTCAGCTTCACTGAGGTCATCGACGTGGGCCAGGTTGATTAGGGCGTCGCCCTCGTGGACCAGCGGCAGGGTGAGCTGGCCGATGACGACCCCGGTGAATGGTGCGCAAATGTTTTCTTCCTGATCGCCGAGTGGATCGTTGATCAGCCCCAGTCGCTCGCCTTTGCGGACCAGTGTACCAAGGGTCGCCTGTTTGAAGAAGACTCCACTCCTGGAGGCTCTGACCCAGCTGGTCTTGCGGGAGATAAGAGGCACCTGACACTGTTTCTTGCGATCTGCCGGCAGCATGCCAATGGCCCGCATGACATTAAGCACGCCCCGGACCCCGGGGCGAATTGCAGACTCGTTGAAATAGAGGGCTTCACCGGCCTCGTAGAGCAGGACCGGGATACCCAGGTCAGCGACGGCTTCGCGCAGCGACCCGTCCCTGGTCTCGGAGTGAATGATCATCGGCGTGCCGAACGCCCTGGCCAGTCGCAGGTTTTCCTCGTTGTCCAGCGAGGTCCTGACCTGTGGCAGGTTGCTGCGATAATTCGAACCGGTATGGATATCGATACCGTGGCTGGAGCGGCAGACGATCTCCTGCATGAACAGGTGTGCAATGCGCCCAGCCAGCGATCCCTTCGGTGTGCCGGGGAAAGAGCGGTTCAGGTCGCGGCGGTCAGGCAGGTAGCGCGAACGCTGAATGAAACCGTACGGGTTGACGACTGGCACCGCGAGCAGGGTCCCTTTCAGGCGGGCCATGGCCTTGTGATGCAAGAGCCGCCGGATGATCTCGACACCGTTGATCTCATCGCCATGGATGGCCGCGCTGACGAAGAGGGTTGGACCAGCCTGTCTGCCGTGGACCACATGCACCGGCAGGGTGATTTTCGAATGGGTGTAGAGCCTTGCCATCGGCAGCTCGATCGTGATGCGCCCGCCGCCGGCGACCTCTGTACCGCCGAGAGTGAAGGGTGCTTGTCTTGTCATCCTTGTCCCCGGGTCTGGGTCTTGCCTGGTTTGGCCTGCTTTTCGATAAAATCGATGATCATGCCGGCGACATTCTTCTCAGTGGATTTTTCGATCCCCTCAAGGCCCGGTGATGAGTTGACTTCCATCACCACCGGCCCGTGGTTGGAACGCAGCAGGTCGACACCGGCTACATTCAGTCCCATGATCCTGGCGGCCCGCACGGCGGTCAAACGCTCTTGCGGGGTCAGCCTCGCGACCGTAGCGTTACCTCCGCGATGCAGATTGGAGCGGAATTCGCCCTCACTGCCCTGGCGTTTCATGGCGGCCACCACCTTGTCGCCAATCACGAAACAACGCAGATCGGCGCCACCGGCTTCCTTAATGAACTCCTGGACCAGGATATTCTCTTTCAACCCGCGGAAGGCCTCGATAACACTCTCGGCGGCTTTGTCGGTTTCAGTCAGGACCACACCGATCCCCTGGGTCCCTTCCAGAAGCTTGATGACCAGGGGGGCGCCGCCGACCAGCGTGATCAGGTCCCTGGTGAAATTGGTCGAATGGGCGAAGCCGGTGACCGGCAGGCCAATCCCCTTGCGGGCCAGCAGCTGCAGGCTGCGCAGTTTGTCGCGCGACCGGCTGATCGCCACCGATTCATTGATGCTATAAACGCCCATCATCTCGAACTGACGGACAACAGCCGTGCCGTAAAAGGTGATCGATGCGCCGATGCGGGGGATGATCGCATCAAACCCCGTCAGTTCCTCACCCTTGTAGTGAATCGTCGGGCGCTGGCTGGCAATCGTCATGTAACAGCGGAGCGGGTCGATGACGCGGACTTCATGTCCTTTTGCTATGGCTTCTTCGACCATGCGGCTGGTTGAGTAGAGTTTGGGGTTTCTGGAGATAATTGCAATGTTCATAGTGGGTTCATTCTCACTTCAATATTTGTGTTTCTTGCGACCCAGCAGGTAGGATCGGTCGGGGGCCACCAGGAATCCCTCTATCGCAGTCCGTCCGAGCAGCATGCGGAATTTCATGTTGTCGCGATTGGTCAGGGTCATCTCGACCTTTCTTGTCTGCGTGCCGAGCAGCATATCGGTCTCAATGACATAACGCATCTCCCGATGCCCGCCGGAGTCGCTGACCTCCCTGAAATCATTGATCCTGGCTGTGCAGAGAATCTCTACATCCAGTCGTCTCTGTAGCGGATGGACCCCGAAACGCACCATCTGGAGTCCGCCATCGTCATAAGGTTCGACAAAAAATGCGTGCAACGCCGAGGTTCGTGCTCCGGTGTCGATCTTCGCCTTGATGGCCGGGAGATGGAGTCCTGGCAGCGCCAGCCACTCGCGCCAGCCAATGGTGAAGTTATCCATGATTGCGCTTTCTGATTTTCATCTTTTGCATACTAACGTATTAGTCGAGTTATTCCTATCCCTTGAGAGTCTTCACGGATGTTTAACCTGTGGTCTGATAAAACGCCCCATAATAAGGAAATGTGTTTCGGAAAGAAAGTAAAATGCAAAGTAATTCACTGCTGTTGTCGCTCGTTGCCCTTCGGCAGGGGAGAGGTTTGCTGTTTTCGGTTTACAATTGAAAAATTCGTGCAATGATAGTCAACAAATTTCTGAAAAGTCGGACCTTAAGACTTTGGGTACAAACAAGCACCGCGAGGAGATGTATGAGCAAAAAAAATGCCGAGAAGGACGCTCAACTGGACATTCGGGAGATGACAATTGATGATTTCGCCAGTGTATTTCATCTCGGCGAGCAGTTATTCACTTCGGAGTATTCAGCCAGCATGTACCGCACCTGGGACGAGTACGAGATTACCACACTCTACAACTCTGACAATGAACTCTGCCTGGTTGCCGAGATCAATGAAGAAATCGTCGGTTTCGCCCTTGGTACGACTGTTGATAAGAGCAACTCCGCCTGGAAATATGGTTATCTGGTCTGGATCGGCGTCCGTAAGGGGTTGCAGCAAAAGGGTGTTGGTGATCACCTGTTTCATGAGATCAAGAAGCGCATGATCGAGCAGGGGGTGCGCATGGTTATTATTGATACCGATGCCGATAATGAGGCTGGCATTCGTTTCTTCAAAAAGCTCGGTTTCAACAACAAACAGAAGCATGTCTACATGACCCTCAACCTGACCAAGAAAACCCGCAACCGTAAGAGGCGCAAGGTATGAAACAGGCTCTGGTCGAAAAAATCTGGGACGATATTGACGTCGACCGTCTGCGTCAGACCTTGATCGACATGGTTGATATCTATTCTCCTTCCGGCAAGGAAGAGGACATTCAACTCTATATCGAAGAGCGCCTGGTAAACGCCGGAATCGCTGTGACGCGCCAGGAGGTTGATGAGGACCGCTTCAACCTGATTGCCACCATGGGTCAGACAGAGCCGCAGCTTTACCTGGTCGGCCATGTTGACACTGTACCGGCCTGGGATCTCGAGGAATATTGCGCGACTGAAGAGTGGGGTGTCGTCCGGGGGCTTGGTACGGCAGACATGAAAGGTGGTTGCGCGGCAATGCTGGAGGCCTGGTTGACCCTGGCAAGCCTGCCGGAAGAGCAAAGGCCGCCCGTCGGCATTCTGTTCGTGGTTGGCGAAGAGGAGAATGGCGACGGCAGCGCCAAATTTCTGGAAACCGCCCGCCCGCCATGGGTCGTGATCGGTGAGCCAACCTCGTTATCACCCTGTTTCAGTCATTACGGATATCTTGAAGTCGCCCTGACCACCCAGGGGCGCCGCATCCATTCATCATTGCCGGAACTGGGCCACAATGCCGTCGAGTCGATGCTGCGTTTTCTCCTGATGCTCGGCAAGGAAGCGCTCTTCGATCGAGAGAATCCGCAGCTCGTCTACTCGATCCGGGAGATGAGCTCTTCCCACGCCGGCTTCGTGGTCCCCGATCAATGCGAAACCTATATCGATCTGCACCTGCACCCGGGCGGTTCCCCGGAGAATGTCCAGGATGTCCTGAAAGTCTGTGTCGCCAAAGCGGAAGCGTCAATTCCGGGTTTGAAACTCGATATCCGTTTCGACTTCTCGTCGCAGGGGTACGAACTCCAGGAGAGCAGCCATCTCGTCGAATTGTTCGAAAACCTCTATCCGCGTCTGAACCTGCCGCTGCAGTTCAACCCGTTCCGTTCTCATTCGGACGGCAACCTGTTCTTCGGTGCCGGGTGCCAACCTTTGATCCTTGGCCCTGGCTCCCTTGAGACGGCCCACACTGCCGATGAGCAGACGTCGTTGTCCGAGGTCGAGTCGGCGGCACGCATCTATGCGGCGCTCTGCATGAATACCCTCGACTGATCATTGCTATAATTGCGGAAATTGCTGTTGCCATTTATTGTCGTGCAGAGTTAATATCGTCTGCAGCTGCTCCTTGATGGGGCAGCTGTTTTTAGTTGCGGAGGCTTTTGATGTCAGCGCTGTTGCAAACGTCCCTGTTACTGGTCGCATCCAATGTCTTCATGACTTTCGCCTGGTACGGTCATCTGAGAAACCTCAACCACCGGGCCTGGTATATTGCCGCCCTGCTGAGTTGGGGAATTGCCCTGTTTGAATACCTTTTGCAGGTCCCTGCCAACCGGATCGGCTACGGGTCCCTCTCCCTCGGGCAGCTCAAGGTCTTGCAGGAAGTCATCACGCTGTCGATATTCGTTCCCTTTACCCTGTACTACATGCAGGAACCGCTCAAGCTCGACTACCTCTGGGCCGGGCTTTGTCTGCTTGGTGCCGTCTATTTCATCTTCCGCAGTTAGACCTGCCGGCTATTCCATGTCAACGGCTCCTGCCAAACAGCGAACCCAACACACCGCGCATGATCTGGCGGCCAACCTGTGTGCCGATCGAGCGGGCAGCGCTTTTGGCGGCCGCTCCGAACAGATCACCGGCCGAGCTGGTTTGCCGCGAACGGCCGCGACTGCTCGGCGGTTCAGCTTGTTGCTGCTGTGCCCGTGCCGTCAACAGTTCATACGCGGATTCACGGTCAATCTCCCGGTCATAAACAGTACCGACAATTGATTGGGAACGTACCTGGTCGCGCTCCTGGAAATCGAGCGGGCGCAGGCGGCTGGCCGGCGGGCAGATCAGCGCCCGTTCCACTGGTGCGGGTATCCCCTTGGTATCCAGACAGGAAATCAGGGCTTCGCCGACGCCGAGTTCGGTAATTGCCTGTTCAACGTCCAGGGGCGGGTTGGGCCGAAAAGTCTGGGCCGCGGCGCGAACCGCCTTCTGGTCGCGCGGCGTGAAAGCGCGCAGCGCATGCTGCACCCGGTTGCCCAACTGGCCGAGGATAGCATCGGGCACATCGAGGGGATTCTGGGTGACAAAATAGATGCCGACCCCCTTGGAGCGGATCAGCCGCACGACCTGTTCGATCTTGTCGAGCAGTGCTTCGGGCGGGTCATCAAAGAGGAGGTGGGCTTCGTCGAAAAAAAACACGATGCGCGGCTTGGCCGGATCGCCGACCTCGGGCAGTTTTTCAAAGAGTTCAGCGATCAACCAGAGCAGGAAGATCGCATAAACCTTCGGGGTCTGGATCAGGCGGTCAGCGGCGAGGATGTTGATCACGCCGAGCCCGCCGGGAGCCGTCTGCATCAGGTCGTCGAGGTTCAGGGCCGGTTCACCGAAGAAGATTTCCGCGTCCTGCTGTTCCAGCGTCAGCAGGGCCCGCTGAATGGTGCCGATGCTGGCCGTGGAGATGTTGCCGTAAGTTGTACGGAAGTCCTTGGCATTGTCGCCGACGAAACGCACCATGGCCTGCAGGTCCTTGAGGTCGAGCAGCAACATGCCCTGATCATCTGCGACCTTGAAGACCAGCGTGAGTATGCCGCTCTGGGTCGGATTGAGATCCAGCAGGCGGGCCAGCAGCAAAGGGCCCATTTCCGAGACGGTGGTGCGGACCGGGTGTCCCTGTTCACCGAACAGGTCCCAGAAGACCACGGGAAATCCCTGCGGAACGAAATCAGCAAGGGCAAGGGACGCAACCCGTTCCATGACCTTGGGGTGGTCGCCGCCGACTTTAGCCAGTCCGGACAGGTCGCCTTTGACGTCGGCCATGAAGACCGGTACGCCGATGCGGCTGAAGTGCTCGGCGAGAACGCGCAGGGTTACGGTTTTGCCGGTACCTGTGGCGCCGGCGATTAGTCCGTGGCGGTTGGCCATGCGCGGCAGAATGCCGAGGAAGTCGTCAGCTTTGGCAATGGGCAGGGGATCAGTCAGGGTCATGGGTGCCTCTTCAGGAATGATGTTCAGCTGTACGATCGAGCATAGCAGCAGAATCACTAATGCACTAATGAAAAGCGTAGAGATTTTTGGTGGCAGGCGTGGTAACTATTCAGCACGTCAGCGAGTGCCCGTGGGCTGCAGCCATTGCCTGCGTCCAACGTTGTCACTTGACTTCCCGCAGGCAACAGCAGCAGCCCACAGGCTGTGCCGTGGAGTATTGGAGCTGAATAGTTGCCAGGCGTGAACGCAAAAGACCATGCAGGCAGCATGGGCTTTTGCAATGAAAATGGATTCAGATCAGACGGTCGTATGTCGCACGATCGTTCCTTCATTGAGGTAAATGACGTCTTCGGCGATGTTGGTGGCCAGATCGGCGATGCGTTCAAGATAGCGGGAGACGGTCAGGTAGTTCAAAACCGAGTCAACGGTTTCCGGGTGCTGGCAAACATAATCCTTGAACGCCTGATAGTTCTGGCTGTGTATCGTGTCGACTTCATCATCGAGCTTCAGAACGGTGCGGGCCAGTTTGAGGTCGGCGTTAACCAGCGAGTCGAGAGCCTTTTCCAGCATGTCAATCACCTTGTCGGCCATCAGGTCAAGTTCCAGCGGGCAGATTGACTGCGGCGACTCGCTTACGGCCAGGGCACGTTGGCAGATGTTGGCAGCCTGGTCGGCAATGCGTTCCAGATCGTTGTTGATCTTCAATATAGCCACGATCATGCGCAGGTCATTGGCAACCGGCTGATGCAGGGCGAGAACCTTCAGGCACTCTTCTTCGATCTCGACTTCAAGGCGATTGATCTGCTTGTCGTTTTCAATCACTTGCCGGGCCATTTCACGGTCATGACCGGCGAGGGCCTTGATGGCCTGCTTAACACTTTCTTCGACGACAGCGGTCAGCGTGAGCAGTTGTTTTTCGAGTCGATCGAGTTCTTGTCTGATCAGGTGAGCCATATATTTTCCCCTTAGCCGAAACGGCCCGTGATGTAGTCTTCGGTTTGTTTCTTTTGTGGTTTCATGAACATTTTGTTGGTCAGGCCGAACTCGACGAGGACGCCTTCGTAGAGAAAGGCGGTAAAGTCGGAGACCCGTGCGGCCTGCTGCATGTTGTGGGTGACGATGATGATGGTGTAATCATTGCTCAGCTCGCCGATCAACTCTTCAACCCGGGCGGTCGACTTGGGGTCAAGGGCGCTGCACGGTTCATCCATCAGGATGACCTCCGGATTGACGGCGATCGCCCGTGCGATGCAGAGGCGCTGCATCTGCCCTCCGGAGAGGCCGAGTGCCGAGGTGTGCAGGCGGTCCTTGACCTCATCCCAGAGGGCGGCCCCCTTCAGGCTGCGTTCAACGGTTTCATCAAGAATCGCCTTGTTCTTGACCCCTGCGATGCGCAGGCCGAAGACGACATTCTCGTAGATCGACTTGGGGAAAGGGTTCGATTTCTGGAAGACCATGCCGACCCGGCGGCGCAATTCGATGACGTCCATCGACGCAGCATAGACGTCTGCGCCGTTGAGCAGGATGTTGCCGGTGACCGCGCTGATGTCGATCAGGTCGTTCATGCGGTTGAAACAACGCAGCAGGGTCGACTTGCCGCAACCGGATGGACCGATCAGGGCCGTGACCTGGCGCCGCGGAAATATGAGGTTGATGCCGTGCAGGGCCTTGACCTTGCCGTAATAGAAGTCAAGGTTGTCCACCGCGATGATCGGGTCTTCAATCTGTAGGCTTGCTGCAGTTTGCATGCAATATCATCCTTCTAGAAGGTACTGAAAGTATAGCGTTTCTTCATGCGGTTACGCAGAAAGATGGCGACGCTGCTCATGATCAGGACGATCAGCACCAGCAGCAGGGTGGTGACGAAGACCATCGGTTTGGCCGCCTCGACGTTCGGCGACTGGAAGCCGATGTCGAAAATATGGAAACCGAGGTGCATGAACTTGCGTTCGAGATGCAGAAACGGAAAGTTTCCGTCGATCGGCAGCGACGGCGCCAGCTTGACCACACCGGTGATCATCAGTGGTGCGACCTCGCCGGCGGCGCGCGCCATGGAAAGGATCAAGCCGGTCATGATGCCCGGAGACGCCATCGGCAGCAGAATGCGCATCAGGGTCTGGAATCTGTCTCTTATACACATC
>JBPPMB010000126.1:0-12544 GCA_051305855.1 Desulfuromonadales bacterium
GTAACGACAGTCGATGCCGTACTCCCCGGCATGCAGACGATGGCTGAATGCGATCGGCTGCTCCGGTGACGGATTGCGGGTATCAAGGGGAAGATGGTAAAGGAGGATAAGAGTCGCTGCAGGCACGCCGATCAATAGACCCACGATGGCAATCAATAACAACCGCTTCATTGCAAGCATTGTCCTTGAGCAGAAAAACAGAAAATTTATGAAATGTTCAGCAGGATTGCATTTGACTCGGATTAGGTACGATTCTAATGATAGCAGTGGCCGTTATGTTGTCAAATGAAATCGCCTGGCTAGCCGCTACGTGCAGGTCATGTCTTGCTGTCAATTGCGATTATAATAATCAGGAGTAGGCGCCACATGGGTGGTATGGCAGCAGGGCGCTGGCCACGCCGGCAACTGACTTTGCACTTTGATTAGCGGTTGCAAAAGCCTGTGAAGTGGGGTATAAAGCAACCCCTGTGCGCGATTAGCTCAGCTGGATAGAGCGCTGCCCTCCGGAGGCAGAGGTCGCAGGTTCGAATCCTGCATCGCGCGCCAGTAATTTCAGTTGTTTAGAAGTTATTTTCTAGCTACTCTCTTTTCTTCTTTTGTTGTTTAAGTCCTTAGTAAGTCCACCATGCCAAAACAAAGATGCTTTGATTCTTGTTTATGAGGTCTTAGCTACCCCCTCCTACCTATCACCACACCCTCTCCGACGCACAATGCCCCAAAAATATACAAAGCCCCCTCGTACAATGTCCCCATTTTTTTGTTTTTCGATTTTTTGGATTTTCACTTTTCTGGATGTTGATTTTTTAAAGAACTCAGGGCCGGGAGTGAAGGCTTTGAGCCCAATGCGGACAACCTTGTTTTGTTGGGGGAGTATGCTTACTGGAAATCCCTAGATAATCTTGGAATGGATTGTAACAATACCTTATAGGAAAGCCCCTACGCTGGAAGTCAGGGAGGGGCTAATATTTACTGGGAATGGTGATAAGCAAGAACGGCCCCCAGTTTTCCGGAAGCCGTTTGTAAATTGTAAAGAGTTTGATAAAAATTACTCTTTCTTTCTCCGCCGTACTAAAAGTGCCAAACCAGCTAAACCGCTACCAAGGAGGAGGAGGGTGGATGGTTCGGGGACCGGCGTTATTTCCCATGTCCCCACGACCCGTGGGTGAGAAGTCCCTTCTTGAGAGTCATGCCCATTTATGATCTCTAAGTCACCAGAAAGTGTAAGCCCAGAATATATTTCTTCCAATGATATCCAAGGCGGTCCATACATCCAAGCTAGCTCGTCTGAGACCCAACCTGAGGGTGGCTCCGCAACAAAAATAGTATGCGTGAATACCCCTGGAGGAACCCAATAAAACCCTCCCGACATTGTGAAATAGATATTTGACGGGTCTACTGCAAGTGCAGGTATCTCAAAATACAGGGACGTCAGACTACCGGGAATTAAACTCGTTCCCCCAGAACCAATACTCGAAGTTGGAAATTGGTCATAAGGCCAAGTACCTTCGCTTTCAAATATACTATAGCCAGCCCCTGAGTTCTCGACCCAATTCGGCGCGGTGTAATAGGTGATAGATATATTTATCCCTTGGATTGGAATAGCTTGAGCATTTGAGGTCAATAAGATCATGAAGGTGAGAGCGACAAGGAAAGAAAGCAAAAACTTCGGGGGACTGAGCCTTCTTGCGTTTTTACATATCATTTGCCTTGGAGTATGTACCGCTTGGCATAAAAACAGTTTGGCGCGAGACTTCCTTGTCATAATTCCCCCTATTGCCTTGTTTTGGTTTAAACTCACAAATCCGACGATTATTTTTTGACAGGTTTAGGAACTTTATTCTTTCCTTCTCCGGCGAACAGCGAAGGCTAGACTTGCTAGGCCGCCAGCGAGGAGCAAGAACGTGGATGGTTCAGGAACAGGGGAGACAACCCATGCGCCGATTCCGGAATCGAAAACCCCATCATTGGGCCAAATTCCTCCAATCCTTGTACCAATTCTATAATCTGAATAATATACATGTTGGGTGACATAAGCAGTGGAAAATTCTTCATCACCAGATTGAAAAATTGCATGAACAATTATAGTCCACTGATCTATATAAAAATAATCGAAATAACTCATAAATTTCACAAAATCATCATGGTTATTTGTCCAAGAAGTCAATGAAAAATTGAAATCTTCAAATAGCATAATCACTTCAGATTCTGTTGCGAAGCGATGATCCGTACCTTCTAATTCGGCAACAATATCGAGCGGTGTCCAAGGCCCAGTCCATCCACCAAATTCTTTAGCATAGTAAAGACCATTTAATTCATAAGTAGGAGATAAAAATTCATAAGACTCTGATACCGATGGAATCGAAATAGACAGGGCTACAAAGAATAACAATAAATATTTCATTAGCTGGGCCTCCAAAGAAATTTACAAAAAAAAGCTGAAGTGCATTGTGCTTGAGTTGGTTGTCCCTCAAGAAGGATGCGAGATACAAATAATTGCTCAATGAAACGTCTGTAAAGTTTTACGCAATAATTATTCCTAATTGAATTTGCTCATACTATTAGCACTTTACAATCTGACTAGAATTGTCTGATATCAATCTGTCAAACTTTTCGACATCTTTGCAAGCATTCAAACTAATGCCGACAACCTATGCGGGAGGACTTATTTCAGTGGTAGAACATCAGCTATAAAATTGGTGCTGGACTTTAGGAGGAGGAAATATCGGCTGGTTTGGTGTGTGTCTTAGAACACCTACATTCCAAGAAAAGGCCACCCGTTTCCAGATGGCCATTTTTCATTCTATAAGTCGTGACTAATAGGGACAACGCAAAGGCTTAAAGCTGAGCGCTGGGGCTTGTTCGGTGCATCGGATGGTCAGGCCATGGTTAAACGTTTCACTATGGGGTGAACTCGACTAACATACGCAACGTCTCGACTTTCAGGCCGTCCTCCTGCATCGCTTTCTTGCCTTCATCGGACTGCAGCAACGCTTGAAACTTCTCCATATCAGGGATCTCTGCCATGACACCCGTCACGTTAATGTTTTTGGGGTCACGGAAGTTACGGCACTTGATCCCAAGCTTTCCGAACATCTCATGTCGGCTTCCTGGCCCTTTCTTCCAAGCCTTCGCCCAAACTGCGCCATCCTTAACTTCGTGGAACAAGATCGCCGTAGTCATTGTTGATTCCTCTCGTCTTGTGTTGGAGGTTGAGCTGATAAACGGGGGGGCGTTGTGATGACTAACATGTGATTCCTCGAGCTAGTACGCCTGAACCCAAAGGCCTACGTAAATCAGACATTGTCAATTATATCCCGTCAGAGGTTGAGGTCAAAGTTGAGGGGTCTTATTATGTCTCCTCCTGCAATGTTCTGGGATGTCAGGTTAGCTGAAAAGCGAAATTCTTGCTGATCCTGCAATATAAAATACCATGTTGATCTCTGCGACACTCAAAAGTATCTTCAGAACTCGAAAATCACTTACCAGAAACCTGTCTGGATGTTAAGCGTACGATGGTTATCAACCACCTGCCCACCGAATAGATAGGATCTGGATAATCCCCTATTGAAGGTCTCACACCCCAAGACCCTCTGGACGCATCCGCTGCAGGAAGCCCCGGAGTCCGAGCAGACCGGATCGAAAACACACTGAAAACCGAAGTTGCTTGCATCATCGAACCAGGGGAGCAGGTAGTGCTTGAATAGGGTATAAAGGCCACCGGCGGTATAGTTCTGGGTCGAGGTGACGTAAACCAGGAAAGAAAGGTCCATCGGTAGTAGATATTCGGCCAGACTCATTTCGTCATAGCCGGTATGCCGTTTGGCGGACGACAGCAGACAATGGGAAATGGTGTGGATCAGATGGAATGGCGCGGCAACCCCCGGCGGATGTAATGCCGCCTCACAAAGAGCCGCAGCAGGGGACAATCTCAAGGGTGGGCAGTTCTCCAAAAGAAAGGCATGAGCCGCCGTCCGATCTGTCAAAAGGTTTCTGTCCGGCAACGCCCAACTGAACTCATTATGACACCAAGTCAAAATCTTCCGGGGATCGAACCGAATCCAGAGACCTTCGGTTTCTGCGGACATGGCATAAGCAAGGGCACGTCCACGCAGACTGTCATCAACCCGATCCTCGAATGGGCGAAGCACTACGGGCGCGACATCGGTTAGATCGGTATTGGGTTGACGCCGTTCCCGGGTATACCCCAAAGCTGCCAACACCACATTTAGATCGGCGATATGGGACACCTGATCAACGCAATACCGACCCTGAAGGGTCTGCCATTGATGAGCCATATCTTCACGGACTTCGGGGTCGGCCTCCTCGGCTAGGCGATCGGCCATGGAAAATTCTCGAAACCCTCCTCTAAAGAAAACTGTTTCCTGGACGCGGCGCTCCGACGCCAAGTCTTTTAATAAGGCGGGGTTACCAATAAAGCGCCGAACATCCCGGAACACACCACGGGCGGCTGCCAAACTTTCCTCCAGTTCGGCGATCTCCTTCTTGATGCTCTCAAGCATACTTTGCCCAAACTCATCGTCATCTAGCAGTCCCTGATATTTTTCCAGGGCCGTGCGTTTAACGGATAGCCGTTTCTCCAGATCGGCTACCTTTCCCGGATCGGCCCCTCCCTGGGAGAGCAGGTCGGAAAACTGCTGGCGCAAAACGGTTGAAGGGACCAGCCCGAGAAGTCCGGACACTATCCCCTCGGCAAGGTCGGCGGACAATCCGACCAAAGGGCCGTTCGCCTGAAAATGGCAACAGACCTCAGAGACCAGTTTCCCGGACTCGGCCGGCAGGCTGATGTATTGGACGTTGTGAGCAAAAAAAGCCTCGCCGTTGAGAATGGTGGTCCCCCGTTGGGTCAGTTCACCCAGGGTCGGATACTGCACCCGGCAGGACTGGCAGGGCATGGATAGGGCGGTAGATATCCGCTCCCCGGTGTCATGATTGCTGAAGGATGATCCGAAAAACGACCCACCCCGGTCATTAAAGTCCACGTTGGGAGTTCGCAGGACCTGGAAGGGGAGGTTGATGCCACTGACCGATCCGCAACGATGGATGGACAGGTAGGGAACCTGTACCATCGAGCCACCACACCTAGGAATCTTACATGACACCCGGTCCCGGCCATGCACCCGGCGGATTCGGCGACCGGCATCGGAGACGATCTGGTCTTCGTTCCGCCCACTCTGGTAGAAATCGATCACCTTGCAGATAGTGCATTGCAGAACGAACGGAAAAGGGGACAAATAGATTTCGGAAGGGCACTGAACGGCCAAGGTCCGACGGTCGATGGCATCACGCAGCCCGGCATCTGTCTCAGCACCGTTCAGACCTTCCCAGTCGGACAAATAGCCCCGGATCACATCCAACAGTTGGGCCAGATCAATTCCGTCCAGGTCGATCGCACTGTTTCGCGTGCCACGCACCTGGGCATAGGCCCCGTTGCGGAGCTTGACGATTCCCCCCGGAAGATAATTTTCTCGAAAGAGACGGGTTTTTGGGATAAATTCGTTGTCCATCTTACCTCCCCAGCGCGTCGATCAGGCGCTCGCGGTCTCGGCTGACAGGCTGCAGGGTGATTTGGTCCTCGATGTCCCGGAACGACCGCAAGGGACCACGTCCGTAGATCCGTCCCAGGGCCTCACTGAGCAACATATCCATCTCACCACCACTCCAGGACTTAAGGCGGCGAAGACCTCGCGCCACTTCACTGCGCAGCTGGACAGTGAACTCATCTACCACCCGCTTGTCGAACTCTGTTCCGACCGCCGATCCTTCGATGGCCAGGCTACGCAGAATGGCGTCGGGGATTTCAGTGCAGCCGGGGTTGCCCGCAGTGTTCAGCAGCCGGTGAACCTCCCTCACCCCCAGCTTGATACCAGCACCCCATGAACAGCAGGAGGCCCAGTTAAGAATGACTGCTGAAATCACCCCCGGCAGGGTCCGTTCCAGCACGTTGGGAGCAAACCGGTTGATCGGCACAGATTCAACCATCTTTTCCAAGAAGGTATGGTAATCCTCGAAATTCAGGAAGACCGTATGCTCGAAGAGGTTCTGGTGGGTGAAAACCGACACGACGATACCTGGGTGAACCCGTCCGGCCCGGGCGGAGGCCTGGATGTATTCGGCGGTCGAGGTCGGCCAGCCGGCGAGAACCATGAAGTTCAGACGCTCGATATCCACCCCGTGACTGACTAAGTTGGTGGCAATCAGCTCCCGCTTTGGATCATCTGGCAGCTTTTCCTCGACATGGGTGATCGCATCTTGGATTTCCTCCAAGGTGCATTCCGCATCGAGGCGAATCCACTCCCGCTCAACTTTCCGCTTAGCATTGGCCTCCTCGAAAAACCGTGAAATCTCTGAAATGCTCCGCTTGCGGTTGACGTACAGCAAGACCGTGTTCAAGTGGGTTTCGAGATGATCCAAAGCCGTGCCACTCTCAGAGAGAGGTAGGTTGAACAGGGAGCAGGCCTGGACCGGGTTAGCGGGAAACATAACCCGCAACTCATCAATCAAATCAAGGTAACGGCCGCTGACCAGACTCGACGCCTTGGTACCGGGATTGCGCATCGAGGTCGGCAGAAAGCCGGCGAAATAACGCCTTACCAGACGTTCCCCGTTGGGGGCGAATTTTGCCCGGCTGTAAAATGACTCCCCTTTGTGGATCCCCGGCGCCGGAAACCGACTGGCCCGTTTTTGGTAAAGATGCTGGATATGATGAACATAGTCCTTGATGGTCGCAGTCGCAGTGAGCACCTTGGGCGGGTTGCCGCCGTGGAGGACCTGGATGGTCGAAAGCAGGGTTTCATAGTGCCCATCAAAGTTCCCCAAAGATTCTTTCAATAAATGCAATTCGTCCTGGATGCATAGGGGGAAACCGGGGTCGGATAACGCTGGTACCGCCACCGTTCGCACAGCCGAGGTTCGCGAGTTGTTCCCACAGGAGACCACCCCCATGGACCCACCTAAACCAGGGTTGAGTCGAGAATGTTCGCATGGTCCCTCTTGAGTAAAGCCATGCTCTGGGCAATAATACCCGGCAGATCCAAAAAATTTCCGGAAACGGTTGTTGTGGCTCAAAACAGCCAACTTGTCGATGGTCCCTACCAGGACGGTCGGCAGATATCGATAGACCTCCTCATCGCTGACGTAGATCCCAATCTCCCCGCGAATCCCTTCCCCGTAGTCCCCACTCCCTGCCTCGACATTGGACCAGCACTGTGAATTGGTACAGACGTGTTTGATGCGAAAACGTAAATTGTCACGGACAATCTTCACGCTGTCTTCTTTGTCGCAATAGGGGCAGTCCTTGATGAACTTCATCCCCTCTAGGACCTCATCGGACATAGTGGGCAGAAAGGTCCGCTGATAATACTGGCTGGTGCTGCTGATTCGCGCCGGCGTCCCTTCCCCAGTGAAATAACCGACAGTGAACGGATGGCCGCCCAACTCTTTGGCCTGCCGTACCTTGTTAGTCTCTGCTACGACATAGGACAACCGCTGAAACTGCTGCACTGAGAGCATCCGCAGCGGGAATCGCAGCCATGCAGAGGTTCCGTAAGTTCGCCCCTTCAGCCGCTGATAGAGAATGGACATGCAGATAATACCTAGATAAGCTTCGGTTTTCCCTCCACCTGTAGAGAACCACAGCACATCGGCCCGGTCCCAACTGTGCGGGCCAGAGGCGGAAGGAGCAATCCGCTCGTCGATTGCATCGATCTGGGTCAGGATAAACCCCAATTGGAACAATCGCCAGCCGGAGAAGTATTTCCCCTGCCGTGCCACGGCCGTCGCCATAATTTGGTTCATCCATTGAAAGACCTTAAGCAGATCGGAATTGCTGGAAAGAAGGTCACGCCCCTGCCGGACCCTGGTTACCTCCCAGGCAAACTCCTCGGCATCGTCCCGCGCCACCAGTGCTTCGGCAAACAAGCCCTCGGCTTCAAGCATGCTGATTCTCTCCACCCAAAGCGCCTGATATTTCTCTAGGGCAGCGAGGAGGTCATCGATAACTGGCAGGGGGGCATGTTTCAAGGCTTTGAAGCTGGGTTCATGGGTCATCCCTGCCGCTGCAGGGGAAGGTGTTTCGAATTCCCACTGCTTTACCACTGGCAGGCTGTTGGTCCTAAATTCCCCGGACGGCAGTTTCTCAACCGCACAGGTGATCCCGTACCCGGCCAGTCCATCATCCTTGACATCCCGGTAATCCTCCGGCTTGAGCTTGTGTGGCAGCAAATGGTGAGCCCCGGCAGAAAGCCGAGCAGTCAGCTCGCAGTCCAGAAGAAACGGCGCATTGACCCCGAACGCCCAGGCGTCCCGGGTGGGGGTGTGATTGACTAGAAACAACTCTAGCAAAATGGCTCCGGAAACCTTGGTCAACGACACGGGTGGCTTCCTAAGGCGCGCCTGTAGGCCTACATGGTAGGCTAACACTCGGTCTGCGCCTGGCGCGAAAATCGCGCCATTAACAGCCCAGTTTAAATCGTCCTGGGTGGTAATGTCCGCAGACCAGGGATAGGTCAATAGAGGGCGGCCATTAGGAGTCAGGTTGCAGTTGCGGTAAATTCGGGGGTCGGCCAAAAGGAGCTGATTGGTTTCCTGAATGGCATCAAGAACGGGAGTGGCCAGATGAACCCAATCCCCCAGGTCTTCGGGAACCCGGAAGGAAAACTCCACGTCGGCAAAGGAGACAGTGACCCGTGAATAGCACTCCAGGATAGGCTGGTCGGGACGGACCCGTGTGCCGTCGTAAAGTATTTCCTCCAGCACATTGTCAATGGCAGGAATTGCCCGATGCACGACATCGAATCGTCCGGACAGGTTGGCCGAGACAACACCCTCAACGTCCGGGGTCACTAGCAGAACCATTCCGATGGCGTTCGGCGCCTGGGGACCATCATAGGTCGGATCGCGCATGGGGCCGATATTGCCCAGCAGGCATTCATGGGCCGGATAGGTTCGGGAATAGTCCTCGCTTGGCGCAATAAAGGATTTGGGCTTTCCGGTCAGCCGTTGTTTCAGAAGCTCCAGGAGGGTTTCGTTGAAACGGTTCTTGTCCAGTTGATTCATGTCTATTCCTATGACGAACGGGTCTTCAGATGACGTCCCGCGTGAAGTATGACCAGGAGTTGCTTGGCCTCATCCCAATGGTAATGGACCCGCAAGGTTTTAGACGGATCCCTCGCGGTCCCAAGGCTCAGGTGCGGACCCATGTCTACCGGCTTGCCCTCGTACAGGGCGATATAATCGGAACTCATTCCCTGGGTGATCTCTGATGTCCCCGGCTTTACGTCGATTCCGACATGGCGGAACTTCTCCCGCATGTCGTTGAACGGGACACCCCCGTTCAAGTGCCCCCAGAGGTATTCGTTGGACAGGCTGAAGCACTCCCAGGCTTTGTCCAGATCCCGGTAAGGGGAATCTTCCATCGACCGGACCGCCTTGGGGATCAACATAATCCGTTCCCCGAATTCAGCCTGAACCCGCGGAACAAGGTCGGCCAGACACTTTGGAGTCGCTGGCGCCGCGTCCGGCAGCGACACGGACACAACCGTATAAATCCGCAAAATATCATCAAGGGTTTGCACTTCAAGTTCCAGAGACCCGATACGAACACTGGTTGCACCTGCTGCCCGGTTGATCAGGGCTTGGCGCAAGTCCTTGCCGATCTGCCGGTGTTCGGTCCAGACCCTTGAGACGGCCTGGTGAATCTGCGGGGCGCATTTGGCCAGTGAAGGAGACCCGGCTAGGGTCGCAAGATTGCGGACAGAACTTTCCCGATCGGGACCATAAACCTTCTTGTTCAGCCAGTTATAGACCGTGGTCAGGGTCACGCGGGTGCCTTCCTTTTCCAGGGCCTGATGTAGCAGTTGCGGCACAGGGAATTTTCGGACGGCATTCTCTACGATCTGGTCCCAGTATCTGACCCACCGCAGGATTTCCTGGGTCTCAGGGGAATCGTGGAAAACTTCGAACAGGTTGTGCAGAATCTCCCCATAGGGGTCTCCCCCTTCGATCCAAACAAACTGGTCACCGGGTTGCAATTCCTCAACAGCTTTGTGGGTGAACCCTTCCTTGGTGGAGGGATTTAGAACGGGCAGGGAACTGTTGACCGGCCACAGAAAAGACCCTGACCGCTCCTCCAACTTGATAAAGGCGCAATCGCCCACTTCCGGTCGCTCATTGGGGATGTAATCTTCGACACTGGGTTCGGCGGAAAGGATTTCCGTCAACCACTCCTCAAGATCGGCTGGGCGGTCGATGGCAACCGGCTTTTCAATCGGATACTGGCCGGAACAGTCCTTTTCGATCACAGAAGAGATGGGCAGGGATGCTTTTTCTGTGTCCCTATCGAGCAGGATGGCTTTTCGCCGCCAGGACAGGGTAACCAGAGTCTTCTTGTCCCCTTGCGGCAAGCTGGCTTGAATGCAGTGGGAACGAAAGATCTCCAAGCGCTTGAGCACCCAGGGCCGTTCAAAAGGATAGACGGGCCATATAACCTGTTTGGCCGCGTCGGTCAACCACCAGACATCGCGGTCCCAAAGCCGACAGAGGATCAGACATTGATCGTAAAACTGGGAGAGTCCCGCCGCAGAACGCACGCCACTGACTGTCCGGACGTTTAAACGCTGAAAATCGACCAAACCCAGGCCAAAGTCATTGATTGCCTCGGTGATGGCCTTTTCGTCGTGGGAGTCCCCGACCAGAACCAGCAACGACTTTTCCTCCTTTTTGACGCGTTTCACGACTTGGTGAAGGTACTGGGTCTTTCCGCTGGTTCCGGACTCAAGAAGTTTCAATAATTTGCTAAAACCATCCACTAGGGTTTTGCGCTGGTTTTCTAGCGTGCCATACCGCAGGGGAGTGTTATTCAGAATATCGACCTCCCGCGCCAGGGAACGAACGGCAAAGGGTCCGCGCCGGCTGTTCTGCTCCAAGTATTTCTCCCGCAGGGCGAGGGGGCAGGACAGACTGGAGAGCCTCTGCACCAGCCGGAAAGCGGTCCGAACGACGCCTTCTCTAGCTTGATGCGACTCCCCATCAAACTGCCGGTTCAGGTTGTATACTTGCTGGTATAGCTCTCCCAAGCGGCTATCGAGAACTGTGTCGGGAATTTCAACCAGATTGACCAGTTGCTGGGGGGGTATCTGTGACTCGCCTGACCAGATCTGCCGATCCTGCAGCCGGTGGAACCAGCGGTGCAGAGGCATTTGGTCAATTGTCCGGTCAGTTTCAAAATCTCCGAGGGCCGACACCGCTAGAACGGGTACATCCGGGAAATAAACTGACAACACTTCCCAAAGTGCCTGCAGGTCATCCCGCACCCCAGTAGGGGTTGCGTCGACAATGAAGGCGAAGGGGTCGGTCTGTCCGACCAGCAACTCCTGAAGTTGATAGGAATCACCCGACCAGGGCAAAAGGGGCGTTCGGGCGACCTTGGCGCTGCGTCCCATCAGGGTCGGGGCCTGCCCCTTCTTTCGGGTCAGACGGCAGGGGTTAATGTTGCGAACCTTGGAGAGGCTTCCGGTGAGGTGAAGGGGCTTGCCGAACCACACCAGGTCCCGACGCATCCAAAGAGCCTCGGGATGAAACCAAGAGCCCAGAACGTAGCCGCCCATGGCGTCCACGCGAACCCGGTGGAGATAATAGAGGAGGTTGGCAAAGAAAGACTTGTCCGGACAAGGCAGGGTCAGGGCCATGGAATGCCCGTCCTTAAGCAGACGAGCCGCGAGCCCGAACAGTAGCCGTTCCTCCTTACCGGCGGCGCTCAAAGGACCGCTGGCAAAGGCCGAGTTGGAAGGAAAGACCACCAAACGGTCTTCGGCCAACGTATCCCAGCCTGAAGACACCTTACTCATGGGTCTTGCTCATCCAGACCCGGAGGGCCGGGTCGATGTCGTAACTAGCCGGGCCGGTTTCCATCTTGGTTTTTGAGGAAGAATTGACAAGGTTCATTCGCACCAGCCAGTTCAGTACAACCTGGACGGGGACATCTTCCAACTCAGCGCTATCAACCATTAGAATCGCTGCATGCAGGTCGTCCTGGCCAAAATCCTCGCCCCCTTGGCCTTCGATGAGTTGTTTCAGTACCGGAAGAACCCAGGGCAGGGCGCTGGCGCCGGACTTATCTAGTAGGTCCTTGGCGTCCTTCACGGTTGGTTCGGTGATTTTTTTCACTTTGGTTCCCAGCTTGGGAATGGTGTCTAGGGCGTGATACTCGGCGCGTGCAGCGGCCAGTTGCTCCAGAACTTGGTACCAGCCCTGACTATGGTCCCAAAGCCGTCCCAAACGATCACCGGTCTCAGGGAAGCCAATCTTGGTCAGGAAAGACTCAAGCGCGGTATCGTTCCAGCGCCCTAGCCCCACATGAATTAGACCAGGGGTGCGCGCATCCCTGTCAACCGGCCCCGACTGCCACAGCCAGAGAGCCAGAGGATTCATCGAGAAAACTATCTTTACGGGGAAATAGGTTTTTCGGTGCGCTTCCCGGGCCATCATGGCGCTCTCGACCATCGACAAGGTTTCTTCAGCCGTCCGC
>JBPPMB010000180.1:0-20068 GCA_051305855.1 Desulfuromonadales bacterium
GGAAGCAGGTGTTTGAAGGTAATGCTCAGACCTTTGGCAAATTCTTTGAACATGATCAGACCTCTTAAAGACTCAAAGGTAACGGTTTATTGCAGAATCACGACCACCAGGCCGGTAACCACCACATTGGCAAGAGCCAAAGGCAACAGCACTTTCCAGCCCAAGCGCATCAGCTGATCATAGCGAACACGGGGGAAAGTGGCACGCAGCCACATAAAAAAGAACATCAGCGCATAGATTTTCAGCAGCAGCCAGGCAAAGCCAGGAATCATGGTGAGGATGGCGATGTTGAAGGGTGCGCTCCAGCCGCCAAGAAACAGAGTGGCCGCAATCGCCGAGATGACAATCATGTTGGCATATTCTGCCATGAAGAAGAGTGCGTACTTCATGGAAGAATACTCGGTACAGAAACCTGAAACCAGTTCGCTCTCTGCCTCTGGCATGTCAAACGGAGTCCGGTTGATCTCTGCCAGTCCGGTCACGATGAAGAGGCAAAAGGCCAAAGGCTGGGTGTAAATATACCAGTTCGGTACGAACGAACAGACACCCCAGAGATCCAACTGCTGCAGCGCGACGATCTCACGCAGGCTCAGCGTTTCCGTAAGCATAAAAACGGCGATGATTGACAATCCGGCAGCCAATTCATACGAGATCATCTGGGCCGTGGCCCGCACACCGCCGAGCAGAGAGTACTTGCTGTTAGACGCCCAGCCTGCCAGAACAGTCCCGTAAACACCGAGACCGGCAAATGCCAGGATGTAGAGAACACCGACATTCAGATCGGTAATCTGCTGGGGGACCATGAAACTGCCCAGTTTGAGATCCGGGCCAAACGGGATAACGGCAACGGTGATCAACGCCGGCACCAGGATCATCATCGGTGCCAGCAGGAACGGCACCTTGGTGGCCTCGGTCGGAATGATGTCCTCCTTGAAGAACAGCTTGATACCATCGGCGAACGGCTGCAACAGCCCGTGCCATCCGGTTCGCATTGGCCCAAGGCGGGTTTGCATGTGGCCGATAACTTTGCGCTCGCACCAGGTAGCATAGGCGACAGACAGCATTACTACCGTAAAGACCACCAGTAGTTTTACCAGCATGATCCCGACAAATAACCCAGGACTGTTAGAGAGGCTCAGCATTTCAGGCGTCATGATCTTCCTCTTCCTCTTATCAGATTGATCTTAGTGTTCCAATTTATTCATACCGCGGCACACTTTGCACTGGCAGCCACGGAGTTTCCCGATTAATAACTATTTGCTGATTTTTACTGAAACAACTGCTTCGCCTTTGTACAGGCGATTGACCTGGGCCTCGGCAAAGTGATAGGGGGCAAAGAGCACACCCTTCGGCAGACGGTTGCCCACTTTAACCTTAAGCTTCAGTTCGACCCCGTTGCCGGCGACCTTGATCAGATCTCCATCAACGACTTTTAGTTCCTTGGCGTCTTCACGACCCAGTTCCACGTAGGGCTCAGCAAGAACGGCATTCGGACCTTTCGCTTTAGTGGAGACCGTGCCGCTGTGATAAAGGGCGCTTCCGGTCACCAGTTTGAAATCGCCTTCGACAGTTTTTCCAGCACCTGCAACCACGACCTTGCGTTTAGCAGGCGCTAGATTTTCACCACCCCAGACAACTCCTTGAGGACCGATTTCATTAAAATTGAACCCTGCATATGCCGGAACTTCTTTGCCTATTTCGGCAAAAATAGCCGCCGGGCCGGTAAACGCGAGGGTGTTGCCCAGCTTACCGGCCAGGGCAGCAAAGATTGCACCGTCAGTGCGGGCTTCCCCAGGGCTTGGAATGCCTCGACGTACCCGCTGGATGCGCCGCTCAGCGTTAGTAAAGGTGCCCTCCTTTTCAGCAAAGGAGGCGGCAGGAAGGACCACATCGGCTTGCAGGGCAGTGGGAGACAGGAACAGGTCCTGAACCACTAGAAAAGGTATATTTTCGAGAGCCTTGGCCACTTTGTCACGGTCTGGATAACTGCTCAGCGGATCCTCAGCTACAACGTACAGGGCGTCCAGCTTGCCGTCAGCTGCGGCAGCCAGCATTGCCTGAGCTCCGAGGCCATCGCCTTGAGGCAGGATTCCGAGATCTATAGCACCCTGGCTGTTGGCTTTTTCGCCGCAGAGATACAAACCACTGCCTTCGCGACCGGCAATGCCTGCCAACAGGGCCAGATTAGCAGCAGCGATGGCCAGTTCCTTGTTAAACCCCTGATAAGGCAGGCCATAGGCCATCAGAATGGCGGCATTTTTCGCACCGGCCAACTGCCGCGCGGCCGCCTGCAACAACTCGGCATCGACGCCGCTGCGCTCGGCGACTTGTGCCGGGCTGAAGTCTGCCAAAGCAGTCTTGAGCTTTTCGAGCCCCGCGACTCCGTCCGTCTTTGCCAAGCTTTCGTCGATCAGCACTTTAGCCATGGCATTAAGAACATCCAGTTCCAGGCCTGGCTTGCTCAAGAGGGTCTTGGCTCCGGGTAATTTGTCCAGCTTGCCGCGCTTGTCTGCAACGACCAGCAGTTTTGCTCCATTGCGCCGAACGGCCTGATTGACCACCATGCCGACGACCGGGTGAGTTTCGTAGAAATCGGAACGAATCGCCAGAACGACATCGGCCTTTTCAATTTGCGGGAAGGTCGCTGTTGATGCAGCGACGCCGAGTGTTTCCTTCAAACCTTCGGTGACACCTTTGTAGCATTCACCGCCGGAGTGGTCGAGGTTCCCCGTGCCCAAGGTTTTGGCAACCTTTTTGAGCAAGAAGAGCTCTTCGTTGGTCAGGCGTGCACCGGACAGAATCCCGACGCCCTGGCTTTTCTGAGCTTTTAACAGACCATCAGAAACGGCCTGCAACGCTTCGTCCCAACTTGTCTCGACCAGCTTGCCATCCTTGCGGACCAGCGGCTTGGTAAGACGATCTTCGTGATTCACATAAGAGTAGCCGAATCGACCGCGAACACAGAGGTTGCCGTCGTTGACGCCGATCTTGTCATTGAAGCGGATGGTTTCGACCTTGTTATTGAGCACGCCGAAGGTCACGGTACAACCGTTCCCGCAGTATCCACAAACCGAGTCGACTTCCTTCAACTGCCAGGGTCGCGCCTTGAACTTGAACGGCCGCGGCAGCAGGGCGCCGACCGGACACATAGAGACACACTGACCGCAGAACTCGCAGTTCAGGCCACGGTCATAGGCTGTAGCTATCTTGGTTTCAAACCCCCGGTTAATGAACGAGTAGGACCCGTATCCGACTATTTCATCGCAGACGCGAACACATTTACCGCACAGAACGCAGCGGTTCATGTTCCGTTCGATCAGAGGGTTGACTTCATCGGTCGGCAGATCGAATTTCTCGCCCTCGAAGCGGTTGGTCACCACTTCGAATTCATAGGCGAGGTCCTGAAGATTACATTCACCAGCTTTGTCGCAGACCGGACAGTCGATCACGTGATTGACCAGCAGAAACTCCATTACCGTCTTGCGCACCCTCCTGATCTCTTCGGAGGTGGTGGTCACAACCATACCTGCACTGACCGGCGTAGTGCAGGAGGGAATCAGGCGTCCCTTCATCTGCTCCACTTCCACCAGGCAGACCCTGCAGGCGCCATAAGGCAGCAGTTTCTTTGCAAAGCAGAGCACCGGGATATGTATACCAGCCTCTTTGGCGGCCTCGTAAAGCGTGGCCGTCTTGCTGACTGTGACCTGTTTGCCGTCGATTGTCAGGTTAACCATCGTGTCCTCTTATCGTCAGTGATAATCTATTAAGGTAATGTCTATTCGATCGCCATAAAGCGGCAGGCATCGTAACAAGACGTACACTCGGTGCAGATATTGCGGTCTATCACCGCAACCTGCCCTTTTTCCCAAGAAATACAATTGACCGGGCAGACCTTCGGGCAGACACCGCACTTCTTGCATTTCTCTTCGGCAACCTTGAAGTGCAGGAGTGGTTTGCAGGCATGTGACGGACACTCCTTATCTCTGATGTGTGCCTCGTATTCATGGCGGAAGTAACGAAGTGTGGAGAGAACCGGGTTAGGTGCAGTCTGACCAAGGCCACAGAGCGAACTCTTCTTGATGTCGTAGGCCATACTCTCGAGCAATTCGAGATCGCCTTCCCGGCCCTCGCCCTGAGTGATCCGCTCAAGGATCTCGAGCATGATCTTCAGGCCGATGCGGCAGGGGATACACTTTCCGCAAGACTCTACGCGGGTAAAGTTGAGGAAGAAGCGGGCAATATCGACCATGCAGGTAGTCTCGTCCATGACCACCAGACCGCCGGAGCCCATCATGGCGCCAGCCTTGATCAGCGAGTCGTAATCAACTTCGGCATCGAGAGCCTCTGCCGGCAAACAACCACCGGAGGGGCCACCGGCCTGCACCGCCTTGAACTTGCGGTTGTTGAGGATACCGCCGCAGACGTCGTAGATGACTTCTTTCATGGTGGTCCCGGCCGGAACTTCGACCAGGCCGGTATGTTTGACCTTGCCGGTCAGGGCAAAAATCTTGGTGCCCTTGGTCCCTTCAGTGCCGATCGAAGCGTACCATTCGGCACTGTTGTAGAAGATGTACGAGACGTTGGCAAAAGTTTCAACGTTGTTGATATTGGTCGGCTTTCCCCACAGACCGCGCACCGCCGGGAAGGGCGGACGGGGTCGGGACATGCCGCGTTCGCCTTCGATCGAAGCCATCAGCGCAGTCTCTTCACCACAGACAAATGCTCCGGCGCCAGCCTTGATGCGCATCGTAAATTCAAAACCAAGTCCCATGCAATTCTTGCCGAGATAACCCTTTTCAGTGCAGACGTCGATCGCATTCTGGAGACGCTTGATCGCCAGTGGGTACTCAGCACGGCAGTACACGTAACCGAACTTGCAACCGATTGCGTAGGCAGCGATCATCATTCCTTCGATCAAGCCATAGGGGTCGCCTTCGAGAACCGAACGGTCCATAAACGCACCTGGATCGCCCTCGTCAGCATTGCAGATCAAGTACTTGTGATCGCCTGGAGAGGCTTTGCAGAATGACCACTTGACGCCGGTGGGGAAACCGCCGCCGCCACGACCGCGCAGTCCGGATTTTTTGACTTCCTCGATGACCTCTTCAGGTTTCATCGTTACAGCCTTCTTGATTCCGGTGAACCCCTTGTGGGCAATGAAATCGTCAAGGCTCTCGGCGTCGATGGTTCCACAGCGGGAGAAGATGATACGCTGCTGTTTATCGAGGAACTTGTGATAGTAAGGGCCGGCCACCTTCTTCTCGACCGGTTCATTCTTGAGCATGTGCTCTGCAACAATCTGCGGCACCAGCTCAGGTGTCACGAAATCATAAGTGACGGCTTCCTGCCCCGGCAGCACAACGTCAACCAGAACGTCATTGGCACACAGCCCACGGCAACCGGTTTTCTTGATATCGCAGCGCTTGCCGACCTTGGCCTCGACACCCTGTTTCGCAAACTCGGCTTCGAAAGCGTCGATGACACTCTGGGCGCCAGAGGCAAAGCCACCGGTGCCGGTACAGATAAGTACTTGAATATTTTCAGCTGTTTCGGCCATAAAATCCTCGGTCAGTTATCAATCCATCTGCTGGTATTTTTTAATGACTTCGTCCACCTTCTGAACTGTCAACGAACCGTAGGTACCATCGTTGACCATGATGACCGGCGCCATACCACAAGCACCGATGCAGGCCACATATTCGGCGGTAAACTTAAGGTCTTCGGTCGTCTCGGCATGGCCGATCCCCAAACGATCCCTGATGGTTTCGCCTATCCGGCCGGCACCCTTGACGTGGCAGGCCGTTCCCATACAGACACGGACAATGTACTTACCGCGTGGCGCGAGATGGAATTGTGCATAGAACGTCAGAACCCCGTAGATCTGGCTGGTATAGACATTCAACCGCTCTGCCGTAAGGTGCACCGTCGGCTCGGGGATATAACCGTAAAATTCCTGGATTTCCTGAAGTGCCGGCATCAGAGCTCCGGGAAAATCGACATACTTGTCGAGAATCCGGTTTGCTCCGGTCAGGTCCGTGTCCTTCTCTGCAACAGTAGCTTCGGCTGCTTTACTCATGGCTGGTTCCTTATTTTCGCAGCAGACTAGCGGTCGATCTCACCCAGTACGATGTCCAGAGTTCCGATAACAGCCACAACGTCAGCAATCATGGAACCTTCGCACATCTTGGGCAAGGCCTGGAGGTTGATGAATGAAGCCGGGCGGATTTTCATCCGGTAGGGCCTGGGTGAGCCGTCGGAAACCAGGTAGAAACCGACTTCGCCTTTAGGATTTTCGACACCCACATAAACTTCGCCTACCTCGGGCTTGAAACCTTCACTGATGATCTTGAAGTGGTGAATCAGGCCTTCGATGGTGTTGACAGTGTCATGCTTGGGGGGCAGCACTATTTTCGGTGCATCCGCCAGAATCGGGCCGGGCTTGAGCTTGTCAAGCGCCTGATGAATAATTTTGCACGACTCGCGCATCTCCTTGAGGCGGGCATGGTAGCGTGCCCAGGTGTCACAGCCCTGCTCAACGATAACGTTGAAATCATAATTCTCGTAGCCGCTGTACGGCTGGTCGCGGCGCAGGTCCCAATCGACGCCGGAACCGCGCAACGAGGGACCAGTGACACCCAGGTCGATAGCATCTTTTGCGCTGATCACGCCGACGCCCTGAATTCGTTTCTGCCAGATTTTGTTGCCGGTCAGCAGACCTTCGTAAGTATTGATGTGACCAGGCATCGAATTGACAAAGGTGCGGATCTCCTGGTCCAGACCTGCCGGAAGATCTGCAGAGAGACCGCCGACCCGGAAATAGTTGGAGGTCATGCGCGCACCTGAGACCTTTTCGTAGATGTTCATGATGTGCTCGCGTTCGCGGAAGCAGTAGATGAACACAGTCATGGCGCCGATATCGAGAGCGTGGCAGGCCAGCCAGACCAGGTGGCTCTTGAGACGGGTCAGCTCAGCGAGCAGGACACGGACCACCTGGGCACGCTCAGGGATGGCATCGGTGATACCAAGCAGCTTTTCCACGGCCAGCACGTAACCGAGGTTATTGTGCATGGGGGCCAGATAATCGAGCCGGTCGGTCAGGGGCAACACCTGGTGGTAGGTACGGTGCTCCGCCAGCTTTTCCACACCACGGTGTAGAAAACCGATATGCGGTGTGGCCTTACGGACAATCTCGCCATCCAGTTCCAAAATCAGCTGCAACACCCCGTGAGTTGAGGGATGCTGCGGGCCCATGCTGATGGTCATGGTTTCTAAATTCGCCATATCTCTGCCTCGTCACTATTCAGAAAATGCTTGAGTTTGTGCAAAAAGATTTTTTATTGCAGTCGACCCTGGTAGGGCTCGCGATCAGGGCCCTGCAGAGGATAATCCTTGCGCAGTGGATGCCCCACCCAATCTTCCGGCAGCAGGATGCGGCGCAGATCAGGATGATTATTGAAGGTGATCCCCATCAGGTCCCAGCACTCGCGCTCCAGCCAGTTGGCCGTTGCCCAGACACCACTGACGGTATCAAGCCGTGCGTCGTTCTCTGCAACCGGAGTCTTGATGCGCAGGCGTGTGTGGGTGCTGATATTATAGAGTTGGTAGACCACCATAAAACGAGGAGTCCGCCCCATGTAATCAACGCCGCAAAGGTCTGTCAGGAAATTAAAGCCGGCATCTTTTTTGAGGAAGGTGCACACAGCGACAATTTCCTCTTTTTTGACTACCACAGTGGTCTCACCACGAAACTCGCTGATCTCGAGCACCGTATCGCCAAATTTGGCCTTCAGCTTGTCAACAACAGCCTGTACACTCATAACAGTTGCATCCTGTCTATCTGGGTTAAAATTGCCGATCGGCGGAAAGCAATCAACCTGCGATTCGCTCACCCACACCGATGGAAGCACCGAAGGAGTTGCGCTCCCTCTTAATCTTCTCCTGAAGCTTCATGATGCCGTACAGCAGGCCCTCAGGACGAGGCGGGCAACCGGGGATGTAGACATCAACCGGCAAGTACTCGTCAATGCCCTGCACCGTGCTGTAGGTATCAAAGATACCGCCAGAACAGGCACAGGCCCCCATCGCGATGACGTAGCGGGGTTCCGGCATCTGCTCATACACGGTCTGGATAACCGGCAGCATCTTCTTGGTCACGGTCCCAGCAATAATGATGACATCCGCCTGACGCGGTGAAGCGCGGAAGAGGACACCGAAGCGGTCCAGGTCAAAACGGGCGGCACCAGTCGCCATCATCTCAATGGCGCAGCAAGCCAGGCCAAAGGTCAGAGGCCAGAGAGAACTGGCGCGGGACCAGTTGACGATCTTGTCCAGAGATGTGGTAATGATGTTATTACCCAGTGTTTCCTCTACTCCCATTCCAGAGCTCCTTTTTTCCAAACGTATACGTAACCAACGAGCAGAATCAGAATAAACACACCCATTTCCGCGAAGCCGAACAGGCCCAGGCGCTTGAACATAACAGCCCAGGGGTACATGAAAACAACCTCGATATCAAAAACGATAAAGAGCATGGCGATGATGTAGAACTTGACTGAAAACTTCGCACGGGCAGTGCCGACAGGAGGCATGCCACACTCGTAGGGCGACAACTTGATGGCTGTAGGCTTTTTCTCTCCAACCAGTCGCGAAAAAATGACTGACCCGATGGAAAAGCAAAGCGCGATAATGATCAGGGTGATAATCGGTAGGTAACTATCCAGCATTGATATGGTCCTCCTGCCAGGTGAGGTTACAGAATTCGGCGGCCGCAACTATAGCTTTTCGGCACTCCGGCCGACAGCAAGTTAGGATAAATACAGCCCTTTGTCAAGGGAAAAATACCGTATACTGTATGCAGTTCGAAGGGCCACAAACGCCCAACTTTTGCGGCTTTAGGAGCATTTTTGTCAGGTACTAACAAACAGGAAAAAAGACACGGGAATTAGCTGTCTTAGATGTGATTAATCCCCTGCTTAGGCTTGTCGGAAGGAGGTTAAAGCAAGGCAGCAATTTAGCGTCGACGATTGTCGATGAAGTTCATTGCCGCCAATAGCAGACCCATGGCGATGAAGGCCCCGGGGGGCAGGATCATGAGGATCAGCGGCTGATAGCCGACGCCGAAGACGGCATAGCCCAGCAGCGTGCCGGACCCGAACAGCTCACGCACCGCGCCCAGCACGAACAGCGCCAGGGTAAACCCTGTGCCCATGCCAAGGCCATCCGCCATGGACGGAAGCAGGCGGTTCTTGGAGGCAAATGCCTCGGCGCGGCCCAGGATCACGCAGTTGACCACAATCAGGGGGATAAAGATGCCAAGGGCCTTGTACAGGTCATAAAAGTACGCTTCCATGCAAAGCTGCACCACGGTGACAAAGGAGGCGATGATGACGATAAAGGCCGGGATGCGGACTTTTGCCGGAATCACCTTGCGCATCAGCGAAACGACGACATTCGAACCGACCAGGACAAAGGTGGTCGCCAACCCCATGCCGAGACCATTTTCGGCGCTGGTCGTCACCGCCAGGGTCGGGCACAAACCGAGCAGCAGGCGGAACACGGCATTCTCACGCCAGAGGCCTTTTTTGAAATTCTCTAGCAAGCTCATGGGCTCATCCTTTCCGCCGAGAGTACATCCTGCTGATGCTCGCGATAGAATTGAAGTCCCTGATGCACGGCTTTTACGACGGCCCGCGGTGAAATCGTGGCGCCGGTGATCTGGTCGAAATCGCCGCCATCCTTCTTGACGCGCCAATCCGAGCCCTCCAGCGCCTTCCCTTTGAACTGCCCCTTGAACTCGTCATGGGTGATTTTATCACCCAGGCCGGGAGTCTCGGCATGGGTAAGAATCTCAAGCCCGACCACCGTTCCTCCGGCGTCAACTCCAACCATCATGCTGATATTGCCGCTGTAACCGTCGGCAGCGACCACGGAGAAGGCAACGCCTGAGATCTCAGCGCCTTGCCGGCCGCGGAAGAACGTCCGCTTCATCTCCCGGCCTTTCTTGTCCGTGCCGAACGCCAGCTCAACGGTGTCGGCATCGGGGCTGTTGTCAAAGGCCGGCAAAACGGTCTGCAGGGCCCGCAGGGTCTCCAGGCGGCGCTGCTCGGCAATCGGCGCGCGGGTCAGCGACTCCACCAGGGACAGGAGCAGTCCCGCCCCCACCGTAATCAGGGTCAATGCGAGAACCAGGCGAGGCAGTCCGTTCATATCAAGCCTTCCCCGCCAGGACGCCAAAGGTGCGTGGCCGCAGGTAACGATCAATCAGCGGGGTCACAGCATTCATCAGGAGGATGGCGAAAGAGACACCTTCGGGATAACCGCCGAACAGACGGATCAGAACGGTCAGCAGGCCGCAGCCGACCCCGAACAGCAGCATGCCTTTGCGGGACACCGGCGTGGTCACCATGTCCGTTGCCATGTAGAAAGCCCCGAGAATCAGTCCGCCGGTCAGCAGGTGAAAGACCGGATTGGGGTATTTCGCCGGGTTGATCAGCCAGAACAATCCCGAAAGCAGGATCACGCTCCCGACAAAGGCGGTCGGGATATGCCAGGTCAGAATGCGCCGGTAGAAAAGATAGGCAGCGCCCAGCAGCAGGGCCAGGGCAGACACCTCGCCGATACAGCCGGGCATGTTGCCGAGGAAGTAATCCGCCATACTGCCCTGCATTTCGGCGGGCAGCTGTCCGGTCAGCATGACGGCGTTTTTCCACGCGCCCAGCGGCGTCGCCGTCGTCACCAGGTCGAGGCCGGAGCCGAGCGGCGCCGGTGCCGACCAGGTGGTCATCTGTACGGGAAAAGAGATGAGCAGCACGACCCGGGCCACCAGGGCCGGGTTGAAAGGGTTCGCGCCGAGGCCGCCGTAGACCTGCTTACCAATGGCAATGGCAATCACCGCACCGAGCAGCGTCAGCCACCAGGGGCTCGACGGCGGCAGATTGAGGGCCAGCAGGACACCGGTAATCGCGGCGCTGCTGTCGGTAATGGTAACCGCCTGTCCCATCAGGCGCTGGCAGACCGCTTCGGTCGCAAGACAGCCCAGGGTTGCGATCAACAGCACCGACAGTGCCGAGGGACCGAAGAAATAGACGGCCACGCCGCAGGCCGGCAGCAGGCTGTAGAGCACCGCGCGCATCACCCTGGTGGTGGTCTCGCCCGAATGAATGTGCGGCGAAGATGACAGATAAAGCTGCTGATTCACTTTACGGGGAGTTCCTCTTCTTGGCGAGTATGGCCGCCTTGCCGTAACGAATCGCCTGCACCAGGGGAATGGCTGCCGGACAAACATAGCTGCAGCTGCCACATTCGATGCAGTCCATCGCGCGGTACTCGGCGGCTTCCGCCACCAGGTTGCGCCGCGCATAGGCGGCAATCGTTGTCGGCTGGAGGTTGATCGGACAAACCTGCACACAGCGTGCACAGCGGATACAAGGACCCTCCGCATGACGGTCAACATCTGCCGTGCGCAACAGCAGCAGGCCGGAGGTGCCCTTGGTTGCCGGCACATGCAAGCCAAGCTGGGTAAAGCCCATCATCGGCCCCCCCATAATCACCTTGCCGGGCGGCTCAACCAGTCCACCGCAGACGTCCACCAGGTGTGAGAGCAGCGTCCCGATACGAATGCGCAAGTTCTTCGGTTCACGGATTGCAGGTCCCGTCACCGTGCAGACCCGTTCAATCAAAGGGCGGCCATGGACGATCGCGTCGGTCACAGCCGCCGCCGTCGAGACATTGTGCACGGAAACTCCGATGTCCATCGGCAGACCGCCCGAAGGCACTTCCTTGCCAGTCACCGCGGCAATCAGCTGTTTTTCAGCGCCCTGCGGATACTTGACTTGCAATGCCACCACTTCGACCGGCGTCCCGGCACAATGCCTGGTAAAGAGGGCGATCGCATCCGGCTTGTTGGTCTCAATGCCGATCACCACCCGCTTGGCGCCGAGCACATATTGCAGCAGGGCAACGCCCTGCAGAATGCGCTCTGTTTCCTCCAGCATCATGCGATGGTCGGCGGTCAGGTAGGGTTCGCACTCAACGCCGTTGAAAATCAGGGTATGGATCTTCTTCTCCGGCGGTGGCGACATCTTGACATGCGCCGGGAAAGCCGCACCTCCCATGCCGACCACGCCGGCCCTGCGCACCCTCTCGACCATTTCATCGGCAGAGAGGTCATCCGGGTCGGCGGGTTGCAGTTCTGTCGTCCAGCGGTCTTCACCGTCCGGCTTGATCACGACCGCGGCAAGGGTCGGCCCCCAGGGGTGAGCTCGATGCTCAATGGCGACAACCTCGCCAGACGTCGGCGCATGCACCGGCACGGAGACAAAACCCTTGGCGGAACCGATCTCCTGGCCCTTGGCCACCTGTTGACCGACGGCCACGCTGACAATCGATGGCGCGCCGATATGCTGTGCCAGCGGCACAATGAATTCTGCGGGCAAAGGGCAGTCTTCGATCGGCTTGTGTGCTGACCACTGCTTATTGTCCGGAGGGTGTATGCCACCTGCAAAGGTTTTCAGTCTCATGTCTCTCTGCCAATCATACCCGGCTCAAGTCAGGCCGCATGCGGCTTGTCCGCAACGGCAGGCAACAGGGTGCTGCCATCAGGATAACCCTGGGCAAAATCCCGAATGCACTGGGTCGGGCATTTGGGGAGCGCCTCAACGGCTTCGGCATCATGTCCGTAGACAACGGCAGCAAGAAAGTCGTCTATTCTGTAGGCCTCAGGAACGGTCTTCTGGCAGATGTGGCAACCGATGCAGCCGATCTGGCAGTATTTACGCACGACAGCGCCCTTGTCATGGCTGTTGCAAAGCACGTGGACGGTCGCCTCAAAGGGCGTCATACGAATCACTTTGCGCGGACAAACCGCAATACACTTGCGGCATCCCGTGCATTTCTCACGGCTGATCACCGCCAGGCCATCCGCAGTCATTTCGATGGCGTCAAACGGGCAGGCCCGCTCACAAGAGCCCAGTCCCAAGCAACCGCCGGGGCAGATTTTCGGGCCATCAGCAATGCGCTGGGCCGCCGTGCAGTCTTCCAGCCCCAGGTAGCGGTACTTGACTTGTGCTTTGCGATTATCGCCCTGGCAGAGGACCACGGCAATCTCGCGGGCTGACGCCGAAGCTTCGACGCCCAGGATACGGGCCAGTTTCGCCACCACATCGGCGCCACCCGGTGGGCACTGGTTCAAGTCGACGGTTCCCGCCACCAGTGCTTTTGCGTAACCGGCACAACCGGGAAAACCACAGGCCCCGCAATTGGCCCCGGGCAGGGACTCAATGATGGCGAGTTCACGCGGGTCGACCTCGACAGCAAATTTTTTAGCTGCAATGCCAAGCGCAACGGCGGCGACCAGGCCAATACATCCGAGGCTCAATATAGCTGCAAGCATAAATCAACCTTGATGGCGTCGCCATCCCATGTAGTATTTGCGAGTGCATCAACCTAGCCTTTGACCAGGCCGGCAAACCCCATGAAGGCCAGGGACAAAAGACCTGCCGTGACCAGGGCGATCGCCGTGCCGCGAAAGCTCTGCGGTATGGCGCAGAGTTCGAGCCGCTCACGCAGACCTGCAAACAGCACCAGCGCCAGGGTAAAACCGAGCGCCGCGCCGATGGAGAAGACCACACCCTCGAGAAAGCTGTAATCCTTCTGAATATTCAGAACAGCCAGGCCCAGGACCGCGCAATTGGTCGTAATCAGCGGCAGGAAGATGCCCAGGGATTGATAGAGGACCGGGCTGACCTTCTGGATCACCATCTCAACCAGCTGCACCAGCGAGGCAATGACCAGGATAAACGCGATCGTCTGCAGATATTCAATGCCGAAGGGAATCAGGACAAAGTACTGGACAAACCAGGTCACCACCGTGGCCACGGTCATGACAAAAGTCACGGCCATCCCCATGCCCAAGGCGGTTTCAACCTTCTTGGAGACACCCAAAAACGGACAGATGCCGAGGAAACGCGCCAGAACGAAGTTGTTGACGAAGATGGCGCTTACCAGAATGACAAGCAGATCAGTCATGTACCCTACCCTGTAATATGCTCAGACCAGCGTTTATAAATCAGTTACCGAGCAAAGTCAAACGCTATACCATGAGCATCTTTTAGTTTTACTTCAAAAGCAATAACATGGGAACAAGCGCTTGTATTGGCTGAATATCCAAATTTAACAAGGCTTATTTTTGCAAAAATGACAAAAAACCCCCGAATAATTTTAGCCAGACTAAAACAACAAACCAAAATTAAAATCAGGCCAGGAACAACAGATCAGACCGGCGGCATCTTGACAGGCCCCGGTGGCTATGCTAACAGACGGTCTGCTGTTGTGCATCCAGCGAAGCGTTACTCCCCGCTTATGTATAATGACAATCGCGAGCCGACTCGAGCAGCCAAGGAGCCACCATGAACCACAAGCAATCTTCCGCACTCTTCGCCAAAGCCAAGCAAGTTATCCCGGGTGGCGTCAACAGCCCGGTCCGCGCCTTCAGGTCCGTTGGCTGTGATCCTATTTTTATTGCCCGGGCCGCCGGTTCGAAAATTTATGACGCTGACGACAATGCCTATATTGACTATGTCGGTTCCTGGGGACCGATGATTCTTGGTCATTGCCATCCGAAAGTCGTGGAAGCTATCCAGCAATCTGCGGCAAGCGGAGCGTCTTTCGGTGCTCCCACCGCCCGCGAAACCCAGCTTGCCGAAATGGTCTGCGCGGCTTATCCGAACATAGAAAAGGTCCGGATGGTATCCTCCGGCACTGAAGCAACCATGAGCGCCATACGCCTGGCGCGCGGCTATACCGGCCGCGACAAGATCCTCAAATTCGACGGCTGCTACCACGGCCATGCCGATTCCCTGCTGGTCAAAGCCGGCAGCGGCCTGGCAACCTTCGGCGTGCCGACCTCATCCGGCGTTCCAGTCGATTTTGCCAGGCTCACCCTGACAGCCACCTTCAACGACCTTGAAAATGTCAAGGAGCTGGCGGCGGCCAACCCGGGCGAGATAGCCTGCATCATCCTTGAGCCGATTGCCGGCAACATGGGTTGTGTCGCTCCGCAACCAGGGTTCCTTGAAGGGCTGCGCAAACTCTGTGATGCCGAAGGCATCGTCCTGATCATCGATGAAGTCATGACCGGCTTCCGGGTTGCCTACGGCGGAGCCCAGGAACGCTTCGGCGTGCGAGGCGACCTGGTCTGTCTCGGCAAGATCATCGGCGGCGGCCTGCCCGTCGGCGCCTTCGGCGGCAAGCGGGAGATCATGGCGCACCTCTCCCCGGAGGGCGGCGTCTACCAGGCCGGAACCCTGTCCGGCAACCCTCTGGCCATGAGCGCCGGCATCGCCACCCTGAAGCTTCTGCAGCAGGAAGGCTTTTACGAAGCCATTGAAGAAAAGACCGCCTATCTCTGCAAAGGCCTCCAGGATGCCGCCGCAGAAGCCGAGGTTCCGACATCTCTGCAGCGGGTTGGTGGCATGTTCTGCACGTATTTCCAGCAGGAGGAGGTCTTCAACTTCAGTGACGTCAAACCGGAGACGCCAGAGATCTTTGCCAGGTTCTTCCGCAGCATGCTCGATGAAGGGATCAACATTGCACCATCGCAATACGAAACGGGCTTCATGAGCATTGCCCACTCGCAGGAAGATCTTGACAAAACCATCGAAGCGGCGCGCAAGTCTTTCAATAACCTCAGGAGGCTGTCGCTTTTTTAAGTCAAGCCTGTTTCTTCGATCGACAAAGTCTCTCACAACCCCTTCTTCTGCGCATTTCTGCGATGCAAAGATGATCAAGGCGGCGGCGGAGAAACAGGTTGCCCGGTTCGGCCAGGGAGGGCAGAAGATCCGCAAACCCCATGCAGAACAAGTCGCAGCGTAAGGTATATTCCCCCCCTTGATCTGAGGTGATCGAGCTCCTGTTTTTCTCTTGCTTATTATATGAGAATATACATAGTCTGAAATTCAAACTGGCCAAGCAAATGTCCGCCCCGTCTACACCCACCAGGGCTTGATGCAAAACGATCGAATAAATCTGCACGGGGATCATCCCCGGATTTCCACTCCAAGGCGATGAGAAATGCGCTTCAGCTTGAAACACAAGATGGCCCTGAGTGTATGCGCTCTGCTGCTGGTGACCCTCTCTGTGGCATCGATCATTGCATTGCGTTATTTCAGCCAGGAGTTGAAAAGCATCATCGCCCAGCAGCAGTTCCAGTTGATCGCCGCAATAGCAGAGGATCTCGACCAACAGATCAGGACCGGCCAGGAGATTATCTATCGCACCGCAGCAGCCGTACCACCCGAGATTGTTGCTGACCCCGAGAACATTCAACTTTTTCTGGACCAGCCCCTGAATGCGGGAACCCGGTTGTTTTTCGACAACGGCGTCTTCTTCTTCTCGCCCTCCGGAACCCTCCTCGCCGAGACACCATACAGGCCGGAGCGGCGTGGCAAGGACTACGCCTTTCGTGACTACTTCAAACAAACCATTGAGACCAGGCTGCCACAGATCTCCGCCCCTTACTCCTCCAGCCAAAAGCACCATCACCCGGTTATTAACTTCACCGCCCCGATCTTCGATTCTTCCGGCCAGATCAGTGCCGTCATCGCCGGCAGTGTCGACCTGAGCGAGGATAATTTTCTCGGCAGGCTCGGCAAAGTCAAGATTGGTGAGAGCGGTTATCTCTACCTCTACAACACCGACCGGCTGATGATCATGCACCCGGACCCGAAACGCATCATGCAAAAGGATGTACCAGTTGGCGCCAACCTCCTCTTTGATCGCGCCATTGAGGGGTTTGAGGGGACCGAGGAGACCATCAACTCCCGCGGCCTGAGCATGTTGACCTCCTTCAAGCATCTGGCCACCAACAACTGGATTCTCGCGGCCAACTATCCGGCCAAGGAAGCTTTCGCTCCCATAGCCAGATCCCATAGATACATGGCTATCGGACTGCTGGTTTTGTTACTCGCCTCGACCCTGATCGTCTGGCTGGTGATGGGAAAGCTTATTCGGCCGCTGCTCTCCTTTACCAGTCACGTACAAACGCTTTCTTCAGACGATGCCCAGCGCACCCAGCTGCCGATCACCACCCGCGACGAAATCGGCATTCTCGGTAAAGCCTTTAATCGACTGATGGCCGAGGTGGACAGAGAAAAAATTCTATCTGCTTCCCGTCTTCAATTTCTGCAGACCCTCGCCGATTCGATTCCCAACCCGCTTTACTACAAAGATCTTGATGGCCGCTACCTGGGGTGTAATCTCGCCTATGAAAAAATTCGCGGAGTCTCCCGCGCCGAGCTTCTGGGCAAGACCAGCGACGAGGTGTTCGGCAGCGACAAGTCCAAGGAACAGGAGCGGGGTGAATGCGAGCTGCTGCACAATTCCGAGATCCCCACTGAGGTCGTCGAGACTTCAGTGACCTACGGAGACGGCAGCCGACACGATGTCCTCTTTTACAAAGCGATCTTTCGTGACGAACGTGGAGCTCCGGCCGGCATGGTCGGAACCATGGTCGACATCACCCGACGTAAATCCGTAGAAATGGCGTTACTCGAGCAAAAGAAGTTTTCCGAAGACATACTGCAGAGCTCGGCCGTCCCCAGCTTTGTTGTGGACATCAATCACCGGGTCATCATCTGGAATCGGGCCTGCGAAGAGCTGACCGGGATTCCTGCCATCGACCTGCTCGGCACCGACCAGCACTGGAGAGCTTTTTATCCCGAACAGCGCCCCTGCATTGTCGACCTGGTCCTCACTAATGACCTGGAAAACGTGCTCAATCTCTACCAGACGTTTTCCAATTCACAGCTCATTGCCGACGGCCTCCAGGCGGAGGGCTGGTATGCAGACATCGGCGGCAAGCGTCGCTACCTCTCATTCGAGGCTGCACCTATCCACGACAGCCAGGGCAAGGTGGTCGCCGCGATTGAAACCCTGCAGGATCACAGCAGTCTCAAGCACGCGGAAGAAGCGCTGCGCCAAAGCGAAGAGAGTTACCGCTCCCTGATTGAACGCTCTCCGGACGCCATTCTCGTTCATCGCGGGGAGAAGGTTTTCTTTGTCAACCAGGCAACGGCAACGCTGTTCGGCGCAACAGATCCAGGCCAGTTGAACGGCGCCAGGGTCATGGACCTGATCCATCCCGACTATCGGGAACTTGTTCATGACCGCATCAGCGCAGTGGAGTTTGAGCAGACAGTCAAACCTTATATTGAGGAAAAAATCCTGCGCCTGGATGGCACGGCTCTCGATGTTGAAGCCTGCTCCACCCCGGTCTTCTATCACGAAAAGTGGTCAGTGCAAACCATCCTCAGAGACATCCATGATCGCAAGGAGCTGCAGGAACAAGTCTGGCGACAGGCCAACTTTGACGGTCTCACCCAGGTCCCCAACCGAATGCTCTTCAATGACCGGTTGCAAAAGTCCATCGAATGGGGGGAGCGCGAAGGCTATGCGGTGGCCCTGCTGTTTATCGACCTGGATCATTTCAAGGAAATCAACGACACCCTTGGCCATGAATCGGGCGATGCTCTGCTCAGGCAGGTCGCATCCCGGCTGGAAAAAAGCTTGCGCAAAAGTGATACACTGGCGCGCATGGGTGGCGACGAATTCACAGTGGTCATGCCCTGCGTGCTGGAGGCTCCGAATGTGAGCATCGTCGCCAGACGACTGCTGGAGGTCCTGGCCCAACCCTTTGCCCTGCCAGGGGGAGAAAGAAGGATTTCCGGCTCTATCGGCATCGCTATCTTTCCCGATGACGCCCGGGACATTCCGATGCTTCTGCATCACGCCGACAGCGCCATGTACCGGGCCAAAAAAAGTGGCCGCAACGCCTTCTGTTTTCACAGCAGCTCCGAGGTCAATCAGGTCCCCGGGGTGAGGAGTGAGGGGTGAGGCTGGAGGCTGGAAGCTGCAACGCCAATTCATACGTCGTCCCAGGAAATCTGCGAAATTAGATTGATGCACTACAATCAATTGCAACGACAACGGGACCCCGGCGGAAGGCCCCCGTCAAAGTTGCCACGCAGCTGACGTGGTGTCGTCAAACTGTCTGGTCGACCAAAAGGAGACGATCATGGAGATAAAGATTCATAAAACCCGCCCGCTGCAGACAAAAACTGCCTGCCTGGTAATCGGCGTCTTCGAAAAGGGCCTATCTGAGCCATTGTTGCAAGAGCTTGATCAAAAGCTGGGCGGCCTGCTGCACCAGGCCCGCCGCCACGGCGAATTCACCGGTAAAGACGGTGAGCAGATCCTTTTCCAGCCGGCGGGTCACCTGCCGGCGAAACGGGTTCTGCTGATTGGCCTCGGCAAGAGAGCAGAGAGCTGCCCGGAAAAGAGTCGCCAGGCCGCAGGTCGTGCCATGCAGCATGTGATCGGGAAAAAGCTCGGGCAGGCAGCCTTTGCCCTGCCACTCGCCACGCAAGTGAGTGACAGCATTGCCCACCTCCAGGCGACAGCAGAAGGCATACTGCTCGCCAGCTATCGTTATGACCGGTTTCTCGGAGAAAAAGCCAGAGAGTCGCGCAAAATACCGAAATTATTGACACTACTGATCGACACTGCGCACGACAAGCAGACCTGCGAGGCGGCCCTGGAGAGGGCACAAATCATCTGCCGGGCCGTTATGCTCGCTCGCGACCTGGTCAATGCTCCGGGGAACGTCAAATCACCCGTCCATCTTGCCGAACAGGCCCGGGCAGCGGCTGAAGCAAGTACATTACAGTGCAAAATCCTCGGCCTGAAAGAACTGGCTGAAGAGGGCTTTGGTGCCTTGCTCGGCGTTGCCCAGGGCAGCGTTCGTGAACCGCAACTGATTGTCCTTGAGCATCGCGGTGGCAGCAAGAATGAAGCACCGGTTGCCCTGGTCGGCAAAGGCGTAACTTTTGATGCCGGCGGCATTTCATTGAAACCCCCCGACAAGATGGATGAGATGAAGATGGATATGGCAGGCGGTGCCGCTGTCATCGGCACCATGCTGGCCGCCGCCCTGCTGCGCTTGCCCATCAACCTGGTCGGCATCGTGCCGGCCGTGGAAAATCTTCCATCGGGTACGGCGTATCGGCCGGGTGAC
>JBPPMB010000220.1:0-5338 GCA_051305855.1 Desulfuromonadales bacterium
GGGCGCCATCGGCGATATCGCCGGTGGACTTGGCGAAGCCGATGATGCGGACATCGATATTGTCCGACTCGAACTTGGCGCGGATATTGGTCTCCAGATCGCGCGCCACCTTCTGATAGTCCAGCGGTAGCCGCGTGGTCGGATCGCGGTCGATCAACTCGGCGCGAATCAGCGCGCCGGAAAAATCACTGGCCACCAGGCTACCGAGCCGCCCGGATTTGATGATGTTGTTGCGCACCACCGGCATCCACTCCTCGGTGGGCTGAAATTCCGCAGGTACCACGTTGCCACCGGAAAAGCCGTCCTCGACCACTTCGACATAGACCACATTCGGAGTAAAAATCGAAGTGACCGTTGCCCGCGCGACACCGGGCAGAAAAAACACTTCGTCGCTCGCCGAGCGCAGCGCCTTGAAAAATTCCGGATTGAAAATCGTGCCTTCCTTCTGGATCAGCGCGACGATGATCTGGTTGCCAGTGCCGAAGTCACTTTGGTATTTAAGCAGCGTCTGGATGTAGTCGTGCTTCAGCGGCAATAGCTTTTCGAAGCCGGCATCGACCCTCAATTTGAGGGCATTAATCCCCATGAATACCGTCAACCCGGCAAAAATCAGCAGGATCAGCAACCGATTGCCAAACATCACTCGTACTACCCGATCCATCATGCATCCTCTTGTCTTGGCAACGTGTGCGTTATCGCTCTTATCGTATTTGTGCTATTTGATGGGAAATTCTTTCGCACCGATCGCTCCGAACAGGATTGCCAGATCCTTCCCGAAGGGTTGCACCGACATGAGGTTGCCGAAGCCCGGATAGGGTATTTTTTCAGCCATCACCATGTTTTGCTGGCGCTGTAGCCTCAAAACAGTACCGCCGTCACCAACGCCTATCAGGATGCTTTCAGACACTTCGATCACGTCATTGATGTTGGCGGTGGTTCCGGTGTTGATTGCGTCCCAGGTTTCACCTTGATCGATCGAACGAAACATATGACCGCGCAGACCGTAGACAAAGATATCGCCGGAGGACAACTGCCGAATACCAAAAAACGAACCCTCATAGGGCGACTTGATAATCCGCCATTGCTCAGCCGTGTTCTCCGTCCTTGGGCTGTAATGCAGCAAGGTGCCCAACTCTCCGGCAATCAGAAATCCGTCGTGCAGTTTGATAATGGAATATAAATTGGGTTCCGGCTCCTGGCCCTGCGCGTCCAGCCGGTCGTAGAGCACGCCGGTATCCACCGGCACCCAGGTCTTGCCACCGTCTGCCGTCGCCAGCATCAGCGAAAATGCCCCCACGGCGATACCGTGGAGCTTGTCCGTGAACTCGATATCCAGCACCGGTTTGGGCAGATCGCCATTCGGCCGCGGATCCTCATGTTGGATTTGCCAGTTCTCGCCGCCGTCGGTGGTGTGCAGGATCAAGGTGTCGTGGCCACCCGCCCAGCCCTCACGATCATCGACGAAAGTAACGCTAGTCAACAGCCGCTGAGTGGGCACATTGGCCTGTCGCCACTCCAGCCCCTTGCCGTCCGCTGCCGGCACCGAGTAGACGATGTTGCCGTAAGCGCCCACGGCGACCATTCGCTCACCCGCTTTGGCGGAACCAGTCAGCAGCGCCTTGCTAGCCAGTGGTGATTGCATCGCCGGCGTCTGCAGAGATGCATCAGCAGCATCGGACTCTGCCACTGCAAAAACACCCGCAAACATATAGATAAGGCTTATTGCGCCGACTTTAAGCTGGATGGTCTTGGGTAGACTTTGAGCACTGCGACAAACCCAGGACGTAAACCGAGGTAGGAACTGCTGGATATCCATGGATCATTTCCAAAGCGAGGCTTGTTTTTTGGCGAACTGCGAGGCTTTTTTTGACAAACTGCGACGCGCACGGGCTGCCGAATTGCCGTAGCAATGGGCCTCCTCTCCGCCTTGTCCGCAAGTTTGAGCACATTGCCAGGATTTAGAACTGGCCCGAGTCGATCTGCCTATTCGGTCAGGCCTATTCCACCAGCTAACGGACTATTCGCGCCAACCGTGCAATTACTGGCAGGGAAGTTAGCCCGCCAGCAATTGCACCGCCGGTGATCATCGGGATTAGCGCACACCCGCCTGCCGAATCGCGGCCGGAGTGTATTCGTTGGGCTCGGGACGCCACGTAAAACTGGGCCCGGGACCATCGTTATCAAGGCCCAGCACCACCACGCGGCCAGCGGTGATGTCATATTGATTGATGATGGTGTCATTCATGAAGCCGACGTCGTACCAATTCACCAGATGCTGTTCCCAGAAACGCCACAACTGGCCACGGAGGTCGTAGTTATCATGAAACACGGGGATCCAAGTGTCCTCATCTACATAAAACACCCGTTTGCCATACACGTGACTGATGCCCTTGCGCAAGGTGCCCACCAGCTTCCACACTCGGTGCAGCTCATAGCGGGCCAAGTCGGGGTTGAGGCGGCCTTCCGGTGTGATGATGTCGGCAATCTTGGTATCCCCACTGTGCAACTTGTAGGCGTTATAGGGAATGTACATCTCCTGGCGGCCTTCCAGCGTCCAGTCATAGCGCTCGTTGGGGCCTAGCCAACCCCAGCGTTGATCCGTCGTCGCGAGACCGTCGGTTCCGGTCGATGGAAAGTCGTGAATGATTTGCGGCGCCCGCTTGACCCGGCGTTGACCCGGATTGTAGAGCCAGGCTTGGCGCTGGTGCTGGGTATAGACCATCGGATCGACCGCGAGAATGACCTGGCCCGCGGATTTGGCCGGCGACACCACCGTCTGGTTGGCGTGAATACCAGTACCAATCTCTTCCGGATTTAAACTGTCGACCTTGTTCTCCGGCAAGCTCCAGGGTCGAAAGGCCTTGATGGTGATTTTACCCACCTGGTAGGCACCACCGGTGGACACCGCCGCCGTGTTGTCCCAGTAATACTGATAGGGTTGCTGCGGGTGGGTGACGATATTCATCAGCGCCTCATTGCCATTGTGAGGAACCGGAAACGCCCATGCGATCACCGCGTTCTTGAAGCCCTGCTCGCCCTTTTCGTTAGCGGTGGCCTCCGCCCGTCCGGCATTTTCCAGCGCGGCCTGGTAAACATATTCCTTGAATATCGCGCTGCGCCGGGTCGGATAGATGTTCATCTTGTAGTCGGGATAGGTCTCGAACATCTTTTTCTGACCATCACTCAACTTGTCCGCGTACTGTTTGTGGTTCTGTGCGGTGATGGTGAACACCGGCTTGTCCGCCGCATAGGGATCCGGGTGAAAACCACCGGGCTTGAAATTGGCCGGCACCGGTATCGGCTCAAACTTCCACTCCGGTATCGTGCCCTCGGCGTTGCCGGCGCGAATCGCGCCGGCGGGCGTCAACTCGGTACCGCTCATACCCAGTTTCGCGAGCTCTTCCGGTGTGGCCTTTGCCCACGCCGGAGTTGTCGACGTCAATGCCATGACCATCGTCACGGCGGATGCCGCGATAAACCGCTGCCTGCTAATTGCTTTAATGCTCAACATCACACCTGCTCCCCAGAAATTATTTTTAGAAACTGTATTTGAAAACCGCGGAGACGTTATCGCTGTCTTCGCTAAGCCCGGCGGAGCCTACCCATTTCGAGTAGCCAAACTCCAGGGAGGTCCGTGTCAGATAAGTGAATTGGACACTCGCGCGGATGATGCGCTGGCCTTCGACCATGGCGCCGCTATTGAACGGTTGGTAGCCGTCGACGTTGTGGATAAACACCAGCGTAGGATTCATGTTGATGTTGCTGAAAAAATTGTTGTATTCAAGCCCGGCAACGGCCGCATAACCCCAGGAAAAGTCGGTGATCACGCGATCAAACGCATCCACACCCCAGAAATTACCACGGTCAACGGGGTTATTAGTCTGCCGTCGATCCGTGGGATCGCCTTTTTTCAAGTCCTTGATCCACTCAGCGTTAACATCAAACACCAGGCTGATTTTGTTCGCACCGAACAGCTGGGTACCGGCGGAATAGGTCACGCTGCCCAAATAGGTCCACATGTTGCTATTCCCAACATCGCAACCCGGGATCAACACATTGGGAAAGGCCCCTGCGGTCGCGAAACCGGCGATTCCGGAGAAGTTCCGACACTGCCGGGTGTCGTAAAAATTCGGCCTCAGGTTCAACTCAGTCTGAAAGGCAAGCCCCGTATCGCCGGGGACTTCACCGGACAGGGAGATAGCGTAGGTGTCCTGATCCTCCGGATAAATCCATTTATAGCCACCGCGTTGCGTGTCGCCGGGACCGTAGGGCGTATGGCGAGCCGCTGGATCGTAGCCAATGTACGGGTTGAAGCCATGAGATCTGACCCAGTACAAGCCGAGATCGGCACCGTTCCAGGAGTCGATGATCTTGTGCAGCGCGACACCCCACTGACCGCCATCGGGCTCATCGCGGCCTGCAAAGGCCAAGCCCGGCAGCAGATCCGGGTTATAGCCCGTACCGACGTTGTCGCCGGGATTGAACAGCGTGCCCACCGGGATCATGATCGTATTGCGCCAGTTCCAGACGTAATAGGCCTCCACTGCCACGCTGTCGGTCAAGCCGAAAGAGGCGTACACCAACTCCTGCGGCATCAGGGTTTCCTTCACCTCGGTGCCCGGGACGGTGGTCTTGCCCAAATCCACCGGGTTCTGCATCTGGCTGATACCACCACCCAGAATGTTACTTTCGCCCCAGTTGACCACCTGCTTGCCCACGCGCGCATTCAAGGGATGCTCACCGATATCCCAGTTGCCGTAGACGAAAAAATCGAGAACACGGAACTTGTTGCCCGCAGTGGTTTGCGCATCGTCAGCAATGCCATTCGGCCGGGGTGCGCCTAGGGCCTGCCCCAGCACCGATGGGGCTGGGGTGGGCCGTTCACAGTTGGTACAGTCCTTGTTCATGATGGTGTAGTCGTAAATATAGGACAGGCGGGTAAAAAACCCGTAGTCGCCTTTCTTCAGACCAATATCGCTAATAAAGGACAACGGCGAGCTGTAGATGTCCCCGGCATCGGCAAAGGTCGTCTGGCGGCCGGTGGCCTGAGTGGTAAAACCGGCGTTCGGGTTTCTGCCAGGACCAGGGATGGGAGGCGTACCCTTGTGATCGGCGCCCTGCACCCTCATCGCCGCGCTGGCCGTGAAGGTGGTGTCGATATAGCCCTCCCACGAGGGATCGTCAAAGGTAAGGGGAAAGGCGTGCGTCTGAGCGATATTCAGAAGCCCCATGCAGATGGCGCTCTGCACTAGTCGTCGCCGAAGATTCGGCGCCCGTTTTACCGGCCTTGAAGCATTGATAGGAATAATCACGGCATCACCCTCTAGTTATTTAGTTA
>JBPPMB010000224.1:0-26562 GCA_051305855.1 Desulfuromonadales bacterium
CTGCGGGGCCCGTTTCGATAAATTGGTCAGTAACCTCAGGCTTTCCTCACGTTTGAAGCCTGGAGACCTTTAGGCCCATTCTCAACGTCAAAGACGACGCGCTCGCCCTCAGCCAGTGATTTGAATCCGTCTCCCTGAATGGTAGAAAAGTGTACAAAAACATCCGGTCCGTCATCCTGAGAAATAAACCCGAACCCCTTCGCATCATTAAACCATTTCACTGTTCCTTCGGCCATTTCTACTTCTCCTTCTTTCTGCTCATTCCTTGAGCTCTGTTGGTTGCGTCCAAAAAATAGCCTGTAAACAAGAATACCGCACGGACCCTCTTGTCTATGCGGTGCAACGTCATACCAGCGAGTCTATTCATGTTTTGTCAGCTTTTTTATTAGACACAGACTTCTAAGACATTTTCTTATTAGACCGATTGCAGGATCAAATGCAAGCGTTAAACACACCAACCATGAGAAAAACTTGATAAAGGCATATCAACCAGTTATGGCATTTTTTATTTCTCTTTGAAGACAATGTACAGAAAAGGCTATATTGCTATTGACAAAACAGAGAGGGTAAAACTTTGCATCAACACGAGCATCTTGAGAAATTTACCAGCGCGTGGCTGACGAATTACCGTGCGGCTGAGAAGACGATCTATTGCCGCGAACACTGCTCCGGGTGCTGCCGTCTGGCGGTGCATGCGACTTATCCAGAAGCCGTTGCCGTTGCAGAAGGCTTGACTGGAGCACAATCAAAAAAACTGGCCGATTACATTGAACGCATAAAAGCGGCCCTGACAGAACTGACCGATCTGAAAAGCTACCTCAAAAGGCATCGCCAGGAACTCGGCCCTTGCCCCTTTCTCGACGGGCACGGGTCTTGTTCAATTTACCCTGCACGACCACTCTCTTGCCGAACCTTGTTGTCGACTCGACCGGCAGTGTGGTGTACAGTCGATTTTTCGAAGCTGGACCGCTGGGATAAACAGGCTTACGCAAGCAGCCTCGACCGTCAGGTCGTGGCCTGGCCGACGCACTTTGTTGCTGCGACTCAGGACTTCGGCCGTGAGCTGGAGCACGCCCTGCTCGAATTGATGCAAAAAGAAAAGGGCTGGTCATTGTCAGGCAACTTTGCCGTAATGGTCTGGCTTGAGAAAAACAGTCAGATGAGCAAGCGTCATATTGCAACGACGCAACAGGTTCGCGACATTCTAACGACATACAAACTCAACAACCATCTGTTGCTGAACCTCATCAGCAGCCAGGACACTTTGTCGGAACAATAATTAACGAGGCAGCCATGTTCGAACTTCATCCCCGCCTGGCACAAGACACATTGGTTTTCGGCGACTTTCCGCTCTGTCGCCTGCTGTTGATGAACGATGCCAATTACCCCTGGTTCATCCTGGTCCCGCGCCGTGCCGAGATAAGGGAAATTTTCGAGCTTGAGCAGCGTGATCAGCAGCAGCTGCTTGTTGAATCGTCACAGCTGTCGCAGGTACTGAGCAAGATTTTCCAGGCCGACAAACTGAACATTGCCGCTCTGGGGAATATGGTCCCGCAATTGCACATCCACCATATCGTCCGTTATCAGGCAGACCCGGCATGGCCGAATCCCGTTTGGGGTTTTTCCCCTGCTCAACCTTATACTGAGAGGGCCCGGCAAGAGACCTGTGCCAGCCTTATCGATCACCTGAGCGACTTTATCCCCGACATAAATTGTGCCGTGGCTCCGAGGGTCGGCTGAACCACCTCCCGCATTTCAACAAAAATGACCATGAATATAGCAGACCCGAAATATCTCGAACACCTGCGTGACCTGCCCTCCGGTTACCTGCTCGATCTAATCGCTGACAACGAGGAACTCGATAAGGAGTTTATTTACCGGGTGCTGCAGGAACGTGGTCTGACGCGAGAGGAGCTTGATAAGAAACTGCTGCGCAGACGTAACTCAAGCTGGCCGCGGCCTCATGCAGTTTGGACTGCCGCTCGCTGGTTGACACTTTTAAACACACTGATCGTGACATACTTCAACATCACCAGCCTCTACCAGCTGCTGCAAAGTAACCACCCCTTCAAGGGAGCACTGCTCTTTTTTTCGGCCGGCTGTATCCTGTGCGGGTTAGTGGTCGGCTTCAAGCTGACGACCCACCTTTATCAGGGGAGCAGGTCAATCCTATACTGCGGTTTTCCGGTCCCGGTAGGGTTCGTAGATTTACAGACAGGACAGGAAATTCTTATAAGCAAAACCCGGATGATTTTGCGCATGGCGCTGAACGCCCTGGTCGGTGTCAATCTCACCCTTTTCCCGCTCATTTTCATCTACCTCATGATGGATTAATGGAAACTCCAGACAACACAGGCACAGTTTCCGGACATTTCGTCATCTGAATATCTTCCCGGAAAAATGCAACCAACCCCCAAACAGTTGACAGTTCCACGGCGAGCAGGTAATACATGGCTTTCACAAAAATCCCTGGGAGGGCAACAACTGTGATTCAGATAAATTTTGACAAGATGGGTGGCCTGATTCCCGCCATTATTCAGGACCATGAGAATGGTGAAATACTTATGGTCGCCTTCATGGACGAAAAAACCCTTGCCAACACGTTGCGCGACGGTAAGACCTGGTTTTACAGCCGAACTCGCAACAAGTACTGGATGAAGGGCGAGGAATCTGGCAACACGCAGGACGTCGTCGAAGTTCTTACTGACTGCGATGCCGACACCGTGGTGATCAAGGTTAAACAGAACGGCCCGGCTGCATGCCATACCGGCAACCGCAGCTGTTTTTACGTGCGTTGGGAAGGCGACCGGTGGGTGGAGCACTCCAACCCCCTCTTCGATCCTGAGGAAGTCTACAAAAAGAAGTAATTTTTTTGCCACCGAGGCAGAAAGACGCTGAGTCAAAACAAAGCCCATGGGAATGCATTAAGGGTTTTTCTCCGTATCTCTGTGCCCGGGGCCATAGCCCATACCGAGGTTTATTCATGGCAAACGAACTAAAACTTGGACTTCCAAAAGGAAGCCTCGAAGAGGCAACCATAGAACTCTTTGCAAAAGCCGGCTGGAAGATCAAAACATCCTCGCGCAGCTACTTTCCCACCAGTGATGACGATGAACTGAAATGCAGCCTGCTCCGTCCCCAGGAGATGGCCAAGGTTCTTGAGCGCGGCAAGCTTGATGTCGGTATTGCCGGTCGCGACTGGGTCAGGGAAAACGATTCCGACGTGATCGAAGTCGGTGAGATGGTTTACTCCAAGGTTTCGCGGCGCCCGGCACGCTGGGTACTGGTGGTCGGCCCCGACTCCAAGGTTGAAAAACCGGAAGACCTTGCCGGCGCTACCATCTCAACCGAACTGGTCGGTTTCACCAAGCGCTTCTTTGCAGACCGCAATATCCCGGTTGAAGTTGAATTTTCCTGGGGCGCGACCGAAGCAAAAATCCTCAAGGGCCTGTGCGACGCCATCGTCGAAGTCACGGAAACCGGCTCTACGATCAAGGCCAACAACCTGCGCATCGTCTGTGAACTGATGGAATCAGTCCCCGTCCTGATTGCCAACAAGGATGCCTGGGCAGATCCATGGAAACGCACCAAGATTGAACGTATCTACACGATGCTGCAGTCAGCTCTGCGAGCCGAGGGTATGGTCGGCTTGAAAATGAATGCACCAGGAGACAGGATTGAAGAAATCATCAAGCTCCTGCCGAGTCTCAACCGCCCGACTATTGCACATCTTTACCAATCGGACTGGGTTTCTATCGAGACGATTATGCCGGAAGTTGAGGTACGCAAGATCGTCCCGGAACTGATGAGCCAGGGGGCTGAAGGAATCGTTGAGTATCCGCTCAACAAAATCATCTGATTGCGTTGCAGGAGAGGGCAGAGGAATTGGATAGGCTGGACCGGAACGGCACATAGCTTACTGATATTTCTGATACCTGCTTATCACTTCCCAGGAGAATGCGGGCGCATTGAAAAATGCGCCCGCATTCCTTATTGCGCTACGACCAACAAAGCCCCACAGCGCGCAAGTTCGCACTTGCAGTATTAACACATCATGATTAAACTAAATAAATTTCAGGGGAGACTGGGTCGCCTTGGACAAAAACCTTTCACAAAGATCATCTTTTCGCTTGTTCCTGTGGGGATTACTTCTGATCCCCTCTGCCTTCATAGCAGATGCGGTTCTCGCTGCCGTTCTCTTCGGCCAGGGGAGCCTGGGTGAGCAATTATTCTCACCCTCGTACCATGAGCTGGCTATTCGCGTCCTTTTCAGCATATTCATCCTGGCAGCGATTTATCTCGGCATGCATTATCTGGCAAATACTGCACAGAAAGAGGGAACTCTGCAGCGAAGCAACAGAGACCTGGAGCTGATCAGGCAGGACTTCGAGGAATTTCATGACGACCTTTTGCGACAATTACGCAACACCTCAGCGCAACTGGTTACCTCTGTTGAACTCCTCAAAGCGCAGTGCAATCATGATGTCGGCGAAAAAGCCCGATTCTGTCTGGAAAATGTCTGTAACTCCAGCGACAGGCTGAACGATCAACTGGAAATCGGTCTTGCACTTACCGGACTCCCCTTCGGTGAACCGCAGCGTACACTGGTCAAACTCGACACTTTGGCATTCGACGTGGCCGAAGAGTTAAAAAACAGGAGAAAGGACAGACAGATCGTCTTCAAGGTTCAACCCTGGATGACCGCATGGTGCGATGAAAAGATGCTTCGTCAAGTCATTTACAACCTGTTCAGCAATGCAATGGACTTCATCCCGCATTCTCGCCAGGGACAAATCGAGCTCGGCATGTTCCACAGAAACAGCCAGAAAGTCTTTTTCGTCCGTGATAACGGAACAGGATTCAGCTCCGCACAGGCAACGCGCCTGTTCGATGCGTTTCGAGACAGCTCGCATGATTCGGACCTGCCCAAAAGCACCATCAAGCTGGCCAGCGCCAGGCGCATCATCAACAGGCACGGCGGGCAAATCTGGGCAGAAGGGATTCAAGACGCCGGCGGGACAATTTTCTTTACCTGCAATAGCGCCTGACGACAGTCTCTGGACAGACGGGACTGTTAAAGGGTATCCTCCGACACCGGTCAACGACAATGGAGGAGACTATGTCGCAATCAAAATCAGCAAAACCAGAACACTCCTGTTCAAGTTGCAGTTCGGTCTGGCAAAAGCAAGGCACCACAAATTGCTGGAGTGCTCCGGACAGCAAACCCGCCAAACCTGCTTATTGCCCTTCTGAGCCTCATGCAAAGATAATTGACGACTCTTTCCGTCAGTACCAGGGAGACGATGCCGACGCCCGACTGGCCCGAGTCGCGGCCAAAGTCGAAGGGCTCTGTTACCAGCCAGTTACCGGATCCGACGCGGTCAGCGCCCGCTGGACCCGGGTTGAAGACATGCTTGCCCTGGCGCGTTTGATGGGCTACAAAAAGATCGGTATCGCCACCTGCATCGGCCTGCTTGAAGAGTGCAGTCGATTGAGCGACATTCTGCGGGCGCAGGGGATGGAACCATTTTCCGCCTGCTGTAAAGCCGGCAGCATCGACAAATTAGCGCTTAACCTGAAAGAAGAGGACAAGGTAAGACCCGGCACTTTCGAGCCGGCATGCAACCCGATTGCTCAAGCGCGCATTCTGAATGCCGAGGGGATGGAGATGAATATCATTATGGGCCTGTGCGTCGGCCACGATATGCTCTTCAACAAGTACTCGGAAGCGCCGGTCACAACCCTGGTGGTTAAGGATCGCGTCACCGGCCACAACCCGGCCGCCGTACTTTATGGACAGAACTTTTATTACAAGCGCCTGCAGAGACAACCCGTTCTGAGTGATCTCGAGGTTGCAAAGCATCAGGTTGACATGGAGAGTTGAGGCAAGCCTGCCTGCGAATAAAGGGGCAGGAACAGGGTTCCGGCCCCTTTGCCTTTTCAGACGTCGCGCCGCGCACAAGCCACTTCGGCATTTAAGGTATCAATACCGTTGATCCCGTCGTTTTACAAGCCTCGAGATCCTTATGCGCTCGAGCAACCTCGCATAGCGGGTAGGTCTGCTTAACTTCAATTTTCACGGCACCGGACTGGACCACGTCGAACAGTTCCGCCGCGCTGGCCAGCAAGTCGTCGCGCTCAGCGGTATAAGTCATCAGCGTCGGTCGAGTCAGAAAGAGAGAACCCTTGGCTGCCAGCACCCCGGTGTCAAAAGGTGCAACCGGGCCAGAGGCCTGGCCGAAGCTGACCATTAGACCCAGTGGCCGCAGACAATCAAGAGACTGCATGAATGTATCCCGGCCGATAGAATCAAAAGCCGCGGCAACACCCTTGCCGCCCGTGATCTCTTTGACTCGTGACACCCAGTCCTGCTGTCGGTACAGCAACGGATAATCGCAGCCGTGCGCTTTAGCAAGTTCTGCCTTTTCCGGGCTGCCGACTGTACCGATCACCGTAGCACCCAAATGACGGGCCCATTGACAAGCGATCAAACCGACACCACCGGCCGCAGCGTGGAAGAGAATCGTATCGCCCTTCTTGACGCGAAAGGTTCTCCTTAACAGGTACTGCACGGTCATCCCCTGCAACATCATCGCGGCTGCCTGTTGATCACTGATGGCATCAGGCAACCTGACCAGGCGGTGAGCCGGGATCAGACGTTCTTCGGCATAGGCTCCAGGTGGTTGCCCCGCATAGGCGACGCGATCACCGACGGAGACATCATCCACACCCTCACCTTTCGCAACTACAACTCCCGCTCCCTCCATACCTGGAGTTGCAGGCAACTGGCCCAAAGGGTAAAGGCCGGTGCGATGATAAATATCGATAAAGTTCAGGCCGACCGCAGTCTGGCGGAGATGAACTTCACCCGGCCCCGGCTTGCCGACCTCAACCTCTTCCCAGTTCATGACCTCGGGCCCACCTGTCTCATAAAGACGGATTGCTTTACTCATAACGATACCTCTCGATTAAATCCAGTTTCACCTGGCTACTGTTGTTTGTTCACGGACCGAGATAAAGTTAACACCCGTTCGGCAATCGTCAAGCGGATAAATACAGCCAACCATCTGAAAACATTGTTATACAAACATTGACAAGCTCTTACTTTCAGGCAATAGTTACACTCATATGTTTGCTGTTTTGCCAGGAGCAGTCTGGGCTGTTTGTTTCAGGCTGGGAAGAGAAGGTCACTCTATACGCAAGGAGGAAAAACAATGAAACAACTGAAGAATGTCCTGAAACTACTCACCGGATTCATGGTCCTCGTCGCCTTTTTTGGCCTGACGGCCTGTAGTGAGCAGCAGCAGGCTCCACAGGCCGAGGTCAAAAAGGAAGAGAAGCAAGTCATCGTCTGGAAACTGGCGCAGACCTGGGGATCTGGTTTCCCCATCTTCGGCGATGCGGTTATCAAGATGGCCGATATGGTCAAGGCCATGTCCAATGGAGAGATGGAGATCCGCATCGACTCAGCTAACAAGCACAAGGCGGCCTTCGGCATTCTCGACATGGTCAATGCCGGCCAATATGAAATGGGCCACTCGGCCTCCTACTACTGGAAGGGCAAAGACCCCAGCACCATGTATTTCACCACCATGCCTTTCGGCATGATCGCCCCCGAGCAGTATGCCTGGTTTTATTATGGCGGCGGCATGGAACTGATGAAAAAGGTTTACGACAAGCACGGCGTTTATGCCTTCCCCGGAGGCAACACCAGCAACCAGATGGGCGGCTGGTTCCGCAAGGAAATCAAGACCCTCGATGACTTTAACGGCCTGAAGATGCGCATCCCCGGCTTTGCCGGCGAAGTCCTCTCCAAACTCGGCGTCGTGGTCACCAACATTCCGCCGGGAGAACTCTACACGGCCCTTGATCGAGGCACCATCGATGCCCTCGAATGGGTCGGTCCGTCTCTCGACCTCAATATGGGCTTCCAGAAAATTGCCCCCTACTACTACACCGGCTGGCATGAGCCGGCCACTGAGCTGCAGTATCTTGTCAACAAGGGCAAGTTTGATGCCCTGCCCAAGCACCTGCAGGAGATCTTGACCATCGCCATGGAGTTCTCTGCCTATGACATGTACGCCCGCTCTTACCATGAGAGCGCGGTCAACTGGGCGTCGATCGAGAAAGAGTATCCTGAAGTGAAGATCCGCACTTTCTCTCCGCAGATCATCGCCGCCATGAAAAAAGCAAATGCCGAACTGCTCGCTGAAGCATCGGCCAGCGATCCCGTCTTCAAGGAGATCTTCGACTCGCAGACGGCCTACATGAAGATGGCCCGCAAGTGGACCGAGATTTCCGACTACGCGTACCTGAAAGATAACCTCGAAGAGTCTGAACCGGGCTCCCGGCACAAGCCGGGAGCCCGGTTGCTGCAAGCTAAGGGGCCCTATGCTCTTGAAACTGGAAAAAATATTTAATCGCTTCTCCAACCTGATGGGCTGGATCGCCGGTTTTCTGAACCTGGTCATGCTGGCCAACGTCTTCTACGATTCCATCATGCGCTATTTTTTCAATACCGGCTCGATCGCCATGCAGGAGATGGAATGGCACCTGTTCTCGGTGGTCTTCCTGTTCGGCATGGCCTATACGCTCAAGGAGGACGGCCACGTCCGGGTCGATATCGTCTACGATTATTTCTCGCCGCGCTGGAAAGCCATTGTCAACATCGGCGGTGCCCTGCTGCTCCTCATCCCCCTGAGCCTGCTGATCATCGAGGGCTCCTTCTGGTACGTACAAGAGGCCTTCACCTCCGGCGAGATCAGTGGAGACCCTGGCGGCCTCAGCTATCGTTGGCTGATCAAGTCGGTGATCCCGGTCTCATTTGTCTTTTTGGTCATCTCGGCCATTGGCTTTGTGCTGCACAACATCAACATCTTCAGGGGGATCGAAGCTCCGACGGTGCATCATATCGAGGACAAAGCAATCCTGTAATGCTGGCAAACAGGATTGTAAAGCAAAAACAGAAACTTCATGATTTCGTTGAGCTCGGTGTCCTGATAGCTTGCAGGTCACCCTTTTGTGAAAGAATGGAAAGTCGTCAGATATGATTGGTCTTGTAATGTTTAGTACCGCCCTCGCGATGCTGCTTCTGGGCTTTCCGGTGGCGTTCACATTTGGTGGCGTTGCGGTCTTTTTTGGCTTGCTGGCTGAGGGAACGCAGATTTTCTCCCTGATGCCGCACCGCATCTGGTCGATCATGAACAACACCATTCTGATGGCAATCCCGCTGTTCATCTTCATGGGGATCGTCTTGCAGAAATCGCGGTTGGCCGAACGCCTGCTCGAATCGATGGGGTTCCTGTTCGGCGAGATCCGCGGCGGCATCGCCATCTCGACTGTGCTGGTTGGCGCCCTTCTTGCGGCATCCACAGGTGTGGTCGGGGCCAGCGTGGTCGCCATGGGAGTCATCTCCCTGCCGGTCATGCTCAAGCACAACTACGACAAACGGCTTGCCACCGGGTCAATCTGTGCCGCCGGTACCCTGGGGCAGATCATCCCGCCGTCAATCGTTCTGATCATCCTCGGCGATGTCTTCCAGGAGCCGGTCGGCGATCTTTTCAAGGCTGCGCTCTGGCCGGGGCTGTCGCTGGTCGCCTTCTACGTCGCCTATATTGTCATCATCACCATAATTAAGAAGGACCTGGCACCCCCGGTGCTCCTCGCAGAATCGAGCGGCACCAAGAAGCAGCAGGTCGGCTATGCCCTCAAGGCGATCGTACCGCCGCTGGTTCTGATCGTCCTGGTGCTCGGGTCAATCCTGACCGGGGTGGCGACACCGACCGAATCGTCTTCGGTGGGCGGCATAGGGGCGATTCTGCTGGCAATGCTTTATCAGCAGTTCTCGTTCCGCATGTTGTGGGACAGCTCTCTGGAGACAATCAAGATCAGCTCCATGGTCTTCGCTATCCTGATCGGCGCCACCGCATTCTCGATGGTCTTCACCTATACCGGCGGCGACTGGATCGTTGAGCAATTCATGATGGGGCTGCCGGGCGAAAAATGGGGCTTCATAATCCTTTCCATGCTGCTCATCATGATTCTCGGCTTTTTTATCGATTTCGTCGAGATCTCCTATATCATCGTGCCGATTTTGGCACCGATCGCTGCCAATCTCGGCATCAACCCGGTCTGGTATGCCATCCTCGTAGCCATGAACCTGCAGACGTCATTTTTGACCCCGCCATTCGGCTTCAGCCTCTTCTACCTGAAGGGTGTCGCACCACCCGAAGTGCGCACCATGGATATCTACTACGGCGTGGTTCCCTTTATCTGCCTGCAGATCATCGTGCTCAGCATCCTGGTGGTGTTCCCCGAATGGTTCGGCTTCGCTGCGCACTAAATCTAATGATGAATATTCCCGGCATAGATATCGGCGGTGAAATCAGCAGAAATCACGCTCAGTTCCTTCCGCATCTGATCATCAAAACCAGAATCCTGCCAGCGGCATTGCGCAATGATGCCGGGATCATCGGTGCTGCCGTAGCAGCCCTGCAGCGGGGTTAGGGCTGATGTCACTACGCCCAGCCATACTCCTGCGAGTGTTTATCCCATTCGCCCTCGGCTACTTCCTCTCCTATCTCTTCCGTACCGTGAATGCGGTCATCGCCCCGGATCTGGTCCGCGACGTGGGGGTGGACCCGGCCAGCCTTGGACTGCTGACATCAGCGTACTTCCTCGCCTTTGCCGCATTTCAACTCCCTTTGGGTGTGCTGCTCGACCGCTATGGGGCGCGCCGCGTTGAAGCAGCGTTGTTATTGTTTGCCGCTGCGGGCGCCTTTGTCTTTGCTCGGGCCGAGACCATCACGGGCTTGATGCTTGGCCGCGCCCTGATCGGACTTGGCGTATCCGCCTGCCTGATGGCGGCATTCAAAGCCTTTACCCTCTGGTTCCCACCAGAGCGGCTACCGCTGGCGAACGGCATTCAGATGATCTCCGGCGGGATCGGGGCTCTGGCAGCAACCACGCCTGTCGAACTGTCATTACAATACACCGACTGGCGAGGAGTTTTCCTGATCCTCTCCGGAGTCACCATCGTTGCAGCGGTCTTTGTGTTCCTGGTTGTGCCGGAGAAGGAAGGGACTCAATCCGGAGAAACCCTGCGTGAGCAACTTTCCGGCATCAGGAGAGTCTTTACCAGCAGGATATTCTGGACGATCGCACCCTGGGCGGTTGCCGCCCAGGCCGCCTATCTCTCTATCTCCGGTCTCTGGTCAGGACCCTGGCTGCGAGACATAGCGCATTACGATCGAATGGCAGTGGCAAATACCCTGATGGGAGTTTCTCTCGCCATGATTGCAGGATACTTTACCTTCGGCGCACTGGCCGAGCGTCTGGCACGTCGCAGGATTCAGCCGATGACCGTTGCCGTGGCAGGCATGCTGATGTTTATTTTCATCCAAGCCATGTTGGTCTGGCAATGGACGCCATTAACCTTGCTCCTCTGGCTGCTCTTCGGCTTTTTCGGTACCTCCTGCATCCTGCCCTACGCAGTTCTCTCCATGAGTTTCCCAAGACACCTCTCCGGGCGAGCTAACACAGGACTCAATCTGCTGGTCTTTGTCGCCGCATTTGCAGCACAATGGCTTATCGGCCTGATCATTGACCTCTGGCCGCAGACTGCCTCAGGAGGCTATAATGCATCAGGATACAGGGCCGGTTTCGGTTTGATCATGGCCCTGCAGCTGGCTGCTGCCGCCTGGTATTTCTTCTCGACCCGGCGCAAAACACATGCTGGGGACGATAAGGCATAACCATTCTCCACCCGACTTATCCTGTTCCATCCCGCTTGTCTTTTCTGACTTGATCAGTTATATCTTGCAACTTGACTTGGGGAAAGCATCAGAACCCAGTTTAAATTAACACACGTGTTTTTAATGCTCAGAGCTCAAGGAGTTTTTGCCATGCCCATGTCGCAATCTTTTCAGGACCGCATTTTCCCCATAGCAGAGGACATCGCCAAGCACTACGGCACTCCTTTCCATATCTACGATGAAGCAGGCATCCTCGCAACAGGACAAAAATTAAAGGCAGCTTTCGCCGGCGTTGCCGGTTTCCGCGAATACTATGCCGTTAAGGCGCTGCCGAACCCTCAAATCCTGAGATTGATGAAGGAGCTGGGGTTCGGCTTTGACTGCAGCTCCATTCCTGAGCTGATCATGAGCCGACAGGCCGGCGGCAGCGGTGATGAGATCATGTTCACCTCCAACAACACGACACGAGAGGAATTCCAGGCAGCAGCCACTGAAGGCGGAAGCATCCTGAATCTGGACGATATTTCCCTGATCGCCAAAGTCCCTGAATTTCCAGAATTGGTCTGCTTCCGTTACAACCCCGGTCCCCGTCGTACCGGCAACATCATTATCGGCAACCCGGTGGAAGCCAAGTACGGCATCACGCATGAGCAGCTCATCCCGGCTTATAAACTGGCAATGGAGCGGGGCGCCAAACGTTTCGGCCTGCATACCATGGTGGCTTCCAATGAAAGGGACTACACCTATATCGTCGAAACGGCCCGCATGCTCCTGCAGATTTCTGCAATGATCGAAGAAGAGCTCGGCATCCGTTTCGAATTCATCAATATAGGCGGCGGGCTGGGCATCCCCTACAAGCCGGAGGACAAGCCCCTCGACCTGGACTCGATGGCCACGGAGATCACTGAACTCGTTGACATTTTCAAAGCTGCCCATGGCTATGCACCACGCATATACATGGAGAGCGGCCGCTGGATCACCGGACCGCACGGTACATTGATTACCAGAGCAATCAATCACAAAAGTATTTACCGCCAGTACATTGGCGTCGATGCCTGCATGTCGTCTTTGATGCGCCCTGCAATGTATGATGCCTATCATCATATCGACGTGATCGGCAAAACAGACCACGCAAAAACGGAGGTTTACGATATCGCCGGCTCGCTCTGCGAGAATAATGACAAGTTTGCCGTACAACGCAATTTGCCACCGATCCAGGAGGGTGACCTGCTGGCGATTCATGACAGCGGCGCTCACGGTCACGCCATGGGCTTCCAGTACAATGGCCGCCTGCGCCCCAAGGAACTGCTGCTGCGCACAAACGGCTCTGTTGAACTGATTCGCCGCGCCGAAACCAATGAAGACTACTTCCGTACTCTGGATTTCACGAATGACAATTTCCCTGCAAAAGCGGGCTGAAAGAACGGCCTTGGTGAGTTATTGTACAATCCGGAAATCCAGGAAGGTCTTGTTCAGCACAGCGCTGATCTGCACCATTTTTCTGATCATGCCGTTGGCCAGTCTTGCCGGGATCTATAAATATCGCGATGCCAATGGCCGCCTCAACTTTGTCGATGACACAAGCAAGGTCCCGCCACAGTTTCGCGACAACCTGACATCCATGACAGAAGCGACAGATTCTCCTGTGGTTTATGATGAGCGGGATGACGGTCAGCAACCAGCGGAGGCCACCCTTTCCAAGCAGAAAGAAACCGACAGTGCAGCAGTAAAGAAAAAACTCCGTAAATATCAGACTCCGGTTGAAATAAGAGGCAACCGCGTGCTGGTGCCTGTAGAAGTTGCCATGGGCAATCGCGTGGCACAACTCTCCCTCCTGCTTGACACCGGAGCCACGACAACCGTTCTTCACCGCGGGTCACTCACTGGACTGGATCTGCCCAGTGGCAGGAGTTTCAAAGCCAGGGTGGCCGGCGGCGCTACTGTCAACTCAGAAAGAATCAGGTTCAGGCACATTGACATCGGGCCATTCCATGAGGAAAAAGTCTACGCCATGGTCATTAACCTGCAAGGCCAGGAGCTGTCATTTGACGGCATGCTTGGCATGGACTTCCTAAAAGCCCACCCCTATCAAATAGACTTTCAGAATCAACTCATCATTTGGGAGCCTGTCGATTAAACGTTGACTACAACCATCAAGCTGCCGTGATTCACTTGCGGCAAGAGTCTTTGCTGCAAACAGTCGAGATGTAAGAATGAAGGGTCAAAAGCAGCCAGCCCAACTGGCTCACCCAGATCAGCATCAGCACGGCTTTCTTTATGAATCTCATTTTGCTGGGCAAGGAAGACTTTATTGACATCAACCGCGTCAGGTTGCATGGCCGCCGCTATGAACACGCTCGCCAAGTCCTTAAAGTTACCAAAGGCAAATCCCTTCAGATTGGGATGCTTGGCGGCAGGACCGGCTCCGCAACCGTCCTTTCCATCAATGAGGATGAGCTTGAGCTTGAAATCCTGCTGGCACATGAACCTCCTGAGCCACTGCCTGTAACAGTGATTCTGGCCATGCCTCGTCCCAAGGTCTTTAAACGAGTCCTGCAAGGGATGACGTCGATGGGTGTAAAACACGTGGTCCTGCTCAACACCTGGCGGGTCGACAAGAGTTACTGGCAAAGCCCTGCACTTGAACCGGCTGCTATACGGGAACAGCTCATTCTTGGCCTGGAACAGGCTCGCGATACGATTCTGCCCAGAGTCGATCTTCAACCACGCTTCAAAGCCTTTGTCGAGGATACCCTTCCGGCAGTCGCCGCCGGAACCTGCGCCCTGCTAGCTCACCCCGGCTCGTCACAACCATGTCCAGCGAATCTACATCAAGCCGTGACTCTGGCGATCGGCCCTGAAGGTGGCTTCACGACCTACGAAATAGAGAAACTGACTGCAGCAGGCCTGTCTTCTATTCACCTGGGCAATCGCCCCCTTCGCGTCGAAACAGCAGTCCCAGCGTTGATCGGTCGCCTGCTATTCTGTTCCTAGGATACGTCTCCCGACACAAGAGAAAGGTCCCTCGCCCTCTGTCAAACCGGGGGATTCATCCTCAAGATTAAAATTAATAACAAATAATTGTTAAATGATAAAAAATGACGAATTAAAATCGGCTTCTAACAGTCGTAACTTACCACTATCATTTAGCCATGTTTAATTTTAATCCTGTAATTAAATAAGATTAAATTATTAATTTCTAACTGGACTACACCCCTCCAAACAGAGAGAATAAACTGCAAATAAAAGTACGGCACGGAACAAACTCACCTGACTCGGGAGACCAGCATGTTTCAGAAAATCAGAGTTATTGTTGTCAAGAGCACTCGCCCGGTTTATCTCGCCGGACTTATGTCTTCTCTCTTTTTTGCCGTCGGCGTTCAAAAAATTGACGCACATGCAGGATTGCTTGCCCGGCACGGCGTCTATACCGGCATCTTCTTCGTCTGTCTTTGGGCTGCCTGCCGCCTCTTTGCCGGCAGCTTGAATCGTCGCCTCGCCCTCGAGGGTGTTTGCACAGAGTCAGCCGGTGACATGGTTTACACCTTTGTCATCTACCTGGAACTTATCAAGCATGTCGTCGGTGTCAGTTTTACGCTCGGCTGGATTGCCGGAGTCATGTTCTGCTGGGATTATCTTGGTCACCAGATGTTCCTGATACCCGCCGGTGCAAGCCTGGCCGTATCCATGGTGGCCTTTCTGGTGACTTACGGGATTGCCACTTTCGTCGACAACCTTCACTGGCCAGGCGCGGAAGACGAATAAGGATTACCTTGTGCAGCGACACAACATTGCAAGGGCCGGCTATTCAGCCGGCCCTTTTATTTGCAGACAAAGATTTAGAGAGGGATATGACGGTTAAAAGCCCAATGGGCTTAAGGGGTAAATTGCACAGAGGTCAGGAATATCAAGCGGATCAATGACAGTCATCTCGCGATGCACGCGAACCACATCCCCACAAAGATCGACTTCAAAACAGGCATCAACCTGTCGACCGCCCACACATTCAATCTGTACGGCACATCCAAGCAAGCGGGGAGCAACAGCAACAACCCCCGGTGCACAAGCGTAATCCAGGTCCGCCTCAGGATCAAAACACAACCTGCCCTGGCTCATAACTTCTCGAATTCTGGCCACATCACCCTCGTACGGCACATTCAGGATAAAATCACCACCTGCCCAGCAGCGCGACAATGAATCGTGACGACCATGCCATGCCGTTCTGATGCGGGGGCTTTCACCACCGATCAGGGCAACCCAGGAGGTCACCAGAGTAAGCGGCAAGCCGCCAGCTCCGTACCAGCTGATCAATCCTGCCGGCAACCAGGCCACCGGAGTTTTACTCCCAAAAAGCTGTTCCGTCATATAAGCACTCTTTTGTGGTGCGTGCGCCTCAAGTATATGACATCTCCGGTTTTGGCAAAAGTTTAATGACAACGAAGTTCTTGACAAGTAAAATAAACTTTAATAAGAATTTAACCAACAAAAACTTCTGGAGATTACTTTATGCGTTTATCCACTAAAAGCCGCTATGGACTTCGTGCCCTCTTTGACATGGCCTATCATGCCGGCACCCTGCCCGCACAGATCAAGGATATCAGCCGCCGCCAAAACATCTCTCCTCGTTATCTTGAACAAATTTTTCAGGATCTTAAGCGGGGTGGACTGCTGAAAAGCCGCAGAGGGCCTCAAGGCGGATATCTCCTGGCACGCAAACCCCATGAAATTAGTGTACAACACATCATTACAGCAGCAGAAGGTGAAATGGCCCTGGTTGACTGTGTAAAATCAGGTAAAGGGTGCAAAAAAGAGTGTGAATTCGACAATGAATGCGTCACTCAAAAAGTCTGGCTGGAAGCAAGCAGGCGACTCAATGATTACCTGGGTTCCGTAACCTTAAAGGACTTGTGTGACGATGCCAAGGCCATGGGCATGGACAAGGAGCTGGACCACCGATTCATGTACTTCATATAGTGATGTGCTCTTAAGGAGGCGCAAGTCATGGCAGAAAGATATTCCTCAACGCTTGATCGCATCGGCAACACTCCTTTGGTGAAGCTGAGTACGCCAGAGGGCTCGGCTACACTCTGGGGCAAACTGGAGAGTGCCAACCCTGGCGGCAGCGTCAAGGACCGTATCGCCAAGGCTATGATCGAACAGGCCGAACAGGACGGCCTGCTGAAACCGGGTGATATCATCGTTGAACCGACCAGCGGCAACACCGGCATAGGCATCTCTCTGGTCGGTTCAATCAAGGGGTACCAGGTTGTTTTGACCATGCCCGACACCATGTCCATGGAACGTCGCCGCCTGCTCGGCGCATTCGGTGCCGAACTGATCCTCACCCCAGGAGCCAAGGGGATGCGTGGCGCAATTGAGAAAGCGGAAGAGATTGCTGCCGAGCGCAAGGCGTTCATGCCGCAACAATTCTGCAACCCTGCCAATCCGAGAGTTCACCTGGAAACAACCGGGCCCGAGATATTGCGTGACCTCGACAATCAAGTCGATGCCCTTGTTGCCGGCGTCGGTACCGGCGGCACTATAACCGGTGCTGGCCAGGCGATTAAAGCAAAGAATCCAGGTGCCCTGATCGTCGCCGTGGAGCCAAGTGACTCGCCGGTTCTCTCTGGCGGCGAACCCGGTCCGCACAAAATCCAAGGGATTGGTGCCGGTTTTGTTCCTGATGTTCTCAACACAAACCTTTTGACAGAGATCATCACGGTCACCAATGAGCAAGCCATGCAGACAGCCCGCGACCTGGCACGGGAAGAAGGGGTCTTTGTCGGCATTTCTGCAGGAGCAAACGTTTTTGCCGCCCGCCAGATTGCCGCACGGCTCAAGCCGGGGCAGAATGTCGTCACGATTCTCTGCGATACCGGCGAACGTTATCTCTCCACCAGCATCTTTGACTAACAGATAGATGGTTAACACCTCAATCGCCAAACAGCCTTCGGCTCACTGGCCGGAGGTCTTCTTGAATCACATGCATCTTGACAGTAGGTTTCAAAAGCTGAAGGACATTCTGACTGAGTTAGGCTCAGCAGTGGTCGCCTTTTCCGGCGGCGTTGATTCTACCTTCCTGCTGCAGACAGCACGCGACGTGCTTGGCACCGAACGTGTTATCGCGCTGACAGCCACCTCACCAACCTACCCTGGTCATGAATTCCGTGAAAGCGTGAGACTGGCGAAGGAACTGGGCGTTGTGCAAGTTGTTGTTGACAGCAACGAGTTAGAAATCCCCGGTTTTGCTGACAATCCACCGCGGCGCTGTTATCACTGCAAAAAGGAGCTGTTTGAAATCTGCCTGAACAAGGCCAGGCAACTCGGTTACGCTGAAGTTCTCGACGGTTCAAACCTCGACGACCTGAATGACTATCGGCCAGGCCGGGAAGCTGCCAAAGAGTTAAAGGTTCGCTCTCCTCTGCTTGAAGCTGGGCTTGCCAAGGAGGACATCCGTGCCCTGAGCCGCCGCAGCGGCCTCTCAACGGCCGAGAAACAACCGTTTGCATGTCTCGCCTCGCGCTTCCCCTATGGCACGCGTATTACCGCCGAACGCTTGCAGCAGATCGATCGTTGTGAAACCTTCATGCGCGACAAGGGTTTTCACACCTTTCGCGTGCGCTATCATGACGAAACCGCCCGTATCGAGGTTGCTCTTGACGAACTATCGAGAATCATTGATGATAAGATGCGTGTGCAACTACTGGCCGAGTTCAAGTCTGCCGGTTTCACCTACGTTGCTCTGGACCTGCAGGGTTACCGGACCGGCAGTATGAACGAGGGAGCGGCCTTGAACAAAAGTTAAACCTGCTGGCTCAGTGTGCGTTCGGGCCACCCAGACCACGGCGCATCCGGGTCAAGAGAAGTGCGACCATCTTTCGGGAGGAACCATGCAACACAGCAGGACCTTGATGACCGCCTGTTTCTGCGCCGGAATGCTAGGGGCACTCTGCTGCAGCCTGATTGCCTGGCAAGCCGGCCAGCTGGGACTCCCGGCAATGGCAGGCGTGCGCATGACACCCGCGCTGACCCCGGATTGGCTCTATCCCCGCCTGGTTTGGGGCGGCCTCTGGGGGCTGGTTTATTTTCTCACCGTCGCGCCGATAAAATTCCGTCGTCACTGGGCCCGTAAAGGGCTGTGGGTCAGCCTTCTGCCCACCGCTTTTCAACTCTTCGTCGTCTACCCCAACATGACCCGCCACGGATGGCTGGGTCTTGAGCTCGGGCAACTCACACCGCTCTTCGTTATGCTCAACAACCTGGTATGGGGTCTCTTTACCGGAATTTTCAGCCGCATGTTCTGGGGTCGCGGGTGATTTCCAGAAGCTTCCCCCTTTTTCTCTGCCTGAGCTTCCTGCTGATCCTGTCGGCCTGCGCGGAAGAACAGGTTCCTGTCCTGCAAGGCACAGTGACATGGATCTACGATGGCGACACGCTCGGCATTGACAAGGTTGGGAAAGTGCGCCTGATCGGCATTGATGCGCCAGAGAGAGAGAACTCGCCACGAGACCAGTATCTCGTTGAAAAAGGGGTCTCTGCCGCAAGGCAAAGGCAGGTTTATCAGGCAGCCAAACAATTCAACATCAGGCATGTCAAGGGGCAAAGAGTCAGCTTGACCCTCGGTATCCCCCCGCGTGACCGGCATGACCGCCTGCTTGCCTATGTGTACCTGCCCGATGGACGGCTGCTCAACCGCGTGCTTGTCGAACAGGGGCTGGCTGTTGTCTACAGGAGATTTTCCTTCAGGCTGAAAGAAGAGTTTCTCGCTGCGGAAGACAAAGCTCGTCAGTCAGAAGTTGGCCTGTGGGCGCAGGACAGGTAAGGCTGGGGGCTGGGGGCTGGAGGATTAAGATGATCAAGCGATGCACGTGGTGTGGCAGCGACCCGCTGTATGTCGCCTACCACGACGAAGAGTGGGGCGTACCAGTGCATGACGACCGCCGACTGTTTGAGATGCTGATTCTCGAAGGGGCCCAGGCCGGGCTCAGCTGGCTGACCATTTTGAAAAAGCGCAACAACTACCGCCGGGCCTTGCACAACTTCGATCCGGACAAGATCGCCCGGTACGATGATGAGGAGATCCTTCGCCTGATGCAGGATGCCGGTATCGTCCGCAATCGCCTGAAGATCGAAGCAACCATCAAAAATGCTCAAGGATTTTTACTGATTCGTGAGGAGTATAATTCTTTTGCTGAATATCTCTGGCAATACATTGACGACACCCCTGTCACAAATTCCTGGCAAAATCACAGTGACATCCCGGCACACACTCCTCTCTCCGACCGTTTGAGCAAGGACCTGAAACAACGTAACTTTAATTTTGTCGGTACGACCATCTGCTACGCGTTCATGCAGGCTGTCGGCATGGTCAATGACCACACCACTGACTGCTTTCGCTATCAACAAATTAAACAAGTGATGTCACAAAGAGGGAAACCATGATTGCGGTCATTTTCGAGGTTCAGATCCAGGAGGGAAAGCAGGAAGAATACCTGCAGATTGCGGCGCAACTGAGAGAGCATCTGGTTAACATTGACGGGTTTATCTCAATCGAACGTTTTTCCAGTCTCTCCGAAGAGGGCAAGCTTTGTTCCCTCTCTTTCTGGGAGAACGAAACATCAATTAAAAAATGGCGGGAGTTTGAGCTGCATCGTATCGCCCAGGCAAAAGGTAAGGCGGGGATCTTTGCTGATTTCAGGATACGGGTGGCGGAGGTTATACGGGATTACGGTATGCACAATCGGCAACAAGTCCCAGAATAGATGAGGAGCTCGCTATGTTGATTTGATGCGTGGTCTGCACCTGCACTATTCAGACCTGTTGATTGCACCGCCATTAGCTGATAAGAGAAAAGAGGGGCAGGAGTCACCCCACCCCTCAAAGCCCAGAACCACTTTCAATCTTATTTCATCAGATTCCGCAGTACGTAATTAAGTATCCCGCCACTCTGGAAATACTGCTCTTCATTGGCAGTATCAATACGGCATGTGACAACGAGTTCCTGGCTGCTGCCGTTGGCACGGTTAATCCGCAGGGTGATGTCCTGCCCTGGTTCGATCGGGGTCTTCTGCCCAAGCAGATCAAAGGTTTCGCTGCCGTCAATTGCGAGCGTCTTACGATCATCTCCCTTCTTGAACTGCAGCGGTAAAATCCCCATGCCCACAAGGTTGGATCGATGAATGCGTTCGTAACTTTCCGCAACCACAGCCTTCACTCCGAGCAGAAGGGTTCCTTTGGCAGCCCAGTCGCGGCTCGATCCGGTGCCGTACTCCCTGCCGGCCATGATCACCAGAGGCGTGTTCGTCTCGGCATATTTCATTGCCGCATCAAAGATGCTCAGCTGCTCATCACCGGGCAGAACCCTGGTGAAGCCACCCTCGACATCGGGTACCAATTCATTCTTGAGACGAATATTGGCAAAGGTGCCGCGCATCATCACTTCGTGGTTGCCGCGCCGCGAGCCATACGAGTTAAAGTCCGCCGGGCCGGTATCATGCGCACGCAGGTAAACACCGGCAGGACTGCTGGCCAGAATCGATCCGGCAGGGGAGATATGATCGGTGGTGATCGAATCGCCGAGCAGGGCGAGCAGACGCGCCCCGGTAAAACCTTCCAGCCCGGTTGGGATCTCTTTGCGAACCTCGAAAAACGACGGTTCTTTAACGTAAGTCGAGTCTTCCACCCAGGCATAGGTCTGACCCTCGGGAACCGGCAGATTGCGCCAGCTTTCCTCGCCGGCAAAGACATCGGCATATTTTTCACGGAACATATCCGCCGAGACCAGCTTGACCATTTCAGCCACCTCGTCATCGCTTGGCCAGATATCTTTCAGGTAGACATCATGACCTTGCGAATCCTGACCAAGCGGTTCGGTGGTCATATCAATAAGAGTGGTACCGGCCAAGCCAAAGGCAACCACCAGCGGTGGTGAGGCAAGCCAGTTGGCCTTGGTATGAGAGTGAATCCGCCCCTCGAAATTGCGGTTGCCGGAAAGCACCGAACAGACGGTCATATCACCTTCGGTAATTGCATCAGCAATCGGTCCGGTCAGAGGGCCGGAGTTGCCGATACACGTGGTGCACCCATAGCCGACAACATTGTAGCCAAGCTGATCAAGATAGCTCTGCAGACCGGCTTTTTCCAGGTAATCGGTGACCACCTTGGAGCCCGGGGCCAGCGAGGTTTTCACCCAGGGTTTCTGCCTGAGACCCTTTTCAACCGCCTTCCTGGCCAGCAAACCGGCACCCATCATCACCGCCGGATTGGAGGTGTTGGTGCACGATGTGATCGCCGAAATGACGACATCGCCATGGTTCAGCTTATAGTCGGTGCCTGCAACGGCGACACTCCGACTCGCCGCATCCACAGGGATAACCTGCCTGGTGGCCTGTTTCAGCGCCTCGAGATCGACGCGATCCTGGGGGCGTTTCGGGCCGGCCAGGCTTGGCTTGACGGTGCCAAGATCAAGCTCCAGGACGGCTGTGTACTCAGGGTCGGTCATACCGTCGAAACGCCACAAGCCCTGTCGCTTGGCGTAAGCCTCTACCAGGGCAACCGTTGCTTCATCGCGACCGGAAAGACGCAGGTAGCCAAGGGTCACTTCATCGATGGGGAACCAGCCGCAGGTGGCGCCGTACTCGGGGGCCATATTGGCGATGGTCGCTCGGTCGGCCAGCTGCAACCTGGCCAGGCCATCACCGAAGAATTCGACAAACTTGCCGACCACACCAAACTTGCGCAGCATCTCGGTGACAGTCAGCACGAGGTCCGTGGCTGTCACCCCTTCCCGAAGTTTACCGGTCATGCGGAAGCCGATGACTTCCGGGATGATCATAGAAACCGGTTGGCCAAGCATGGCGGCCTCGGCCTCGATGCCGCCGACCCCCCAACCGAGTACCGCCAACCCGTTGATCATGGTGGTATGGCTGTCGGTGCCGACCAGGGTGTCCGGATAGGCAATCTTTTTGCCGTCGACATCTTCCGACCAGACGGTGCGGGCCAGGTACTCAAGGTTCACCTGATGACAGATGCCGGTGCCGGGCGGTACCACGCGGAAATTATCGAAGGCCAGCTGCCCCCAGCGCAGGAAAGCATAGCGCTCACGGGTGCGTTCCATTTCCTTGTCGACGTTATAGGCAAACGCTTCCGGCATGGCGTACTTGTCGACCCTGACCGAATGGTCAATCACCAGGTCTACCGGAATCTGCGGGTTGATCTGCTGCGGGTCACCTCCGGCCCGGGCCACGGCATCACGCATGGCTGCCAGATCGACCACCGCCGGCACACCGGTAAAATCCTGCATCAGGACCCGCGCCGGGCGGAAAGCAATTTCGTGATCTGAGCTGCGCTGATCCAGCCAGTCGACCACCGCGCTGACATCACTTGCGGTTACGGAATCGCCATCTTCGTTGCGCAACAAGTTCTCGAGCAACACCTTGAGCGTCAGCGGCAAGCGCTTTACTTCACCACGCTGCGCAGCAAACTTCTCCAGGCAGAAATATTCATAAACCGTCCCGGCAACATCCAGTGTCATCCGGGTAGTGAAGCTATCCAGACTTTTGATACGCATGATTCTTCTCTCCTTGGTTCGTCCCAGCGAGGGGATTATGTCGTAACCATTCTACCATAAACTCGCAGGAGCACTGAACTGCCCCGCACATTCCTGGCTTGCTCCCAAATCCTTGCTTTTGATGATTTCATCTGTTAGCCTAACGCATTGATTTAGTTGAGTTGTGACTTAAGGAGAGAGCAATGGCAGAATGGATGAGCAACGAGATTCTCGGCATCACCATCGGACAATATGTCACGGCATTCGGTACGGTTCTCCTGGCCTACATTGGCAAAAAACTCTTTTCCTACTTTTTCACCAGGGCGATCATACCTCTGGCACAAAAAACCACGAAGGAACTGGATGAACGTTTTCTCGCCTGCCTGCAAAAGCCGGCAGAGCTACTCATCTTTCTGCTGGGGCTTTTCATCGCGATTGAAATTCTGCAACTGCCCAGCGAGCCCTTTGACCTTCACAAGCTGGCGACCGCAGTGCTCAAGGCGCTGGTTATCTTCGATATCGCCTGGTTTCTCTTCAACCTGATTAATCTGATCGATCATTACCTCAACAAATGGGCGGCGCGCACGGAATCAACCCTGGATGATCAACTGGCTCCGCTGCTGCGCAAAAGCTTGCGTGTCTTTATTGTCGTCATGGCCTGTCTCATGGCGATCCAGACCTTCGGCTATCCGATTACCGGGGTACTTGCTTCCCTTGGCATCGGCGGTCTGGCCTTTGCGCTGGCAGCCAAGGACTCGATCTCCAACATCTTCGGTTCACTCATGATCATCTTCGACCGCCCCTTCCATGTCGGCGACTGGATCAAAGCCGACGACATGGAAGGAACCGTTGAAGAAGTCGGCTTCCGCTCGACCAAAATCCGCACCTTTGCCAAGACACTGATTTCAGTGCCGAACAACATTATTGCCAACATGGCCCTCGATAATTACAGCCGCATGCCGAAACGGCGCATTCGCCTCACCCTGGGCGTCACATACGATACCACGCCAACGCAAATGCGCGAGGCAGTCAGCAGGATTCGCGAGCTGCTTGTGGCTCACCCGGCCATAGACCAGGAATTTTTCCTGGTCAATTTTACCGACTTCGGAGCTTCTTCCCTCGACATCATGGTCTACTGCTTTACAACCACGACTGTCTGGGGGGAATACCTCGATACGCGGCAAGACCTCTGTCTGAAGATTATGGACACCCTCGAAGCACTGGGCCTGGAAATCGCTTTTCCCAGTACCACTGTCTACGTGCATAAGGAAAATTCCGCCCATGAAGGGGCTCTTCCTGAGACGTCATGATATGTCAATCTTGTTGCGGTTTAAACATAAGGAGGAAGATGATGCGCAGAGGGATTCTCTGGATTGTATTGATTGTACTGCTTGGCGGCTGTTCTCCATGGATCGGCATACACAAAATTCAACTCGGTATGAGCAAGGCAGAGGTTATTCAACAGATGGGCAATCCAAGCGACGCCTCGGGCAGAGGGAACGAGGAGTACCTCTGGTACATTCCGCCTAACCGTTTCTGGGAACGCTACTACGTTCATCTGGTCAGCGACAAGGTTGAGTCATACGGGCAGCTGGGCAACCAGTCTGAGCAACCGAATCCGTGACAAATTGCGGAAAAGGGCCGTTTCCGGACGAAAATTACTTGAATTTAGGAAAAAGCGACATGTCTACCGCAATGCCGGCCTCCCCTGTTCGCCCCTTGCTCTGGTTGCTGACAGGCTCTGTCTGCATCAGCTTTGCTCCTATCTTCATAAAACTGGCAGACGTTTCCCCCGACAGCGCAGGCTTTTACCGCATGCTGTTTGCCGGCCTGTCTCTTTTCCTGTTATTAAAGATTAAACGTGTAAGCCTGCTCATGCATCGCAAGACTCTGTTGCTGCTGGTCTGTTGTGGCCTCTCTCTGGGTTTTGATTTCATGTGCTGGCATCGCAGCATCCACTATGTGGGGCCAGGGCTTGCGACCCTCATTGGAAATTTTCAGGTCTTTTTCACGGCGATCTTCTCATGCCTTCTGTTCAGAGAAAAAATCAGCCGGATGTTCAAGACCGCGATCCTGATGGCTGTATTGGGGATGCTCTTCATCACAGGGATCGGTTTGAGTTCTCTGAACGAAGGCTACCGTCTCGGCATTCTCTTCGGGGTCGGAACGGCGGCCTTTTACTCCAGTTACATCCTGTTGCTTAAATGTGCAATGAACCATCAACAGGTAAGCGGTGTTTCAGCAATGTTTGTCATTGCAGTCACCTGCACGGCTTTCTTCAGCTTCATCACTCCTATGACAGGTTCTTCCTTTGCCATCCCTGACGCCACATCCTTCTGGGCTTTGGTCAGTGCAGGGGTTATCTGTACCACGGTCGGATGGTCTTTAATCTCTTCAGCTATCAAACACACCTCCGCGACCATCACAAGCCTCTTCCTCCTCCTGCAACCGGCACTCGCTTTCGTTTGGGATGTACTCTTCTTCTCGCGACCAACAGGGGGAAGTGAAGTCTTCGGTGTCCTGCTTATCCTCTCTGCGATTTACGTGGGATCATACCGACGCTAGAGAAAAACTGTATATCATCAGATTTTGACAAACCTCATACTGGGATTATAATCGGGATCAGGCGTCATACCTCATCCTGTCCTGGGATGGCGGCATGCGATGGTTACTGATAACCCCAGCGGTTACAGCGGGTTGCACGAAAAACAGTGGAGACTTGCATCATGATGGAAATAACGTTCCCGGGCGGCGTTCAAGTCAACGCACAATACAATGGGTTTGCGATTGGCACGGATCAACCGGAAGAAAACGGCGGGCAGAACTCGGCACCCTCACCCTTCGACCTTTTTCTTGCTTCACTGGGCACCTGTGCCGGATTCTTTGCCTTGCGCTTCTGCCAGCAACGAGATTTGCCGACCACCGGAATGCGCCTGGAACTCAGCAACGAACGTAATGCTGAAACGAAGCGACTTGACCGGGTGGCAATAACACTGCATCTGCCGGATGGCTTCCCGGAAAAGTATCGCAGTGCCATCATTCGCGCCACCGATCAATGTTCCGTAAAAAAAGCACTGCTCGATCCGCCGGAAATCGATCTTGTTACCCTCTAGGAGTCTGTCGGACTTGGAATAAATCCGCTGCAAATCCGTCCGAACGGGTCATATTTCGCCGCTTTCTTGGTCAATAGAACGACTATTAACCTTCAAAATCGACAAAATCTGCCCTCGTTCAGCCGAATTTTCGCTTGGATTTCCCAAG